>NZ_WNXF01000010.1:0-143040 GCF_010993675.1 Modicisalibacter sp. 'Wilcox'
ACCAGTACTTGCGCAGCAGGTAGACCACCACCTCGAAGAGCTCCCCGTCGGGGTGCAGCTTGGGACGCTGACGTGGCCGATGTCGCGTCAGACGAGCCCGGTAGCCCGCCAGGCCGGCATCGTAGCCCTTGATGGGATCAACCGTGTGGCGGGCTATTTCTCGCGACACGGTGCTCGGCGCACGGCCCAGGTGAGTGGCGATGGCCCGGATCGAATGCGTGGCTCGCATCATCATGATGGCGGCTCGGTCTTCAGCAGAGAGGTGGCGATAGCAGTGAGTCATAGCAACACCGTACCTGATGGGTCACGTGTTGCACTTGGAACTTGAGACCGCCGAGTGTGAACTTCGATACCACCAAAAATATTTTCATTGAGGGAGATAATCTTGAGGCGCTCAAGCTTCTTCAAGAAAACTACCTGGGAAAAGTCAAGCTGATCTACATTGATCCACCATATAACACTGGGGGAGACTTTGTTTACGAAGATGATTTTTCTGAGAATCCAGAGGAGTTTCTGCAACGGTCGAATCAGGTAGATGAAATAGGGAGCCGGCTAGTCGCTAATTCCACTAGCAATGGCCGATTTCATTCAGACTGGCTAACTATGATTCATGCCAGACTTCAGCTCTCTCGAAACCTGCTTCGTGATGACGGTGTGATTTTCATCAGCATCGATGACAATGAGCAGGCGAACCTAAAACGCATCTGCGATGAAGTATTTGGAAGTCAAAATTTCGTGAATACGATTATCTGGGAGAAGCGATACAGCCCTCAGAATGCTGTAAAATGGTTCTCAGAGTCGCATGATTTTCTGTTAGTTTATGCTAAAAACAAGCTTAATTGGTATCCGAAGCTACTGCCGCGCACAGATGCGATGAATGCTCGCTACCGAAACCCTGATAACGATCCACGTGGTATATGGAAGCCTGCAGATGCAACGGCTCAAGCTGGTCATGGAACAAAAGGTCAGTTTTATGAACTGATTGCTCCAAATGGGAAGAGACACTCTTTGCCAAACGGTCGTTGTTGGGTCTATACGAAAGAAGTTTTTGAAAGGATGATTGAGGACAACCGAGTTTGGTTCGGGGCTGATGGGAACAATGTGCCTTCTATAAAAAGGTTTCTTTCTGAGGTCAAGCAGGGCGCAGCTTGCCAGACGATTTGGAAATATAATGAAGTTGGGCATAACCAAGAAGGAAAAAAAGAAGTCAATGAACTTTTCCCTGAAGCATCAGTTTTTGATACGCCTAAACCAGTTAGGTTGTTAGAGCGCGTGTTGCATCTTGCGACAGAGCCTGACTCACTTGTTCTCGACTTTTTTGCAGGGTCTGCCACCACCGCACATGCTACTATGAAGTTAAATGCCGCTGATGGTGGGAATCGGAAATTTATTACGATACAGCTTCCAGAGCCTACAGATGAGAGCTCGGATGCGTGGAATGCTGGATATCAAGATATCGCTGAAATTTCTAAAGAACGCATCCGCCGAGCTGGGGAAAAAATTATCGAAAACGGCTGCGATTCCCATTGGAACCGAGATATCGGTTTTCGAGCATTTAAGATTGATTCATCAAACATGCGTGACACTCATTATTCTCCAGACGCACTTAGCCAAGACTTGCTGTCTAAAAATATCGACAATATCCGCGAGGGTCGGAGTTCAGAAGACCTGCTCTTCCAGGTCTTGCTGGATTGGGGTGTAGACCTTTCGCTTCCGATCTCCCGCCAGGAGGTTGATGGAAAAAACGTCTTCTTCGTCGATGGAGCCGAGAAGCATATGGCCCTGGCCGCCTGCTTCGACCTCGATATCGACGAGGCTTTCGTCAAGCAGCTGGCCGAGTACGAGCCGCTGCGCGTGGTATTCCGCGATGCCGGCTTCGCCAGCGACAGCGTCAAGATCAACGTCGAGCAGATCTTCGCCCAGAAGTCGCCCAATACCGACGTCAAGGTGATCTAGGCCCATGAGCATGGACGAGCAGGCGCTGAAGCAGTTGCTGCACTCCCTGATCGAGCGCTGGGAAAGCGAGGTGGTCGAGTTCAAACGCGGTGGCAAGGGCTTTTCCACCTCGGATCTCGGCAAGTACCTCTCGGCGCTGGCCAACGAGGCGAATCTGCGTGCCTGCGAAAGCGCCTGGCTGGTCTTTGGCATCGACGACAAGACCCGGCGCATCCTGGGCTCCGAGTACCGCCAAGCCCCAGGCGAGCTCGACAAGCTGAAGATGCAGATCGCCGATGGCACCGAGCCCAGCATCACCTTCCGTGACATCCACGAGCTGGAAACGCCGGAGGGCCGGGTGCTGCTGTTCGAGATTCCGCCCGCACCGATGGGCATGCCCATCGCCTGGCTGGGGCATTACTACGCCCGCGCCGGGGAGAGTCTGACCGGCTTGGGCCTGGACAAGCAGGATGCGATCCGGCGACAGACTGACGCCACCGACTGGTCCGTGCAGTTGGTGCCGAATGCCACACTCGACCATCTCGACCCCGAGGCGGTCAGCAAGGCCCGAGAGTCCTTTGCCAAGAAGTACGCCAACCGTTTCGAGCCTGACGAAGTAATGGGATGGCCGCTGGCTACTTTCCTGGATCGCGCCAAGCTGACCCTGGACGGCAGGGTGACCCGGGCGGCTCTCCTGCTGCTGGGCAAGGAAGAGGCGGCGCCATTGCTATCCCCCCATCCCGCTCAGCTGACCTGGAAGCTGGAGGGGCCGGAGCGGGCCTACCAGCACTTCGGCCCGCCGTTCCTGCTGGCCACGACGCAGTTGTATCAGCGTATCCGCAATATCCAGTTGCGGCTGCTGCCTCAGGACGAGCTATTACCTATCGAAGTGTCCAAGTACGACCAGAAAATCGTGCTGGAAGCGTTGCATAATTGCATCGCTCATCAGGACTACAGTCGCAATGCGCGTGTGGTGGTGGTCGAGCAATCCGACCGGCTGGTCTTCGACAATGAAGGCAGCTTTTTCGAGGGTGAGCCCGATGATTACCTGGAGGGACACCGGGTACCGAAGCGCTACCGTAACCCTTTTCTGACCCAGGCCATGGCCGAGCTCAACATGATCGATACCATGGGCTACGGCATTCACGACATGTATTCCCGCCAGGCCCGGCGTTATCTCCCCCTGCCTGACTATGATCTGAGCGAGCCAGGCGCCGTCAGACTTGGTATCTACGGTGGCGTGGTCGACTCCGCGTACAGTCGCCTGTTGATTCAGAAGACGGACTTGTCTCTTGTCGATGTGCTGGCATTGGATCGCATCCAGAAGAAGCTGCCGATCGCCGATGATGCGGTGGCTCGCCTCAAACGGGCCGGCCTGATCGAAGGGCGCAAGCCTAACTACCACGTCTCCGCCAGCGTGGCGGGAGCGACGGCCAGCAAAGCCGAATATATCCGCACCCGTGCTCAGGACGATGAGTTCTATGCAAAGTTGCTGAAGGATTATCTCGAAAAGTTCGGTCAGGCGAACCGCTCGGATATCAACGCGCTGTTGCTGGACAAGCTGAGTGATGCCCTTACATACAAACAAAAATACAATAAAATCAGCAATTTGCTGACAAAGCTCCGGCGCCAGGGCGTCATCGTCAACAAGGGCTCTGATACGGCTCCTCGCTGGTGTCTTGCAGAGACCGCGCAAGGTGGTCAATAGAGGCGTGCAGCAAGAAAATTCAACTATTTGTTGAAAATCAAAGGATTACATCTCTCTGTGGCGTCTTGTTTGCAGAGAGCGTGCAGAGAGACGGTCACAGAGGGTTGTCATGAAGCTCAAGTTCAAGACCCAGGAATACCAGACGCGGGCCGTCGAGGCACTGGCGGACTGCTTTGCCGGCCAGCCCTTTAGCAGTGGTATCCGCTATCGCATCGATCCGGGCGAGGCAGCACCCCTGGCGCAGCCGCTGCAGCGTGACCTCTACGCCTCGCCAGACCCCGACGACGCCGGCTTCAAGAACGCCGCGCTGGAGCTGACGGAGCTGGATCTGCTGAACAATATCCGGGCTGTGCAGCGCCGCCAGAACCTGCCGCTCTCCGACGGCCTGAAGAAGGATGACAAGACCGGCTGCCCCTACAACCTGGACGTGGAGATGGAGACTGGCACCGGCAAGACCTACGTCTATCTGAAGAGCATGTTCGAGCTGAAGCAGCGCTACGGCTGGAGCAAGTTCATCGTGGTGGTGCCCAGCATTGCCATCCGCGAGGGGGTCTACAAGTCGCTGCAGATCACCGCCGACCACTTCCTGGAGAGCTACGGGGAGAAGGCGCGCTTCTTCATCTACAACTCGAAGCAGCTGCACAACCTGGAAAGCTTCTCCTCGGATGCCGGCATCAGCGTGATGGTCATCAACGTGCAGGCCTTCAACTCCCGTGGTGCCGACAACCGCCGCATCTACGATGAGCTGGACGATTTCCAGTCACGGCGCCCCATCGACGTGATCAAGGCCAACCGGCCGATCCTGTTCCTCGATGAGCCGCAGAAGATGGAAGGGGGCAAGACGCTCAGCTCGCTGAGCGAGTTCAACCCGCTGTTCATCGTGCGCTACTCGGCCACCCACAAGACGACCTACAACAAGATCCATCGCCTGGATGCCCTGGACGCCTACAACCAGAAGCTGGTGAAGAAGATCTCGGTGCATGGTGTCACTACCAAGGGGCTCACCGGCACCGATGCCTACCTCTACCTGGAAAATATCGAGACTGCCAGGAGCAAGCCCCCGGTGGCCTGGATCGAGTATGAAGTGAAGTCGGCCGGCGGCGTGAAGCGCAAGCGTCGCAAGCTCGGCAAGGGCGACAACCTCCATGAGCTGTCGGGTGGGCTGGACCAGTACAAGGGCTTCGTCGTCTCGGACATTGACGCCCGGGTCGACCAACTCAGCTTCACCAACGGCGTCGAGCTTACCGCCGGGGAGGTAACCGTCGATGTTACCGAAAAGGCGCTTAGGCGGATTCAGATCCGTGAGGCGATAAAGGCGCACTTCCAGAAGGAGCAGCAGCTTTTTTCTCAGGGCGTCAAGGTGCTCACGTTGTTCTTCATCGATGAGGTGGCCAAGTATCGTCAGTATGATGACAGCGGTGAGGTGCTGGGTGAATATGCTCAAATATTCGAGGAGGAATACAAATGTCAGCTCAACCAGGTGCAGACCCTGGAAGATAGTGAGTACAACCGTTACTTAAAGGGCATCAACACCTCGGATACCCACAACGGTTACTTCTCCATCGACAAGAAGTCCAAGCGTCTCGTTGACCCCAAGACCAAAGCGCGCTCGACCGAGACGGACGATGTCGATGCCTACGACCTGATCCTGAAGGACAAGGAACGTCTGCTCTCCTTCGAAGAGCCCACGCGCTTCATCTTCTCCCACTCTGCACTGCGAGAGGGCTGGGACAACCCCAACGTGTTCGTCATCTGTACGCTGAAGCACAGCGACAACACCATCTCCCGGCGCCAGGAGGTGGGGCGCGGCCTGCGTCTGGCGGTCAACCAGCTGGGCGAGCGCATGGACGATCCGCTGACGGTACACGACATCAACGAGCTGGCGGTAGTCGCCAGCGAGAGTTACAAGGACTTCGTCACCGCCTTGCAGCGCGACATCAGCAATGAGCTCTCCGAACGCCCGCGGGTCGCCGACGAGGCCTACTTCACCGGCAAGCTGCTCGTGTCGGATGAGGGCGAGGTGGAGGTCACGCCCGCCATGGCCAAGGATATCTACCGCTACCTGCTCAAGAACGACTACACGGATAACGCCGATCACATCACCGAGGCCTACCACCAGGCCAAGGAGGACGGCACCCGAGCCGAGCTGCCGGAGGCGCTACAGCCCCATGCACAGCAGGTCTTCCAGCTGATCGACAGCGTCTTCAGCAACGCCCAGCTGCCGCACATCGAGGACGGCCGCAAGGCCAAGCTGAACCCGCTCAACGACAACTTCCACAAGAAGGAATTTCAGGCGCTCTGGGAGCGCATCAACCGCAAGGCGGCCTACTCGGTCAGCTTCGACTCCAACGAGCTGATCGAGAAATGCGTGGGCTATCTGGACCTGAAACTCAACGTGAAGCGGCTCGAGTACCAGGTGGAGCGCGGCACGCAGAAGGCGGAAGCCAGCTACCAGGACATGACCAGCGGGCAGGCCTTCACCGTCAACGAGAGCGAGCGGGTCAAGCATGACGGCTCGCTTCACTCGGCGGTGCAGTACGACCTGATCGGCCGCCTGGCCGAGGCCACACAGCTAACGCGGCGCACCGTCGCGGCGATTCTCTCGAAAATCCAGCCGAAGACCTTCAAGCAGTACCCGATGAACCCCGAAGACTTCATGGCTCAGGCCGCCAGGCTGATCAACGAGCAGAAGGCCAGCATGGTGGTCGAGCACATCAGCTACGACCCCATCAACGAGCAGCACAGCCGGGAAATCTTCACCCTCGAGAAGCCGGAAAATAATCTGGATCGGGCCTACAAGGCCAACCGGCACGTCTATGACTACGTGGTGACCGACTCCAGGATCGAGCGGGATTTCGTCGAAGAGCTCGACACCGGCAAGGAAGTGGTGGTCTACGCCAAGCTGCCGAAGAGCTTCTTCATCCCGACGCCGGTGGGCAACTACAACCCCGACTGGGCCATCGCCTTCAATGAGAATGACGTGAAACACGTCTACTTCGTGGCCGAGACCAAGGGCAGCATGTCATCGCTGGAGCTGCGTGAAATCGAGCAGGCCAAGATCAAGTGTGCCACGGAGTTCTTCGACACCATCGCCACGGCGACGGTGAAGTACGACGTGGTGGATTCCTATGACAAGCTGATGGATATCGTAAGGTAATGGCTTCAGGCCGTTTCCAAGCCTGTTTTACTCTAAATCGAAAAGGAAAGTGCTGTGTCAAGGGTAGTCATGGTGAGAAGCCCGCTTGAGCTGACTGCAGGGGACCAGGCGGGCTATGGCTGGTCGCAGATGAACTTTTCAGAGCACGCGTCGGCCGACTCTCTGATGAAGGCGTTTCGAGACCGGGGAATTGAGATCGGCAGGAAGGGCAATCAGATCCGGCGATTCTTCAATATTCGCGCCGGTGACCTGATCGTGGTCCCCGTACCTCGCGCCATTCTACTGGCTCGGGCCACGGGCGAGAAAGGATTCGGCCTGGATGTCGGCTATGGGGAGAACCGGATCGGTGCGACATTCCTGCGCGACCCGGATGGGAAGGTCAAGCGGATACCTCGCGATGACCTTTCCACGGCTCTTGAGACCCGACTGAAAATTCGGATGGCCGTTGCATCGCTGGATGAGTTTTCAGATGAGCTGGAAACGCTGTATTCCCGGCTGGAGTCTGGCGGTTTCAGCAACATCAATAGCCAGCATGAAGCCGAAAACAGCGAAGCGGTCAATACCTTCAAGAAGACGCTTCTGGAGCGTATACAGCAGGGGAGCACTTTCCTTGCGGGCGGTGGCAATGGGCTGGAAATGCTGGTGATGGAGCTTTTGAAGCTGGAAGGGTATGAGGTCCGTCGACCCAGCAAGCGGCACTATGAGGGAGTTGCCGATGCCGATATCGAAGCTTACCGGAAGGACCGGTTCAATCCCACAAAGCTCCTTGTTCAAGTAAAGCATCATCAGGGCACTACCGGGGCTCACGGCATCCGCCAGCTCGCCGCACTTGATGATGACGATGCCCAGCGTTGGCTGATCACGACGGCCATTGTCGACGAGGGTGTCGAGGCGCTGGCGGAGAAGGATGGCATTCAGGTCATGGGAGGCAATGATTTTTCAGACTGGCTCTTCGAGCATTGGCAGAACCTGTCTGTCGCGACACGAAGCCGACTGGGGCTCTCCGATGCCCCTGTGTTGCTTTAAGAGCGCCGCTCAGTCGTCGGCCTTGCTGCTGCCCTGGACAGGCTGATTCCGGCGTGCCGTCAGCATGCCGATGGCCGTGCCGACCCACACGGCGAGCGCCGCCCAGAGGGAAAGATGGGGCAGCACGAGCAGCGCCGGTATCGCCAGCGCCTCGCCCAGGCGCGCGGTGGCGGCGGTATACATGGCGATCGGGAAGACGATGCTCCAGTACTGGGGGTCGTAACGCAGGGGATGGCGGGCGATCAGGTAGCGCCAGGCCGACAGGCCCAGCAGCAGCGGGATCCACCACGTGGCCGATGCCCACATGAACAGCGTGATGCCCCGGATGAACGGCAGGAAGTCGCTCAAGGCCGGCACGGTGGGCAGGGTGAGCATGAGCCCCGCGCCCGACAGGGTGGCGATGGCCATGGCGCCCATGTTGATCCAGTAAGGGGGCGAGAGCAGCGTCACGTCGAGGGCCACGAAGGTCAGGCGGTAGAAGATGATCGGGATGATCACCAGATAGAGCATGCCGCCGACCAGGAACAGGCACAGGGCGGCCAGCAAGGCGAGTGTCTGCCACGCGCTGGGCCAGTCGATCAGCGTGCACAGGATGGCCAGCGAGTGGGTCGCCACGGAGGCGAGAAGCCAGGAGCCATTGATGCCGTTGCGCAGGCTGGGCTTTCTCGGGTGCACGATGACGGCGATGAAGAACCAGTACATCACTCCCACCCACAGCAACATGCCGAGGCCGAGAAGAAGATCGGCCATGAGCGGCGAGTGGGCGATGAGCTGCATCTGCGCGCCGAGAATGCAGGTGCCGGGAATCAGGGTGAAGAATCCCGGGCCCCGTGAATGCGAATGCATGTCGGCGATCAGGCGATGAGGGTGACGGATGATGCGGACGAGAAGCAGGCCGAAAAGCACCAGATAGGCGGCGCAATTGATGTAGAAAAAGGCCCGCGCCATCGCCTCGATCCGCAGAAGATGCGCCGCGATCGAGAGGGTGCCGGTAGCCATGGCGACGGCAAAGTAGCCGGGAAAGAAGTCGGCCGCGGTGCGATCGATCAGTCGGGCGAGTCTTGTCATGTCGGTGAGATCCCTGCGAATTGCAAAAGCTGCCCGTGGCGACGACGCCATCGCTCACCCCGCCGAGAGGGGCCGGTCCGGAGTGGTCCAGGCGGCGCCATCGGCGATGCGTTTTCGCCGCGTGGATAGTGTCTTCTCGAGCCGAGGTGAAGCCTTGTCCCGTGAATGGCTCGGGGGACGGGGCAGCCGAACTCTGGCGAGTGGGGCACGACTTCCCGGTCGCCCCGTTCGACAACCCGCACGAAGCGGGCTGGCGTCATGCACGGCTGACGATTGGCGTGAATTGCCTGGTGATACTGGTGAACGTCGCGCGGGTCAAGGCCGAACAAGGGGGGTGTCATCCTGACAATGCTGTCAATAAGACAGTAAAAAGGCTGTCATCTTGACTGTCCGGGTTGGAAGATGCCGCAGCGGAATTACCGGCAGGTGCTGCGGTCATTGTTGAATGGTTGATAAATCAGTTGGTTGGGGTTGATTCGCGACAAAGTGCCGCATCCGGGCAGCCGTTTTGAAGGCGGGCACATGGGTTGCTACACCGGTAATGGGCCCATGCCTGACCAATCGACACATCAAAGAGGTTCAACATGTTGACGGACCAGCAGGAAAGCCTGATCGAGGCAACCGCTCCCGTGGTGGCCGAGCATCTCGACGCGATCACGAAACGCTTCTATCCGCTGATGTTCGAGCGCTACCCGGAGGTGGCGCCGCTGTTCAACCAGGCTCACCAGGCCGACGGCGGCCAGCCCCGGGTGCTGGCCAGTGCGGTGCTGGCCTATGTGCAGATGCGCAAGGACCCGGACCAGGCCCGCGAGGTGCTGGCCACGGTGGTCAGCAAGCACGTCTCGCTGGGGATTCAGCCCGACCAGTACCCGATCGTCGGCGAATGCCTGATGGCGGCGATCGGCGAGGTACTGGGCGATGCCGTGACCCCCGAGATCGCCGATGCCTGGGGCGCGCTCTATCAGGAGCTGGCCGACCTGCTGATCGGGCTGGAGGCGGAAGCCTACCATGAGTTCGCCGCGCGCCCCGGCGGCTGGCAGGGCACGCGCACCTTCCGCATCGCCGAGACACGCCAGGAGAGCCGGGTCATCCGCTCCTTCGTGCTCGAGCCGGTCGACGGCGGGCCGGTGGCGGATTTCGAACCGGGGCAGTTCATCGGTGTCAGGCTGACCATCGACGGCGAGCCTGTCTATCGTCACTACAGCCTGTCCGGCACCCCCAACGGCAGGAGCTACCGGATCTCGATCAAGCGCGAGACGGGCGGCCGGGTCAGCGAGTACTTCCACGACCGGCTCGATGTCGGCGATACGCTCGAGCTGCTGCAGCCCTCGGGGCAATTGACGCTCGACGAGGCCTCGACACCGGTGATGCTGATCAGCGGCGGGGTGGGGCAGACGCCGATGCTGCCGATGGCCTGCCGGGCGCTGGAGCAGGGGCGCCGGGTGGTCTACCTGCATGCCGCCCAGGAGCGCGCCCACCACGCCTTCGCCGAGGAACTGGCGGCGCTGGCCCGCGAGCATGCCGACCACCTGACCTCGGTGACGCTCTACGAGCGGGGCGACGAGGACGATCGAGCCGACCACATCGGCCGCGTCAATCGCGAGCTGCTGGCGCGCTATCTGCCCGAGGGCGACCCGGAGTGCTACTTCGTGGGGCCACAGGGCTTCATGACCGCCGTCGATCACGCCCTGGACAGCCTGGGTGTGCCCGGCGAGCGGCGCCATTACGAACACTTCGGCCCCTCGCGGCCGCTGCAGGCCGGCTGACCGGGAGCGCCCGATGCACGAATCGTCCGTCCTGACGCGCCGCATGCCGCTGTGGCGGCTGGCGTTTCGCCCCTTCTTCCTGCTCGCCGCGGCGTTCGGCCTGGTGGCGATGCTGGTGTGGGGCGGGGTGTGGAACGGCAAGGTGTGGCTCGCCCCCTACGGCGGGCTGATGTGGTGGCACCCCCACGAGATGCTGTTCGGCTTCGCCGCGGCGGTGGTGGTGGGCTTTCTGCTCACCGCGGTGCAGAACTGGACCGGCCGGCCGGGGCTTTCCGGCTGGCCGCTGCTGGGGCTTGCCGCGCTCTGGCTGGCGGCGCGGCTGGCGATCGCCTTTCCCCAGGCGCTGTCGCCGGCCTGGGTGGCGGGCATTGACCTGGCCTTCCTGCCGCTGGCCGCGGTGCTGCTGGCGCGGCCGGTGATTCACCGGCGCCAGTGGCGCAACCTGGTCTTCGTGCCGGTGCTCGCGCTGCTCGCCGTGGCCAACCTGGCCACGCATCTGGCGCTGTTCCGCGGCGCGCCGGGGCTGCTGCACGGCGGCGAGTCCCTCGCGGTGCTGCTGATCACTTTGCTGATGGTGATCCTCGGCGGCCGGGTGATTCCCTTCTTCACCGCGCGGCGTCTGAACCGCCCCCAGGCGAGCCGGCCACTGGTGCTCGAGGCGACGGCGATCGGCGGCGTCGTGGCACTGGTCGGCCTGCAGCTGGCGGCCCTGGTCGGTGGCGACGTGCCGGCCGGCGTGTGGGGCGTGGTCGCCGGCGTGGCGGCGCTCGCCAACCTCGTGCGCGGGCTGCGCTGGGCCGGCTGGCAGGGCTGGCGCGAGCCGCTGCTGTGGAGCCTGCACCTGAGCTACGCTTTCGTCTGCCTGGGTCTGACGATGTGGGCGCTGTCGGCCTGGAATCTCGTGAGCCTGTCGCTGGCGGTCCACGCCCTGACCGTGGGCGGCATGGGCGGCATGATGCTGGCGATGATGGCGCGCGTGGCACTGGGACATACCGGTCGGGCGCTCGTCGCGCCGCGCGGCATCGCCACGGCCCTGGCGCTGATGCTGCTGGCCGGTGTCGCGCGGGCGCTGCTGCCGGCGATCTGGCCGCAGACCCGGCCCGTGGCGCTGGATATCGCCGTCCTCGCCTGGAGCCTGGCGCTGGCCCTGTATCTGGTGCGCTATGTCGCCGTGCTGGGCAGCCGGCGCGCCGATGGCGCGCCGGGCTAGTTGTTTGGTTCCGCGATGAACCCGCCACCGGGACACCGCTGTCGGGGATGAATCCCCTCCCACAAGACCACAAGACCACAAGACCACAAGACCACAAGACCACAAGACCACAAGACCACCTCTCAGGCTGGCCGGCATGGCCGCAGTTGTTGCGGGAGGGGGTGTTGTGGGAGCGACTTCAGTCGCGATGAGCCCGACAGCGGTATCCCGATGACGGGGATGAATCCCCTCCCGCAAGGCCACTCGTCAGGCTGATCGGCATGGCCGCGGTTGTTGCGGGAGGGGGTGTTGTGGGAGCGACTTCAGTCGCGATGAGCCCGGCAGCGGTATCCCGATGACGGGGATGAATCCCCTCCCGCAAGGCCACTCGTCAGGCTGATCGGCATGGCCGCGGTTGTTGCGGGAGGGGGTTGCGGAAGTGACTTCGTCACGCCTGGCACAGCGGGCAGGCGTCGGCCGCCCGCGTGTCGTCGTCGCCCATCCAGACGCCCCGGCCATCGGCGCCGATGCGTGCCTTCAGGGCACGGTACTCGGCATCGGCCTCGGGGAGCAGCGAAGCATCGCATCCCCAGTCGCAGCCGCTGACCAGCTCCAGCCAGTCGCCGCCGGTCAGGGTGGTGGCGAGCCGCTCGAGCACCCGGGTCTCCTCGCAGTGCAGGTGCCCCCGGTAGAGCTCGATGTAGGCCTGGAGCAGGTTCAGCGTCGCGGGCTCCCACGCCTCCGCGGCGCCGTTGGCGGCGCGGCGGTCGAAATGCGCATGCAGCTCCTCGCCGTAGCGCTCGATGCGCCGGTGCTCTTCCTGCAGCAGCGCCAGCGTCTCGCGGATGCCCGGGTCGCGCTGTTGCAGTCGCGCGAAGAGGCGGTCCTCGAAGGCGTGGTGCGCGCGCTCGGCATGGTGCGTCAGGTAGTGGAGGATATCGCGCAGCAGGGCGGCGTCGGTCGGCTCGCCCATCTCGGCGGCGTGGAACTGGTGGTCGAGGATGCAGAGCAGGGTCTCGTAGCGGACGTGATCGGCCTGCAGGCGCTGAATGGCGGGAAGGGTCATGATTGCCTCCTGAATGGGCTGGGGGCCATGGGTTCGCCATGTCGATCGAACCCTCTCCTCATAGTCATGCACGTGCCATGCCATGTTTTTCCCGTCCCGCAAAGAGGGCTGTCAGGTGCCCTCGGCGAGCAGCAGCGCCTTGATGTGGCCGATGGCCTTCATGGGGTTGAGCCCCTTGGGGCAGACCCAGGTGCAGTTGCCGATCTGCCGGCAGCGGAACACGCTGAAGGGGTCCTGAAGCGCCGCCAGGCGCTCGCGGGTGGCGGTGTCGCGGCTGTCGATCAGGAAGCGGTAGGCCTGGAGCAGCCCGGCGGGGCCGACATAGCTCTCCGGATTCCACCACCAGGAGGGGCAGGCCGAGCTGCAGCAGGCGCACAGGATGCACTCGTAGAGGCCGTCGAGCTTGTCGCGCTCCTCGGGGCTCTGCAGGCGTTCGATGGCGGCGGGCGGCTGGTCGTTGATCAGGTAGGGCCTGACGCGTTCGTACTGGCGGTAGAACAGGCCCAGGTCGACCACCAGGTCGCGAATCACCGGCATGCCGGGCAATGGTCGCAGGGTCAGGGTATCGCCCTTGCCCAGGACCTCGCCGACGGGCGTGACGCAGGCCAGGGCGTTCTTGCCGTTGATGTTCATGCCGTCGGAGCCGCAGACACCCTCGCGGCAGGAGCGCCGGTAACTGATGTCCGGGTGCGCGACCTTCAGGTGCTCGAGCACGTCGAGCACCATCCGGCGTCGAAAGTGGTCGTCGAGCTCGAAGGTGTCCAGGTAGGGGGCGTCGTCGGTTTCCGGCTGGTAGCGGTAGAGCTTGACGGTCAGCATGGCCTCTCTCGCGATGGGAATGCGGACCCGAAGTATAGTTCAACCCGACCGTGCCACCGGTGATCTCTCGTCGGGTTGTTCATTCGCCACATTCACCACCTGGCCGTGGGAGCGACGTCGGTCGCGATGAACCGGCCACCGGGACACGGCTAGCTGAGGTCGTGATTGACCGCCCAGACCGCGGCCTCGACCCGCGAGCGCAGCCCGAGCTTCTTGAGCACGTGCTTGACGTGCACCTTGACCGTGCCTTCGCTGATGGCCAGCCGGCGGGCGATCAGCTTGTTGCTCAGCCCGCGGGCCAGGGCACGCAGGGTCTCGCGCTCGCGGGCGGTGAGGGTGGCCAGGGCGTCCTCGCCCGGGGTGGCGCGTGGCCCGCTCAGGGCTCGGGCCAGCAGGCCGGCGAGTCGCGGGCTGATCGCCATCTGCCCCTCGGCGGCTTCCTTGATCGCCGCCAGCAGGTCCTCGGGTTCCATGTCCTTGAGCAGGTAGCCGTCGGCGCCGGCACGCAGCGCGGCGATGACGTCCTCCTCGGCGTCGGAGACGGTGAGCATGACGATGCGCGACTCGACGCCGGCCTCGCGCAGGGCCCGCAGGGCGTCCAGGCCGTCCATCCGGGCCATGTTCAGGTCCATCAGGATCAGCGCCGGGGCCTCGCGGCTGGCGATGTCCAGGGCCGCCTGGCCGTCGGTGGCCTCGCCGGCGACGCTCAGGGCGGCGTCCATCTCGAGCAGCTGGCGAACGCCGCGGCGGAACAGCGGGTGGTCGTCGACGATCAGGACCGGGGTCGTCATTCGGCGTCTCCGGGCAGGGTGGTGGCAGGGGTGTCGCGGCGCATCTGAGGCGTGAAGTGCAGCCGTACCGTGGTGCCGCCCGGCGCCGGCTCGAACACCTCGAGCCGGCCGTTCAGGCCGGCGGCGCGCTCGCGCATGATGGTGGTGCCGTAGTGGCCGGGCTGGTCCGTGCGCTCGCCGAGCCCGATGCCGTCGTCATCGACGCTGACCGTCACCTGGCCGTGCGTGTCGGTGGCCAGATGAACCTCGCAGCGGCTCGCCCGGGCGTGATGGAGCACGTTGGACAGCGCCTCGCGGACGATCTGCAGGACGTGCATCTGCTCGTTGGGCGACAGCGGACAGTGGTCGAGCCGGTAGTCGAGGCGGATGGAAAGCTCGCCGCGCCGCGTGAACTCGCGCACCGTTTCCTCGAGCGCGGCCTCCAGCCCCGGCCCGCTCATCTTCAGACGGAAGGTGCTGAGCAGCTCGCGCAGCTGCCGATAGGCGGCGTTGAGCCCCTCGCGCAGCTCGTCGAGCACCGCCTCGGTGTCGGCCGCCGGGGCCTGGGCGCGAACCAGCGCCTGCAGGCGGGCGACCTGGATCTTCAGGTAGGAGAGCGACTGGGCCAGCGAGTCGTGCAGTTCCCGGGCGATCACCGCGCGCTCGTCCATCAGCGCCAGGCGGCGCTGCTCGGCGTAGCCCTGGGCCAGCGAGATCGAGGTGGCGATCAGCCCGGCGATGGTGTCCGCCAGATCGCGCTGCCAGGGTTCGGGCGGCGAGTGGGGCGGGTGCTGGATCAGCAGCACGCCGTAGTGGCGGTCGGCCTCGCTGACCGCCACCCGGTAGACCCAGGGCGAGGGGGTGTCGTCGTGGTCGTCGAGGCAGGGCACGCAGTCCGGCGCCCGGCAGAAGTCGGGGCAGTCCTCGGCCCGGGTGGACAGGCGCAGGTAGGCCTGCTCGGCGTCGGCCTGGGCCAGGCACAGGGTGATCGGCCCCAGCCCGGTGACGGCGGCGAGCTGGGCGAGCACGTGCCGGTAGCGGGCATCGCCGGGCGGGGCACCGTTGAGCCGGCGTGCCGCCTGATAGAGCAGGCCGAGGCTCTCGTTGCTGCGCTGGAGCTCGGCGGTCTTGGCGGCCACCCGCTCCTCCAGCCGGCCGTACATCTGCGACAGGTTCTCGTTCATCTGGTTGATGGTGCGCGACAGCAGACCCAGCTCGTCGCCCGCCGTGTAGCGGGTGCGGCCGCTGAAGTCGCCGTGCCGGGCCCGCTCGACCACCTGCAGCAGATCGCGCAGCGGCGGCATCACCCCGGCGGCCAGCTTGTACATGGCCAGGAACACCAGGCCCAGCGTCAGGAACAGGATGACGCCCTGGAACAGCCGCAGCAGCTGGATGCGCGATTCCGCCTCGCGCTGCAGCTGGCCGACCAGCCGGTCGACCTGGTCGACGAAGTCGCCCACGCGGGCGGCGACGTCGGCCGGTGCGGTGGCCGCGGGTGTCTGCATCAGCGGGCGCAGTTGCTCGCGCCACTGTTCGGCGACCGCCTGGTACTGGCGGGTCAGCGGGTGCTGCGGGTCGTCCGGCAGGCGCTCGGTGATCACCGGCGAGGCCAGGCTGCGGTCGAGTTCGGCGAGCCGGTCAGGCAGGCGTTCGGCGCTGTCGGGCCGGGCCCGCGTGGCGAGCAGCCGGTAGGCCTGCATGCGCAGGGCGCCGGCCTGGTTGATCGCCGCCGCGTCGCCGCTGGCGGTCTCGGCGATGACGATCGAGCCGAGCATGCTGGTCAGTGCCAGCAGCACGATGCCGGCCATGGCCAGCCCGGCGCGAAAGGTCAGGGAACGGGGCATGAGAGACGATCTCGACACACGACGGGGGAGTACCTCCAATGAGTCAACCGGCCGGGGGCGCCACGCCGCCGGGGCGACCCTTCCTGAAAAATTGTTGTTGTTCAAGGTGTTGCCAGGGGTGGCCGAATACCCCGAAAGAGGTATCCAGCCTAGTCTCGCCGAGGCGTCGGGACAAGCACATTGACTCAGGTCAACGGCCGGCCCGCCCCCCTGTAGCAAGGTCCGCTCAGAGCGCCTTTCGCAGCGCCCGACCCGGGCGAAAAGGCGCTCGGGAAGTCTTTGACCGAGCCAGAGGGGACGACCATGGCCAACACTACCAGCCCGCCGAAGCGCGCCCAGAATCGCGCCCTGGGCCTTTCCACGCTGGCGTTCACCCTGTGTTTCGCAGTGTGGACGCTGTTTTCCATTCTCGGCCTGCAGATCAAGCAGGAGTTCGACCTGTCGGACACCCAGCTCGGCCTGCTGATGGCGACGCCGGTACTCACCGGCTCGATCAGCCGACTGTTCCTGGGCATCCTCACCGACCGCTTCGGCGGGCGCTGGGTGTTCAGCCTGTTGATGCTGGCCACCGCCGGCTGCGTCTACCTGCTGACCTTCGCCACCAGCTACCCCATGCTGCTGCTGGGCGCCCTGGGCATCGGCCTGGCCGGCGGCTCCTTCATCGTCGGCGTGGCCTACACCTCGGCGTGGTTCGAGCCCGGGCGTCAGGGCACCGCGCTGGGCATCTTCGGCGCCGGCAACGTCGGCGCGGCGGTGACCAACTTCGGGGCGCCCTTCCTGCTGCTGGCGCTGGGCTGGCAGGGCGCGGCGCTGGTCTACGCCACGGTGATGGCGATCATGGGCGTGGCCTTCCTGCTGCTGGCCCGCACCGACCCGCAGAGCGCCCAGCGTCGTGCCGACGCCGTGCCGCTCAAGCAGCAGCTGGCGCCGCTGGTCGAGCTGCGGGTGTGGCGCTTCTCGCTGTACTACTTCTTCGTCTTCGGCGGCTTCGTCGCCCTGGCGCTGTGGCTGCCGCACTACCTGGTCGAGGTCTACGGCCTGAGCATCACCGCCGCGGGCATCGTCGCCGCGCTGTACACCATCCCGGCGTCGCTGTTCCGCATCCTCGGCGGCTGGCTCTCCGATCGCTACGGCGCACGGCGCGTGATGTACGCCACGCTGATCGCCTCGGCGGTGTGCAGCTTCCTGCTCAGCTACCCGCCGACCCGCTACAGCGTGCAGGGCGTGCACGGCACCCTGGAGTTCTCCTTCACCATGAACCTGATCGGCTTCGTCGCGCTGATCATGGTGCTGGGCTTCTTCATGTCGCTGGGCAAGGCGGCGGTGTTCAAGCACATCCCCAGCTACTACCCGCAGCATGTCGGCGCGGTGGGCGGCGTGGTGGGCATGATCGGCGGGCTGGGCGGTTTCTTCCTGCCGCTGACCTTCGGCATGCTCAACGACGTGGTGGGTATCTGGCAGAGCTGCTTCATGCTGCTGTTCGTGGTCTCCGGCGCGGCGCTGGCGTGGATGCACTACGCGATCCTGCGGGCCAGCCGTCACGAATGGCGTACCGGCCGCGAGGTCCGCGACCTGCCGGAACTGGCCACCCCCAGCCATTTCGTGCTTCAGGACTGGCGTCCCGAGGACCCGGACTTCTGGGCCGAGAAGGGCAAGCGCATCGCCACCCGCAACCTGTGGATCTCGATCCCCAACCTGCTGCTGGCCTTCTCGGTGTGGATGGTGTGGTCGGTGGTGGTCGCCAAGCTGCCCCAGGTGGGCTTCGACTACAGCTCCAACCAGCTGTTCTGGCTGGCCGCGCTGCCCGGGCTGTCCGGCGCCACGCTGCGCATCTTCTACAGCTTCATGGTGCCGATCGTCGGCGGCCGGCGCTTCACCGCGCTGTCCACCGCCTCGCTGGCGCTGCCGGCACTGTGGATCGGCTTCGCCGTGCAGAACCCCGACACTCCCTACCTGGTGATGCTGATCCTGGCGCTGCTGTGCGGCTTCGGCGGCGGCAACTTCGCCTCGAGCATGGCCAACATCTCGTTCTTCTATCCCAAGCGCGAAAAGGGCAACGCCCTGGCGCTCAACGCCGGACTGGGCAACCTGGGCGTCAGCGTCATGCAGTTCTTGATCCCGCTGGCGATCACCGCCGGGGTGTTCGGTGCACTGGGCGGCGAGCCCCAGACCCTCGGCGACGGTGACCGCCTGTGGCTGCAGAACGCCGGCTTCGTGTGGGTGCCGTTCATCCTGATCGGCGCGGTGGCGGCCTGGTTCGGCATGAACGACATCGCCAGCGCGAAGTCCTCGTTCAAGGACCAGGCGGTAATCTTCAAGCGCAAGCACAACTGGCTGATGTGCGTGCTCTACACCGGCACCTTCGGCAGCTTCATCGGCTATTCCGCGGGCTTCCCGCTGCTGGCCTCCAATCAGTTCCCCGCGGTCGACGTGCTGCAGTTCGCCTTCCTGGGGCCGCTGGTGGGCGCGCTGTCCCGCGCCGGCACCGGCTGGGTCTCGGATCGCTTCGGCGGTGCCCGGGTCACCCTGTGGGTGTTCGCGGCGATGATCGCCTGCGTCGCCGGGGTGCTGTTCTTCCTCGGCATCAAGGACCAGCCGGGCGCCTTCTGGGGCTTCTTCGCCATGTTCCTGCTGCTGTTCTTCTTCACCGGGGTGGGCAACGCCAGCACCTTCCAGATGATCCCCGAGATCTTCCGCCAGGAAGTGGCGCGGCTGATGCCCGATCTCGACGCCGCGGCGCAGCGCCAGCAGAGCGAGAAGGAATCCGCGGCGACCATCGGCTTCACCTCGGCGATTGCCGCTTACGGGGCCTTCTTCATTCCCAAGACCTTCGGCAGCTCCATCGCCCTGACCGGCGGAGCCGAGCTGGCGCTGTACGGCTTCATCGCCTTCTACGCCGTCTGCGTGGCCCTGACCTGGTTCTACTACACCCGCGCCAACGCCGAGATCCGCTTTCAGGAGCCCGGGCGGGCGACGCCGGCCCAGACCGCGTCGTCATGACCCCGAGCCATTGAGGAGAGAGATTCCATGAGTCATTTTCTGGACCGCCTGAAGTACCTGACCCGCCGCCCCGAGCACTTCGCCGAGGGCCACGGCGAGACCCGCGACGAGACCCGCGACTGGGAGGACGGCTACCGGGCCCGCTGGCAGCACGACAAGATCGTGCGCTCCACCCACGGCGTGAACTGCACCGGCTCGTGCAGCTGGAAGATCTACGTCAAGAACGGCCTGGTCACCTGGGAGACCCAGCAGACCGACTACCCGCGCACCCGGCCGGACCTGCCCAACCACGAGCCGCGCGGCTGCCCGCGCGGGGCCAGCTACTCCTGGTACCTGTACAGCGCCAACCGGCTCAAGTACCCCTTGATCCGCAAGCCGCTGCTGGCGCTGTGGCGCGAGGCGCTCGAGCGCCACGACGACCCGGTGGACGCCTGGGCGTCGATCGTCGAGGACCCGACCCGGGCCAGGCAGTACAAGAAGGCCCGCGGCCTGGGCGGCTTCGTGCGCGCGAACTGGGAGGAGATGGAGACGCTGATCGCCGCCTCCAACGTCTACACCGCCAAGCAGTACGGCCCCGACCGGGTCATCGGCTTCTCGCCGATCCCCGCCATGTCGATGGTCAGCTACGCCGCCGGGGCACGCTACCTGTCGCTGATCGGCGGGGTCTGCCTGTCGTTCTACGACTGGTACTGTGACCTGCCGCCGGCGAGCCCGCAGACCTGGGGCGAGCAGACCGACGTGCCGGAATCCGCCGACTGGTACAACTCGGGCTACCTGATCGCCTGGGGCTCCAACGTGCCCCAGACCCGCACCCCGGACGCCCACTTCTTCACCGAGGTGCGCTACAAGGGCACCAAGACCGTGGCGATCACCCCGGACTACGCCGAGGTGGCCAAGCTCGCCGACGAGTGGCTGTCCGCCAAGCAGGGCACCGACGCGGCGCTGGCGATGGCGATGGGCCACGTGATCCTCAAGGAGTTCCACCTCGAGCGCCAGGACCCCTACTTCACCGACTACGTGCGCCGCTACACCGACATGCCGATGCTGGTCGAGCTCGAGCCCCGCGAGGACGGCAGCTACGCCCCCGGCCGCCAGCTGCGCGCCAGCGACTTCGGCGAGGCGCTCGGCCAGGCCAACAACCCCGAGTGGAAGACCGTCGCCTGGGACAAGGCGAGCGACCGGCTGGTGGTGCCGCGCGGCTCGATCGGCTTCCGCTGGGGCCAGGACGGCGTCGAGGCCGACCGGGGCAAGTGGAACCTCGAGCCGCGGGACGCCGAGGGTCGCGAGATCGAGCCGCTGCTCACCTTCGCCGAGCATCGTGACGACGTGGCGCGGGTCGCCTTCCCCTACTTCGGCGGCATCGAGCGCGAGCACTTCGCCCACGTCGCCGGCAACGACGTGCTCTACCACAGCCTGCCGGTCAAGCGCCTGACCCGCGCCGACGGCAGCACGGTGCTGGCGGTCACG
Organism: Modicisalibacter sp. 'Wilcox'; assembly: GCF_010993675.1. Taxonomy (NCBI): domain Bacteria; kingdom Pseudomonadati; phylum Pseudomonadota; class Gammaproteobacteria; order Oceanospirillales; family Halomonadaceae; genus Modicisalibacter; species Modicisalibacter sp. 'Wilcox'. The sequence goes on from NZ_WNXF01000010.1 coordinate 20,816, forward strand.
GTGTTCGACCTGACCTGCGCCAACTACGGCATCGACCGTGGCTTCGGTGCGGCGGACGCCGACGACGGCGCCACCGACTACGGCCAGGTGCGCCCCTACACCCCGGCCTGGCAGGAGAAGATCACCGGGGTGCCCGCCGCCCAGTGCCTGCGCATCGCCCGCGAGTTCGCCGACAACGCCTCCAGGACCCATGGCCGCAGCATGATCATCGTCGGTGCCGGCATGAACCACTGGTACCACATGGACATGAGCTACCGCGGGCTGATCAACATGCTGGTGCTGTGCGGCTGCGTGGGCCAGAGCGGTGGCGGCTGGTCGCACTACGTCGGCCAGGAGAAGCTGCGCCCGCAGACCGGCTGGCTGCCGCTGGCCTTCGGCCTCGACTGGACGCGCCCGCCGCGCCAGATGAACGGCACCTCGTTCTTCTACAACCACTCCAGCCAGTGGCGCTACGAGAAGCTCAAGATCCAGGAGATCCTCTCGCCGCTGGCCGATCCCCAGCAGTACGGAGGCAGCCTGATCGACTACAACGTGCGTGCCGAGCGCATGGGCTGGCTGCCCTCGGCGCCGCAGCTCGACACCAACCCGCTGCGCCTGGCCGCGGCCGCCGAGGCGGCGGGCCTGTCCACCAAGGACTACGTCGTGCAGCAGCTCAAGGCCGGCAAGCTCGCCTTCGCCGCCGAGGACCCGGACAACCCGCAGAACTTCCCGCGCAACCTGTTCATCTGGCGCTCCAACCTGCTGGGCAGCTCCGGCAAGGGCCACGACTACCTGCTCAAGTACCTGCTGGGCGCCAACCACGGCGTGCAGGGCAAGGATCTGGGCAGCATGGACGGCGTCAAGCCCGAGGAGGTGACATGGCGCGACGAGGCCGCCGAGGGCAAGCTCGACCTGCTGGTGACGCTGGACTTCCGCATGTCCACCACCTGCCTGTACTCGGACATCGTGTTGCCCACCGCGACCTGGTACGAGAAGGACGATCTCAACACCTCGGACATGCATCCGTTCATCCACCCGCTGACCGCGGCCACCGACCCGGCCTGGGAATCGCGCAGCGACTGGGAGATCTACAAGGGCATCGCCGGGGCGTTCTCGCGGGTCTGCCCGGGGCATCTCGGCGAGGAGACCGACCTGGTCACCCTGCCGCTGCAGCACGACTCCCCGGGAGAACTCGCCCAGCTCGACGTCAAGGACTGGAAGCGCGGCGAGTGCGAGCCGATTCCCGGCAGGACCATGCCCAGCCTGGTCGAGGTCAAGCGTGACTATCCGGCCACCTACGAGCGCTTCACCTCGCTGGGGCCGGCGCTCGAGTCGCTGGGCAACGGCAGCAAGGGCATCAACTGGGCCACCGACAAGGAGGTGGAGCTGCTCGGCCGGCTCAACCGCCGCAAGCTCGACGGCGCCGCCAAGGGCCGCCCGTGCATCGAGAGCGCCATCGACGCCGCCGAGACCATTCTCTCGCTGGCCCCGGAGACCAACGGCCAGGTGGCGGTGCGCGCCTGGGAATCGCTGTCCAAGGTCACCGGGCGCGATCATACCCACCTGGCGCGGCCCAAGGAGGAGGAGAAGATCCGCTTCCGCGACGTGGTCGCCCAGCCGCGCAAGATCATCTCCAGCCCCACCTGGTCGGGGCTCGAGGACGAGCACGTCTCCTACAACGCCGGCTACACCAACGTCCACGAGCTGATCCCCTGGCGCACCGTCAGCGGCCGCCAGCAGCTCTACCAGGATCACCCCTGGATGCGCGCCTTCGGCGAGAGCCTGCTGGCCTACCGGCCGCCGATCGACACCAAGGCGGTGGCCAGCGTCCATGCGCCGAAGTCCAACGGCAACCCGGAGATCGCGCTGAACTGGATCACCCCGCACCAGAAGTGGGGCATCCACTCCACCTACTCGGACAACCTGCTGATGCAGACCCTGTCCCGCGGCGGGCCGATCGTCTGGCTCTCCGAGGAGGACGCCCGCGCCATCGGCGTCGAGGACAACGACTGGCTGGAGCTCTACAACGCCAACGGCGCGGTCACCGCCCGCGCGGTGGTCAGCCAGCGGGTCAAGACCGGCATGGCGATGATGTACCACGCCCAGGAGCGGCTGGTGAATATCCCCGGCTCGGAGATCTCCGGCACCCGTGGCGGCATCCACAACTCGGTGACCCGCATCTGTCCCAAGCCGACCCACATGATCGGCGGCTACGGCCAGCTGGCCTACGGCTTCAACTACTACGGCACCGTCGGCTCCAACCGCGACGAGTTCGTCGTCGTGCGCAAGATGAAGCGTGTCGACTGGCTGGACGGTGAAGGCAACGATTACGAACAGGAGGCCGTGAAATGAAGATTCGTTCCCAGGTCGGCATGGTACTCAACCTCGACAAGTGCATCGGCTGTCATACCTGCTCGGTCACCTGCAAGAACGTCTGGACCAGCCGCGAGGGCGTCGAGTACGCCTGGTTCAACAACGTCGAGACCAAGCCCGGCATCGGCTACCCCAAGGAGTGGGAGAACCAGGCCAAGTGGAAGGGCGGCTGGCTGCGCCGCAAGGACGGCAAGATCGAGCCGCGCATCGGCGGCAAGTGGCGGGTGCTGGCGAACATCTTCGCCAACCCCGACCTGCCGGAGATCGACGACTACTACGAGCCGTTCACCTTCGACTACCAGCACCTGCACACCGCCAAGCAGGGCGAGCACCAGCCCACCGCGCGGCCGCGCTCGCTGATCTCCGGCGAGCGCATGAAGAAGGTCGAATGGGGCCCCAACTGGGAGGAGATCCTCGGCACCGAGTTCGCCAAGCGGCGTCGCGACGCCAACTTCGCGCAGATCGAGGCCGACATCTACGGCCAGTTCGAGAACACCTTCATGATGTACCTGCCGCGGCTGTGCGAGCACTGCCTCAACCCGGCGTGCGTGGCGTCGTGCCCGAGTGGCGCGATCTACAAGCGCGAGGAAGACGGCATCGTGCTGATCGACCAGGACAAGTGCCGCGGCTGGCGGATGTGCGTCTCCGGCTGCCCGTACAAGAAGATCTACTACAACTGGAAGTCCGGCAAGTCCGAGAAGTGCATCTTCTGCTACCCGCGCATCGAGGCCGGCCAGCCGACGGTGTGCTCCGAGACCTGCGTGGGGCGCATCCGTTACCTGGGCGTGCTGCTCTACGACGCCGACCGCATCGAGGAGGTCGCCGCCTCCGCCGACGAGCGCGACCTCTACCGGCGCCAGTGCGAGATCTTCCTCGACCCCAACGACCCCGAGGTGATCGCCCAGGCGCGGCGTGACGGCATCCCGGAGAACGTCATCGTCGCCGCACAGGCCTCGCCGGTCTACAAGCTGGCCATGGACTGGCAGCTGGCGCTACCGCTGCACCCCGAGTACCGCACCCTGCCGATGGTCTGGTACGTGCCGCCGCTGTCGCCGATCCAGTCGGCGGCCGAGGCCGGGCACCTCGAGGACGACGGCGTGCTGCCGAAGATCGAGTCGCTGCGCATCCCGGTCCAGTATCTCGCCAACCTGCTCACCGCCGGCGACGAGGGCCCCGTGGTGCTGGCGCTCAAGCGGCTGATGGCGATGCGCGTCTACATGCGCGGCAAGCACGTCGACGGCGAGACGAACCAGGCCGTGCTCGACGCCGTGGGACTCAGCGAGGCCCAGGTCGAGGCCATGTACCGCTACCTGGCGATCGCCGACTACGAGGACCGCTTCGTGGTGCCCACCAGCCACCGCGAGCTGGCCCGCGAGGCCTTCCCCGAGCGCGGCGGCTGCGGCTTCAGCTTCGGCAACGGCTGCCAGGGCGGCGACAGCGAGACCAGCCTGTTCGGCGGCCGCAAGCAGACCACCACCCTGGTGCAGCCGGTGAACGTCTACGACCCGCAGGCCGAGGAGACCGCCCATGACTGACACCACCCAGCGCAGCCTGCGCGCCCTGGCGCGGCTGCTCGACTACCCCGAGGCCGAGCTGCAGGCCGCCGCCGACGAACTGGCGGCGGTGTTCGCCGCCGAGCCCCGCCTGCCCGCGGCGCTGCGCGAGGCGCTCGTCGGCTGGTGCCGGCGGATCGCCGCGACGCCGCTGCTCGACCTGCAGGCCGACTACGTGGCGCTGTTCGACAAGGGCCGGGCCACCTCGCTGCTGCTGTTCGAGCACGTCCACGGCGAATCCCGCGACCGCGGCCAGGCGATGGTCGACCTGCTCGCCGAGTACCAGGCCGCCGGCTTCGCGCTCGACGCCCGCGAGCTGCCCGACTACCTGCCGCTGTTCCTCGAGTACCTGTCCACCCGCGACGAGGCCGAGATCGGCCGCTGGCTGGGCGAGATCCGTCACATCCTGGCGCGGCTCGCCGCCCGTCTGGAGGAGCGCGAGGCGGGCCACGCCCTGGTGCCGCTGACGCTGCTGGCGCTGATCGGCGCCGAGGGCGATATCGCCGAGCACCGCGAGCCGGTGAAGCAGGAGCCCCGCGACGATACCCCCGCGGCGCTGGACGCCGTGTGGGAGGAGGAGGCGGTGCGCTTCTCCGCCGCCTCCGACGAGGACTGCGCGCTGCAGTCCGCCGAGGGGCGCCGCCTCGCCGAACGCAAGCGCACCACGCCGCAGGAGGCGGTACGCATCCTTGATCCCGTCAGCGTCTCATCGTCATTCGGAGAGCCGTCATGAACTACCTCAATACCCTGTTGTTCGGGCTGTACCCGTACCTGGCCGGCAGCGTCTTTCTGATCGGCAGCCTGCTGCGCTTCGATCATGGCCAGTACACCTGGAAGACCGGTTCCAGCCAGCTGCTCTCGCGGCGCCAGCTGCGGCTGGGCAGCAACCTCTTCCACATCGGCATCCTGGTGATCTTCTTCGGCCATCTGGTGGGCCTGTTGACCCCGCATTGGGTCTACGCGCCGTTCATGGCCGCCGGCACCAAGCAGGTCGTCGCCATCGTGGTCGGCGGGCTGGCGGGGCTGTCCTGCCTGGCCGGCGGGGCGATCCTGCTGCATCGTCGGCTCACCAACCCGCGGGTGCGGGCCTCCTCCAGCGTCACCGACAACCTGATCCTGATCCTGCTGCTCATCCAGGTCTCGCTGGGTCTGCTGACGATCTTTTCCGCGCTGCACCACCTCGACGGCGGGGCGATGCTGATGCTCGCCGAGTGGGCGCAGGCGATCGTCTACTTCAAGGGCAACGCCGCGGTGCATCTCGCCGAGATCGGCTGGATCTACAAGCTGCACATCCTGCTGGGCCTGACCATCGTGCTGCTCTTCCCGTTCACCCGGCTGGTGCACGTGTGGAGCGCGCCGCTGGGGTATCTGGGGCGGCGGTATCAGATTGTCCGGCGCCGGGCCTGAGGGTCTGCCGAAAAATGCCTGCGCTCGGCGATTTTTCAGGAAAGCTAAATGAATATCGGGTTGAGCTGGACCGGCCACAGTTGCTGCGGGGCGGGGACAGGGTGAAGCGAGGGTCTTTTGCCATGGATGGCAAAAGTAGCGCCCAGGGAAGGGTTCACAGCGCCCTCGCGCAATCCTGTCGACGCCCTGCCCCGGCAAGGCCCTGCGCCGCAAAGACCCGCTGAGAGCTATTCGAGATCATGACCATGCAACAGATTGCCATCGAAACCCTGCCGGGCGGCGCCGCGCCGATCCGCGTCGGCGAGACCGCCATCGACGAAACCGAGATCGCCCGCGAGATGCAGCACCACCCGGCCGACAGCGCCGACGGCGCCCGCGAGGCCGCGGTGCGGGCCCTGGTGGTCCGCGAGCTGCTGCGTCAGCGCGCGCAGCAGGTGCTGGGCCTGGAAGGCGATGACGAGGCCGCCATCGCCGCCCTGCTCGAGCAGGAGCTGCCGACTCCCGAGCCCGACGAGGCCGATTGCCGACGCTACTTCGACGCCCACCGCGAGCGCTTCGGCGAGCCGGCGCGGCTGGCGGTGCGCCATATCCTGTTGGCGGCGGCCCCGGACGATGCCGAGGCCCGCGACGCCGGCTACCGCCGGGGCATGGCGTTGATCGCCGAGCTCGAGGAACACCCCGAACGCTTCACCGACCTGGCCCGGCGCCACTCCGCCTGCCCCTCGAAGGAAAGCGGCGGCGAGCTGGGCTGGCTCACCCCGGGGCAGACCGTCGCCGAGCTGGACCGCGCCCTGCAGACCCTGCCCGAGGGCCTGCACGACCGGCCGCTGGCCTCGCGCTACGGCTGGCACCTGGTCTGCATCGATGAGCGCCGCGACGCCCGCCCGCAGCCCTTCGAGGCGGTCGCCGAACGGGTCCGCCATACCCTGTGCGAGCAGGCCTCGCGCCGCGCCCTGCGCCACTACCTGCTGGCCCTGGAGGCCGAGATCGGCGTTGCCGGGTTCCGGCTCGACGACGACGCCGAGGGCGCGCTGATGCAGTAACGCTTGAGTAACGTCGCCCGGCCGCCGCGCCGGGGTTCCGTCACGGCCCCGCTGCTACAGGCGGGGAAGGAGGTTGTCATGACACGCGATGCATCCACCCGGCCGCCGCTGGTCTATTCCTGCTCGGGCTGCTCGGATGTCGCCCAGCTGGCCAACGAGGTGGCGCTGCGCCTCGATCACGCCGGTACCGCCGAGATGTCGTGCATCGCCGGCGTCGGCGGCGGCGTGCCGGGGCTGGTGAAGACGGCGCGCTCGGGGCGGCCGATCGTCGCCATCGACGGCTGCCAGATGCACTGCGCCAGCCACTGCCTGGCCAACGCCGGGGTGACGCCCACCGAGCACGTGCGGCTCTACGAGCGCGGCCTGAAGAAGCGCAAGGGGCGCCTCTACGACGAGGCCACCATCGCCACGGTGACCGAGGAGGTCGGTGGATTGATCGCCCGGTTGCCGATTCCCGACGCCCCGGCGGCACGCTGACGGCAGGCAACGACGCAAAAAAAGCGCCCTGCCAAGGATTGGCAGGGCGCACATGCAGGGAGTCTCGTCATGCCGGCCATTCCGCTGGCCGGTCTTGCCGTTCCTGGTGGCGGTATCGTCCTGATACCGGGGCCTTCCTGGCCGCGGCCTCCTTGCCGGCGATCGTCCTGATCGCGACGAGCCATGTTACACTAGCACACAATAGTTAACATTGTGACCCGATAGGTGAATTTCCCTTTCAGGTCACGGAGCCTGCATGTCGATCCATATCTCGTGCGGTCATGGAAAAAGGCGACAAGGTCGGCCCCCTGGGGCCGATCCTGCCTAGCGCTGCGTTTCCTTGCTGGCTTCAACGAGCGTCCTGCTCGTACATCCCTGGCTTTTGAGCCTTCCGTTGCTCGATCTTCCCTGACGGGCTCTCCCTTGCCCGACATCGCACACTCTCGCAGCTTGATGCGGATGTCGATTTAACCTGGGTTATCAAGGGTAAGAAAAATTCGTGATTTCTCGCTATCGCTGTTTTGCCATGGATTGACTCAGGCTAAGAGTTCGAGGCGGCGCCGGAGGCCGACGAGCCGGTATCCGCCGGCTCGGCGGGGGCCGGCAGGGCCCGGCCGGCACGAGGGCGGATCGGCGGGAAGTCCTGCGCCGTGAGGGTTTCCCGCTCCAGCAGCAGGGCGGCGCCGGCCTGCAGGTCGCCGCGGCAGGCCTCGAGGATGCCCAGGGCGCGGCGGTAGGCCTCGTCCACCAGCTGGCGCACGGCGAGGTCGATCTCGCGGCCGGTGGCCTCGGAATATTCGCGCGGCTGGGCCATGCCGTAGGCCTCGCCGAGGAAGGCGTGACGCTCCTCCTCGTAGACCACCGGCTCGATGCCCTCGGCCATGCCGAAGCGGGTGACCATGTGGCGGGCGATCTCGGTGACCTTGGCCAGGTCGTCGGCGGCGCCGGTGGAGATCTCGTCGAAGATCAGGCGTTCGGCGGCCCGGCCGCCCATCAGCACCGTCATGCGGTGCTTGAGCTCGGTGGTGGTCTGCAGGAAGCGGTCCTCGGTGGGGCGCTGGATGGTGTAGCCCAGCGCGCCGACCCCGCGCGGGATGATCGACACCTTGTGCACCGGGTCCATGTCCGGCAGCGCGGCGGCGACCAGCGCGTGGCCCATCTCGTGGTGGGCGACCACCTCGCGCTCGTGGGCGTTGAGCAGCCGGCTCTTCTTCTCCAGCCCGGCGACGATGCGCTCGATGGCGTTGGTGAAGTCGGCCATGCTCACGGCCTCCGCCCCGCGACGGGTGGCCAGCAGCGCCGCCTCGTTGACCAGGTTGGCCAGATCGGCGCCGGTGAAGCCCGGCGTCAGCGCGGCGATGTGGTCGAGATCGACGTCGGCGGCGAGCTGCTGGAGCTTGCCGATGTGCACCTCGAGGATCGCCTTGCGCCCGAGACGCTCGGGGCGATCGACCAGCACCTGGCGGTCAAAGCGCCCGGCGCGCAGCAGCGCCGGGTCGAGGATCTCGGGGCGGTTGGTGGCGGCGAGCAGGACGATGCCCGAGGCGGTGTCGAAGCCGTCGAGCTCGGTGAGCAGCTGGTTGAGGGTCTGTTCCTTCTCGTCGTGGCCGCCCATCACGTTGGGCCCGCGGGCCCGGCCCAGCGCATCCAGCTCGTCGATGAAGATGATGCAGGGCTTGGCCTTGGCCGCCTGCTCGAAGAGGTCGCGGACCCGCGCCGCGCCTACGCCGACGAACATCTCGACGAACTCCGAGCCCGAGATCGAGAAGAACGGCACGCCCGCCTCGCCGGCCACCGCCCGGGCCAGCAGCGTCTTGCCGGTGCCCGGCGGGCCGACCAGCAGGATGCCCTTGGGCACCCGGGCGCCGAGCCGCCCGTAGCGCTGCGGGTCGCGCAGGAAGGCCACCACCTCCTTGAGCTCGTCCTTGGCCTCGTCGACGCCGGCCACGTCGGCGAAGGTCACCCGGGTGGCGGTCTCGACATAGACCTTGGCCTTCGACTTGCCCAGGGTCATCATCCCGCCCATGCCCTGGCTGCCGGCCAGGCGTCGGATCACCAGCGACCACAGCACGAAGAAGAACAGCACCGGGATCACCCACGACAGCAGGGTGGTGAAGAAGGTGTTCTCGCGGGTGCCGTCGAAGGTCACGCCGTACTTCTCGAACGTCGCGGCCAGCGCCGGGTCGACGCGGTTGGTGGTGAAGCCGGTGCGGCCGTCCTGACCGGGCGTCTTGAACGTCCCCGTAATCTGCTCGCTGCCGACCTTGATGGTGGCGATGTCGCCGGCCTCGAGCCGCTGGGTGAATTCCGAATAGGGAATCGGCTCCCGGGAACGCCATTCGAGATAGGCATTCTGGAAGATCAGTACCAGCACGAAGGCCGCGATCGCGTACCACAGGTGAATCTGGTTGCGCCTGTCCATGTCCCGCCTCCCTCCGGATCGCCCTGTCTTCGATTCAGTGTATGTCACCCTGCGCCCACCTCGGGGCGTCTCCCGGGCAGTCATCGCACAGGCAGGGCTACAGGCAAGGCATACCGGCCCCGGGCACCGATTGCGTTGACGTGGGTCAATCCCCAGGGAGCCGTGCCGCTCGAGGTGGCGGAAGTGTCGCCAGTCATGGCGCGCCTTTCCGGATGCATGGCGTCATAATTGTCGCTTTTTTGCGACGAATCGATCGTCGGCCTATGGCGCTCCTGCATCGAGTCCGATTAGGCTGGTTCAGGCCGTCATCAAGGCCATTGTCGAGGGTCAAACAAACATTTGACCCTGGCTGAGGGAGCGGCCTTCATCGACCCGATAGTCTTCAACCCTGGCGGTCACATGAAAAGAACAGTTTCGGACAACGGAACCCACGGGGTCAGCATCACGGGCCGCGGTCGGACAGCGGTGCTGCTGGTCAACGGCTTCGGCTACGAGCAGAGCCTCTGGCAGCCGCTGTGCGAGCAGCTGGACGGGGCGTACCGGCTGATCCGCTTTGACCACGCGGGCACCGGGCGAGCCACCCGCGAGGCCGCCGAGCTGGCCAGCTACACCACGCTCGATGCCTACGCCGACGACCTGCTGGGGCTGGTCGAGTCGCTCGGGCTGGAGCCGGTCGTGGTGGTGGGGCACTCCATCGGCGGCATCATCGCCATGCTGGCGGCGCGACGGCGCCCCGAGCGGTTCCGTCAGCTGATCATGATCAATGCCTCGAGCCGCTATCTCAACGATGCGCCCGACTATCACGGCGGGTTCGAGCGCGAGGATATCCACGCCCTGCTGGACCTGATGGAGCAGAACCACTTCGACTGGGCCGGGCGCCTGGCCGCCGAGGTGATCGGCGTGTCGGCATCGGCCCCGGCGGAAGCGCAGCTGCGCGAGCAGTTCCTGGCCACCGAGGCGGTGGTCGCACGCCGCTTCGCCGAGGTGGTCTTCTTCAGCGATACCCGGGCACGGCTGCCCGAGGTGACGGTGCCCGTCGTGGTCGCGCAGACCGACGGCGACGCCGTGGTCTCCCGGGAGGCGGCGGAGTACCTGGCCGCGCAGCTGCCGAACGCGCGCCTCGCGGGGCTGCCGGTCGAGGGGCACTACCCGCAGATTCGCGCCCCCGACGTGCTGGCCGACGCCCTGCGTACCTGGATCGCGGCATGAGGCCGGAAGCGCCACGGTGGGAGGCCGACACCCTGACGGCGTGGTTGACGGCGCCCTGCGGACTGATGATCACGTCGGCGTCGGGCGAGGTGGTGGCGGCCAATCAGCGCCTGCACGACTGGCTGGGGGTGCCGGTGCTGGCGGGGGAGGCCCTGGAAGACTGGCTGACGGCGAGTGCCCGCACCCTGCTGCACTGGCATGTGGTGGCGCAGCTCGAGCAGGCGGGACAGGCCGAGGAGGTGCACCTGGCGCTGAAGACCGCCGGGGGCGGGGAGATCCCGGTGCTGTGCGGTATCGAGCGCCGCGAGGCGGCCGGACAGACGCAGTGGCACTGGGCGCTGATGCCGATCCGGCGCAAGAGCCGCCTCGAGCGGGAGCTGATCCAGGCGCGCCGGACCACGGAGCGCGCGCTGCAGGACAAGGTCGCCGCGGTGGCGGAACTCGAGGCCCTGAAGACCGAGCTGGAAGCCCACCGTCGGGAGCTCCTCGAGCAGAATCGTCATCTCGAGCACTGTGCCTACAGCGACGCCCTGACGCGCCTGAAGAACCGGCGCGCCTTCAACGAGACGCTCGCCGCCTGGCTGAAGGAGGCCGAGGGGGGCGAGGGCGCGCCGCTGACGCTGGCGCTGATGGACATCGATCACTTCAAGGCCATCAACGATCGCCATGGCCATCCGGTGGGCGACGAGATCCTGCAGCAGCTGGCCGGGCTGATGCGGGCCACCTTCCGCGATCACGACGCCATCTTCCGGGTCGGCGGCGAGGAGTTCGCCATATTGCTGCCCGAGGCCAGCGCCCGCCAGGCGTGCAGCGCCATGGAACGCCTGCGCCGTGCGGTGGCCGCGCACGCCTGGTCGATCGACACCGACGTGACCCTGAGCGTGGGGCTGGCCGACCGCCAGGTACGGGACAGCTTCGACAGCCTGTTCGTCCGCGCCGATCACGCCCTCTACCGGGCCAAGCGCCACGGCCGCAACCGCATCGAGTGCCACAACTCGTCCCCTGATGCGTGCTCCGGGCACCGCGAGCGGTGATCTCCCGGCAGGCTGTTCATCCGGCGCCCGGACGTGGGAGCGCCGTCAGTCGCGGTGCAGATGCCACCGGGTCGCCGCCGTCGGGGATGAATCCCCTCCCACAGGCCCGCCAGTCAGGCTGATCGGCATGGCCACGATTGCTGTGGGAGCGCCTTCGGTCGCGATGAAGGCGCTCCCGGCCGCCGTCGAGCACGCTCCCGCCCTCCGTCGCCCGCTGCGGGTCAGGCGTGTCGGGTCGCAATCCGCTGTCGCCAGCGGAACAGCAGGCGTTCGTAGATCACCCAGCTGTGCAGCAGGAAGAACACGCCGACGAAGTCCAGCGCGGTGATCTTGAGCACGGCCAGGGCATAGGCCTGCTCGATGAGGATTTCGCTGCTCGCCAGCGCCGTCCAGGCCTGGAGGGCGAACAGCCCCCACAGGCCCAGGGTGGCCATCACCAGGGCGGTATCGCGCAGCCGATAGCTCAGGCTGCGGCGCCCGGGGTTGTCGATGATCATCGAGCCGAGTTCATGGTTCACGGAAACGCTCTCCTCTGTCGGGACTGGTCCAGATGGCAAGCTGGCCGCGGCGGCGCACCACGGCCTTGGGGAAGGCCACCACCACGGTGGCCATGTTGATCAGCCAGTAGAAGAACGGGTACCAGATGCACCAGAACAGGCAGCGGTACATCGCCCGGTCGTAGCGGCTGTCGATGAAGAAGCTGACCGCGAACTGCAGCAGGCAGAGCATGACCAGCAGGCCGCCGGACCAGCGCAGCAGCGCCTCCAGCGGCGACCAGCTCGAGACCGGCGCCCCCATCGCCAGGTCGACCACCCACAGGCCGCCCAGCACCAGCATGGAGTAGCACCAGGCGACGCTGATCACGTACTCGACCAGCAGCGGCCAGAAGCGGCGGTTGCGCCAGTGCAGCGCCGCGCCCAGGTGGCGCAGGAAGGCCTCGGCGCCGCCCTGGGCCCAGCGCAGGCGCTGGCGGAACAGGCCGCGCAGGGTTTCGGGCATCAGCACCCAGCACACCGCCCGGGGCTCGTAGCGCACCTGCCAGCCGGCGAGCTGCAGCTTCCAGCTGACGTCGATGTCCTCGGTGATCATGTCGGTGCTCCAGGCGCCGACCTGCTGCAGCGCGCTGCGGCGGAAGGCACAGACCACGCCGGAGATGGTGAACACCATGCCGTAGATGCGCTGGGCACGCTTGATCAGGCCGATGATCGACGAGAACTCGCCGGTCTGGATCTTGCCGATCGCAGTCGAGCGGGTGCGCACCCGGGGGTTGCCGGTGACGCTGCCCACCCGGGGGCTCTGGCGGAAGTGCGCCACCATCCAGAAGAGGGCGTCGTAGTCGAGCACGGCGTCGCCGTCGATGCCCACCACGAGCTCGCCGCGGGCCTGGCGCAGGCCGTTGTTCATGGCCGCGGCCTTGCCCTGGTTGGTCTGGTGCAGCACCTTGAGGTTCGCGTACTGCCGGGCCAGGGCGTCGAGCCGGGCGCCGGTGGTGTCCCGGGAGCCGTCGTTGATGGCGATCACCTCGTAGTTGAGGTAGTTCTGCCGGAACAGGTGGCCGATGGTCTCGTCGATGTGCGCGGCCTCGTTGTGGCAGGGCACCAGCACCGTCACCCAGGGGTCGTCCTCCCGCGAGGGGCTCACTACCTCGTGGGCCTGTCGGCGTTCCCAGTGGAAGTAGTAGTAGAGGCCGCCGGAGATCCAGATGGTCGCCATCAGGCTGGGATAGCCGACGGTGAACAGGATCAGGAGTTCGAGCAGTTCCGTGGAGGTCATGGCCGGGCTCCCAGGCGGGCGGTCAACGAGAAGTTGCGACGCAGCACGCCCGCGTCCGGATGGTTGTTGAGGAAGTCGTCGGGGTAGTAACCGTAGTTGCGCACGCCGGCCTCGCGGATCACCTGCATCCAGCGTCCCAGCGTGTCGCTGGGCACCGGTGACTTGTCTCGCCAGTCGGTGGCCTGCAGCTCGAAGACCAGCTTGTCGCTCGGCACCCTGGCCAGGGCGTCGCGGGCCAGCCGGCGCAGCCACAGCTCGTCGTCGTGGGCGCCTTCCATGTAGGGCATCGCCATCACCGCGGTGTAGTCGTAGGCGTCGGCGAAGGCCTCGAGATCCTGGGCGAACCAGGCGCGGCTCTCGGGGTCGAGGACCACCGGCGCGTAGACGTTGCGGGCCGTGCGCAGCCGCTGCTCGTCGTGCAGGCGGTAGCGGTCGGCGGCACGGGCCAGTTCCTGGGTGAAGTCGATCAGAAAGCGTGTCTTGTGCTGGGTCCAGCGGGCCATCAGCGCCTTGTCCTGGCGGATCAGCGAGACGCCGGGGGGCAGCCCCCACTTCTGGTGATACCAGGCCAGCGCGGCGGTGCCGGCGTCCTCGTAGTCGCTGAAGAAACCGTCGTCGTGGAACAGCAGGCCGTCGAACTTGGTGTACAGGCCCAGATCCTCGTAGATGTCGTCGATGATCCGGCGGTTTTCCGCCACGTAGGGCGACAGGCGGCGATAGTTGTGGGGGTTGGGCTTGCCCAGCCGCAGGTCGCTGACGTACTGGTAGCCCGGCCCCATGTCGAAGGCCATCACCGGCATCCAGGCATAGACCTGGACGTCGGCGCGTTTCTTCAGCTGCCAGGCGACGCGGTTGAACAGGTCGGCCTTGACCGGCATGTGGCGGTTGGGGAAATAGAGCGCCTCGGCGACGCCGTTGCCGTCGGCGTCGGCGAAGGCCTGCAGGTAGACGGTGCTCACCCCGTAGGCCTTGATGCGGTCGAGCAGCCGGTCGAGGTTGCGCGCCTGCTGGGCGGGGTCGGGGTCGTAGACGTAGTCGAGGTCGACATGGACGATGCGCTTGGTCGTGCGGTCCCAGGTCTTGCCGGCGAGGATCTCCTGCAGGTACTGAAGGGAGGTCTCCTGATCCACCAGGTAGCGGCCCATGGCCCGGGTGCCCTCGTTGATGTCGTCCATGCGCGAGATCAGGTTGAAGGTGGTCGGCATGCCCGCATCGGCGGCCATCTGCAGGGTGGCTTCGCTGTAGGCGCCGTAGGGCCAGACCATCGCCCGGGCCGGGTGGCCGAGCTCCTGACGCATGCGTTCCTGGGAGCGGCGGAAGTCCTCGCGGATGCGGGCGCGGTAGGCGGCGGCATCCTCGTAGCCCTGGGTCGTCCAGGCGCTGGTCACGGCGGCCGGCTGCTGGTTGCCGAAGGGGTTGCCCACCAGCCCGTAGTGCAGGGCGTAGGTATGCGAGGCGATCTCCACGCGGCCCGAGGCGTCCATCTCGCGCAGCTGGTCCCAGGTCATGAAGTGCGAGCGTGGCAGGCGGTCGTTGCCGTACAGCACCTGCCGGCCCGGGGGCACGTCCAGCCAGCTGCCGACGATGGCGGCCACCGCCGGGTAGTTGTAGAGCTCGAGCAGCGGATAGACGATATCGTAGAAACTGCGGTAGCCGTCGTCGAAGGTCAGCAGCACGGCCTTGTCCGGTAGCGGCTGCTTGCCGTCGCGGGCGTCCAGCACCTGCTGCAGGCTGACCGGGTGATAGCCCAGTTCGGCGATCAGGTTGAAGTGCTGAATCAGCTTGTTGCGGGTGATCGTCTGGGGGTAGAGCTTCTGGTTCGGGGTGCGGTCCAGATCGACAATGTCGTGATAGCTGATCACCGCCAGGTCGCCGGGCTGGCGGCCGGCGAAGGCCGGGGCGGCGAGTGCCACGGTCAGGCACAGCGCCAGCAGAGCAAGCAGCCGCGTTTTCACAGGAACCTCCATTCGATGCCGGCGGTGATGAAGTTGCCGTATTCCGGGTCGCCGTCGTAGACGGCTTTCTGGCGGGCGATGCCGTAGCTGAGGAGCAGGTCGGGTTCGAACGTCCACTGGTGGGCGTAGCCGATCTGCCAGGTGGCGTTGCTGCCATAGTTTTCCTGCCAGTAGTTGCCGCCGCCGAGGGTCAGCGTCTGGGTGAAGCCCTTGCGGTAGCCCAGCGGCAGCAGGTAGCTCAGCGCGAGTTGGCCGCTGGTGCTGATGTCGCTGGCGGGGTTGTAGTAGCTGGTCGTGAGGGTGTCGTTCTGTGAGCCGCCGACGAAAAGCTGGCCGTTGAGCCGCCAGGCGTCGTGGTGAATCAGGTCCTCGTCCCAGTAGGCGAAGGCCTCGCGACGCAGGTTGCCGTCGTCGAAGTCGGTCAGGGCCAGGCCCAGGCCGCCCTCGCCCTTCTCGTCGCGCCGGTACTTGACGCCGAGGCTGTAGCGGTCGGCCTGAATGTCGTCGTTGAGGGCGCGCAGCGGCGTCTGGGCGGTATTCAGTTCGGCGCTGGCGTTGATCGACCAGAAGTCCGAGAAGGCATAGTTGAAGCGGCCCCAGGCCAGCCAGTCCTCGTTGAGCTGGGCGCCCTGGCCCACCGCCAGGGAGAGCGTCGCCGGGTAGAGGTTGAATTCGTAGCCGGCGGCATCGTAGGCGGCGTACAGATTGTCGCCGTTGTACTTGCCGTAGATGCCGATGCGCTGGGCGAAGAAGCGCGAGCCGGCGTCGTTGCGCGGGGCATCGAGGCGGGTCTCGTAGCGCCAGTCGCGGGAGCTCTGCACGCCGTTGCCCTGGGTGTCGCCCCGCTCGGCCTGGATCGACAGCTTGCCGGCGCGCTGCTCGCGCCAGTCGCGCTCGAGGCCCTCGAGCGCGACGCTGGGCGGGCGAGTCGCGACTTCCTGCTTGATGGCGGCGACCGTGTCACGCCACTGCCCGCGGTCGAGGCGCGCGCCGAGAATGCCGTAGTCGGCCGCCTGGCGGCTGTCCGGCGGTCGGCGGTCGGCGGCCTCGCGATAGGCCTGCTCCGCCTGGCGCGGCCAGCCGCGCCAGCGGTACAGGTCGCCCTTGATGCGCCACAGCGAGGCACTGCCGGGGGCCTCGGCGAGGTAGTCGTCGAGCTGCGCCTCGGCGCCGTCCTCGTCGCCGCGCCAGGCCGTGAGCATGACCTCCAGGTAGCGCACCTTCTCGAAGTTGGGGTTGTCGATGCGCCGGGTGCCGGTGAAGTCCCAGCGGGTGGCCGGCTCCTCGGCCTTCCAGCGCTCGAGGAGGTCGTTGGCCCGGCCGTACTGCTGGGCGTCGGCGTAGGCGTAGATCAGCGATTCATAGAGCGGGTGATCGACGTCGCGGGCCTTGCCGGGGTTGGAGGCCACCAGCGACTGGTAGAGGCGTCGCGCCTCGCCGGGGCGCCCCAGGCCGCTCAGGGCGTCGGCCCGGGCTTCCTGCACGTAGTTGGGCAGCGGGCCGTAGCGGGTCTCGAGCGTGGCGGCCAGCGCCTCGGCGTCGCGGAAGCGGCGCAGGGTCGCCAGGGCGACGACCTTGTCGTACTCGGCGCGCTGCACCAGCCCGGGGGCGGAGCGCTCGTCGGCGATGACCGCGTTCAGCCCCGCCAGGCCCTGCTCGGCATGGCTCAGGTCGCCGGTGCTGTCGGCCAGGCGCAGGCTGGCGACCGCATCGTAGTAGCGCAGCCAGAGCCGGTCGGCCTCGGTGAAGACATCGGGATGCTCGCTCATCATCCGCTGGGCGGCGGCGCTGGCGCCGAGGGTGACGGCCAGCCGGTAGAGGGCCTTGACCTCCTGGTCGTTCTCGGGCTGGCGCTCGACCAGACGCTGGCGGGCCTGCAGCTCGCCGAGGGTGTTGTCGGTGCGCGCGGCCAGGTAGGCGCGGGCCTCGAGGTACTCGTCGGTACGGCCGAAGGTCTCCTCGTAGCGGGCCAGTGCCCAGCCGGCCGACTCGACGTTGCCCAGGTCGGTATGGGTCAGCGCCAGCCCCAGCCAGCCCTGGGGGTTGTTGGGGTCGCGCAGGGTCAGCTCTCGGAAGAACTCCTGGGCGCGCTCGGGGCGGCCGAGCTGGCGCGCCGCGCCGCCCAGGGCGACCAGGCTGGTCTCGGAGTAGTCCTCGGCCCGGCAGGGGCCGCAGGCGTTCAGCGCCTCCTCGAGCCGGCCGGCGCGCACCAGCAGCGCGATCAGGTCGTCGAGGACCCGCGTGTCGCCGGTGCGCGCGTAGAGCGCCTTGAGGCCGTCGATCGCCGCATCGCGCTCGCCCTGGCGGGCCTTGACCACCCAGGCCTCGCGCTGGGCATCCGTGCTGCCGCTCTGGGCCAGGGCGGCGGGTGCACCGAGCAGCCCCGACAGACAGACCAGTGTCCCCAAGGTCATCGACCGCTTGTTCATCGCACGCCCCCACACTGTTGCCTGAAGATCCCGTGCCCGGCCGCCTGTTTTCGTACCTGCGCCTGAACCGGCGAGTGATGCGTTCGGCGTTAGCGGGCTGACAAACGCGTTACAAAGCGTTAAATCCTCATGTCAGGATACGAGGGCCGGCGAGGGCGCCCAACCTGACATTGACCCATCGCCAGGCTGATTTTGCGTTGCAGTAAAACGCCGGAAATCAGGGGCGTCGTGAGCTCGACGCGAGGGGCAGGGCTCATCCTGGCGGGGCGGGAAAAACGCTGTTTCTGAAGGGGTGAGCGTGACTTTCCTGGGCCTGGCCGGCTCAGGGCACGCTGGGCAGCTCGATCTCGTCGCTGCGGCTGACGCCTTCGGTCATCTGCTGGCACAGGCGCAGGAACTCCCGCATGCCGGTGCTCAGGTACTTGTGACGGTGCCAGATGAAGGCGAACTGGCGGCGCAGGTCGAGCGCCGGCGTGGCGACCGGCACCAGGCTGCCGCGCCGAAAGGCGTCGCGCAGGGCCAGGTTGGAGACGCAGCCGATGCCCAGCCCCGATTCCACCGCCCGCTTGATGCCTTCGGTGTGCTCCAGCTCGAGGCGGATGTTGAAGCGCCCGCGGCGGTGGCGGGTGGCCTGCTCCAGGGTCAGGCGGGTCCCCGAGCCCTGTTCGCGCATGATCCAGGCCTCCCGCAGCAGCCGGTCGAGGCCCACGTCGCCGGCGCCGGCCAGCGGATGGTGCGGGGCGCAGAACACCGTCAGCTCGTCCTCCACCCAGGGCTGCAGCACCACGTCCTCGTGCTGGCAGTTGCCCTCGATCAGCCCCAGATCCAGTTCGTGCTGGATGATGCGCTCGACGATCGAGGCGGTGTTGCGCACGTGCAGGCGTACCCGGCTGCCGGGGTGGCGCTGCATGAAGTCGCTGATCAGCAGGGTGGCCAGGTAGTTGCCGATGGTCAGGGTGGCGCCGACGTCCAGCGAACCGATGCCGCGCTGGCCGCGCAGCAGTTCCTCGATCTCCTCGCCGCGGTCGAGCAGGGCCACCGCCTTGGGCAGCAGCTGGAAGCCCAGGGCGTTGAGCTTGAGCCGGCGGCCGATGCGATCGAACAGCCGGCAGTCGAACTGGCGTTCCAGTTCGGCCAGTGCCGTGCTGGCGGCGGACTGCGAGAGCGCCAGCTCGCGGGCGGCGTGCGAGACGCTCTGCTGCTGGGCGACGGCGACGAAGACCTCGAGCTGGCGAAGGGTGTAGCGCATGGGCGGACTCGTGGCGGCTTGCTTATCAAGATTACCGATAAGGGTTATCCAGACAACCCATTTAACAGATATCGGCCGGGGTCTTAGAATTATGGGAAAGTTAAAATCCGCTGCATTATTCTTTTTTGGAATATATTGAGAGGCCCTGATGAGCAAGTACGCCCTGGAAGAAGTGCTGAGTGTCCACCACTGGAACGATACCCTGTTCAGCTTCCGCACGACCCGGGAGCGCAGCCTGCGCTTCAAGAACGGCCAGTTCGTGATGATCGGCCTGGAGGTCGAGGGCAAGCCGCTGGTGCGCGCCTACTCCATCGCCAGCCCCAACTACGAGGATCATCTCGAGTTCTTCAGCATCAAGGTGCCCGACGGCCCGCTGACCTCGCGCCTGCAGCATCTCAAGGTCGGCGACCAGATCATGGTCAGCCGCAAGCCCACCGGCACCCTGGTCACCGACGACCTGCTGCCGGGCCGCAACCTCTACCTGCTGTCCACCGGCACCGGCCTGGCGCCGTTCATGAGCCTGATCCAGGATCCGGAGGTCTACGAGCGCTTCGAGAAGATCGTGCTGATCCACGGCGTGCGCACCGTCAGCGAACTGGCCTATGCCGACTTCATCGAGCAGGAGCTGCCGGCCCACGAGTACCTGGGCGAGGAGATCAGCGAGAAGCTGGTCTACTACCCGACCGTGACCCGCGAGGACTTCCGCACCATGGGCCGCCTGACCGACCACATCCGCAGCGGCAAGCTGTTCGAGGACACCGGCCTGCCGGCGCTCGATCCCAAGCAGGACCGTGCCATGATCTGCGGCAGCCCGGCGATGCTCGACGAGACCAGTGCGCTGCTCGACGACCTGGGCTTCAAGATCTCGCCGCGCATGGGCGAGCCGGGCGACTACGTGATCGAGCGCGCCTTCGTCGAGAAGTAAGCCCCGGCTTCGCCGGGAGCGGTAAGCCACAAGCGCGACACGGAAATAAAGAACGCCCCCATGACAAGGTCATGGGGGCGTTGTTGTTCGGGATGGATGCGAGCGGCAGTTTGGTCTGAAAAGTCGGCGAGCGATGGCCAGACAAGGCAAAAATCAGCGAAAAAGCGGAGTTTACGCGGAGTAAATGAGCATTTTGAGCTGATTTTTAACGCCGTATGGCCGAGCGTAGCCAGTTTTCAGGCCGAACTCAGACCGCGTCCTTGCCCGTCTCGCCCGTGCGGATGCGAATCACCTGCTCCAGCGGCGAGACGAAGATCTTGCCGTCGCCGATCTTGCCGGTGTTGGAGACGCTGGTGATCGCCTCGATGACCTGTTCGGTCATGCTGTCGTCGACGGCGACCTCGAGCTTGACCTTGGGCAGGAAGTCGACGACGTATTCGGCGCCCCGATACAGCTCGGTGTGGCCCTTCTGGCGACCAAAGCCCTTGACCTCGGTCACGGTAATGCCCTGCACGCCGATCTCGGAGAGCGACTCGCGGACATCGTCCAGCTTGAACGGCTTGATGATGGCTGTCACCAGTTTCATCGTCTTGACTCCTCGCCTTGGGGCGGGGCCGGCACGCGGAGGCCGGCCCCGGATTGCGTCGGTATTGTTGCCCTAAAGCATACACCGCTCGTTGGGCGAATAAAAAAGACCCCCCGAAGGGGGCCAGGTGGAGCACGCCAGCTCACTCGGTGTGTCGGCGGCGTTACTGGTTGCCGCCGACGGTAAACTCCGGATAGGCCTCCAGCCCGCACTCGGCCAGGTCGACCCCTTCGTATTCTTCTTCCTCGCTGACCCGGATGCCCATGACTGCCTTGAGGATCAGCCATACCACCAGGCTGGCGAGGAACACCCAGGCGAAGATGCCGATCACCCCGATCAGCTGGGCGCCGAAGGTCGCCTCGCCGTTGGACAGCGGCACCGCCATCACGCCCCAGATGCCGGCCACGCCGTGGGCGGAGATCGCGCCCACCGGGTCATCGATGCGCAGCTTGTCGAGGGTCACGATCGAGGCCACCACCAGCAGGCCGCCGATGGCACCGATCAGCGTCGCGCCCAGGGCGGTGGGGGAGAGCGGGTCGGCGGTGATGGCCACCAGGCCGGCGATCGCCCCGTTGAGCGCCATGGTCAGGTCCGCCTTGCGGAACCAGAGCTTGGCCAGGATCAGCGCGGCGATCACGCCGCCTGCCGCCGCGGCATTGGTGTTGACCAGTACCTGCGCCATGTGGTTCGCCGAGGTCACGTCGGAGAGCTTCAGCTCGGAGCCGCCGTTGAAGCCGAACCAGCCCATCCACAGGATGAAGGTGCCGAGCGTGGCCAGCGGCATGTTGGCGCCGGGAATGGCGAAGATGGCGCCGTTCTTGCCGTACTTGCCCTTGCGCGGGCCGAGTACCAGCACCCCGGCCAGCGCCGCGGCGGCCCCGGCGAGGTGCACGATGCCGGAACCGGCATAGTCGGAGTAGCCCAGCTCGTTCAGCCAGCCGCCGCCCCAGGTCCAGTAGCCCTCGACCGGGTAGATGACGGCGGTCATCACCACCGCGAAGGCCAGGAAGGCCCACAGCTTCATGCGTTCGGCCACGGCGCCGGAGACGATCGACATGGCGGTCGCCACGAAGACCACCTGGAAGAAGAAGTCGGCGCGGGCGGAATAGTAGGGGGCGTCGTCACCGCCGGCCAGCACCGCGTCCACACCGTGCTCGTTGCCCAGCAGCACGCCGAGGTTGGGCAAAAAACCGCCGGCATCGCTCGAGTACATCAGGTAGTAGCCCACGAGCAGGTACATGGTGCAGGCGATGGCGAACAGCACGACGTTCTTGGTGAGGATCTCCGCGGTGTTCTTCGAGCGTACCAGGCCAGCCTCCAGCATCGCGAAGCCGGCGGCCATCCACATGACCAGCACCCCGCAGATGAGGAAGTAGAAGGTATCGAGCGCGTAGTTGAGCTCTGTCATCGTTGTTGTCTCCTTGTCCTGCGTCTCAGACGGCGTCGGGGCCCCGTTCGCCGGTACGAATCCGGATCACGTCCTCCAGCGGCGTGACGAACAGCTTGCCGTCGCCGATCTTGCCGCTGTTGGCGGCGGCTCGGATGGCCTCGAGCACGCTGTCCACCCGGTCGTCGTCGAGGGCGATCTCGATCTTCACCTTGGGCAGGAAGTCCACGACATACTCGGCGCCGCGATACAGCTCCGTATGCCCCTTCTGGCGACCGAAGCCCTTCACCTCGGTGACGGTGATGCCCTGCACCCCGTTGTCGGCCAGGGACTCGCGCACATCGTCGAGCTTGAAGGGTTTTATAATGGCGGTGATGAGTTTCATCCCTTGCGTCTCCTTGTGGTCGGCTGGCGCCTGAAAGCGATAACGCGAAGGATGTGCCACCTTTGTTTTTGTTGATTGAAAACAGTGAGATGAATTGTTTTCGCCACCGATTTAGAGGCGCATCGGGATGACATGCTGCAACGCAGCGCACCATTCTGGTGCCGGTGGTGACGACCGGCGCATCACCCTGGCGCACGTGGCGTCGAGCGCTCGCGACCCGCCCTGACATGACCGGAAGCGGGCGGCACAGGCTGGTGCAGGCGAAAGGTGCGTTGCGTATGCTGGAGACACCCTTGGAAGGAGAGACCCATGATCCCCAACGACCGTATCAGCCGCCTCGCCCAGCAGCTCGGCGAGCGGCTGCAGGATGCTTCCCATGCGCCGGAGGATATCCAGCGCAACGTGCACAACGTGATGCGCGGTGCCTTCGAGCGCATGGAACTGGTGACCCGCGAGGACTTCGACATCCTCATGGACGTGCTGCAGCGCACCCGTTCCCGTGTCGAGGCCCTCGAGAAGCAGGTCGCCGCGCTGGAGGCGTCGCTGGACGCCGAGACGCCCTCGGCCGAGAGCGCCGCCCCGGTGTCCGCCGGCGAGACGGCGACCGCTCCCGCGCCGGATGACGCCACGTCGGAGCGCGAGTCCGCCGGAACCGGCGAGGCCGCCGCGGCGGATGAGCCCCGGCCCGCGGACGACGACTCGGCGTCGCGTTGAGCCACGCCCTTGCCGATGACGGCCCGATCTGTATCAATGAATGCTGAATCAACAGATTCTTAAGTAGCGAGCCGGGCACTGCCGGTCCGGCTCGCGGCCACGTCGTCGGATCAAGGAGCCGCCCATGGCACTCGCTCTCGTTCATACACGCGCCGGGCTGGGGCTCGAGGCGCCGGAGGTGCTGGTCGAGGTGCACCTGGCCAACGGCCTGCCGGGCATGACGCTGGTCGGCCTGCCGGAAACCGCCGTGCGCGAGAGCCGCGAGCGGGTGCGCAGCGCCCTGACCAATGCCGGGTTCGACTTTCCCACCACGCGGCGCATCACCGTCAACCTGGCGCCGGCGGACCTGCCCAAGGAGGGCGGCCGCTTCGACCTGCCGATCGCGCTGGGTATCCTGGCGGCCTCCGAGCAGATCCCCGTCGCGTCGCTCGAGTCCGTGGAGTGCCTCGGCGAACTGGCCCTCGACGGGCGGCTGCGCCCGGTCTCCGGCGTGCTGCCCGCCGCCCTGGCGGCGCGCCGTGCCGAGCGGACCCTGCTGCTGCCCGAGGACAACGCCGACGAGGCCGCGCTGGCCGAGGGGCTGACGGTGCAGGCGGCAGGGCACCTGAGCGAGGTGGTCGCGCACCTGCTGGGGCAGGCCACGCTGCCGGCCCACACCCTCACGGCACCGACCCCGTCCCGGGCGCCGCTGGCGGATCTCGCCGAGGTGCGTGGCCAGCATCAGGCGCGCCGCGCGCTGGAGGTGGCGGCGGCGGGCGGGCACAACCTGTTGTTTGCCGGTCCGCCGGGCACCGGCAAGACCATGCTCGCCAGCCGCCTGCCGGGCATCCTGCCGCCGCTGTCGGCGGACGAGGCGCTCGAGGTGGCCTCGGTGCGCTCGGTCTGCGGGCTCGACCTGCTGGCGCAGTGGGGGCAGCGTCCCTTCCGCTCGCCGCACCACACCGCCAGCGGCGCGGCGCTGGTGGGCGGCGGTTCGCGGCCGCGGCCCGGCGAGATTTCGCTGGCCCACCACGGGGTGCTGTTTCTCGACGAGCTGCCGCAGTTCGACCGCGGCGTGCTGGAGGTGATGCGCGAGCCGCTGGAGTCCGGCGAGATCCACATCGCCCGGGCCAGCCGCCAGCGCCGCTTCCCGGCGCGTTTTCAGCTGGTCGCGGCCATGAATCCCTGCCCCTGCGGGCACCTGGGCGACCCGCGCCAGGCCTGCGTATGCACCCCGGCGCAGATCCAGCGCTACCAGTCGCGGCTATCCGGGCCGCTGCTCGATCGCATCGACCTGCAGGTCGAGGTGCCGGCCCTGCCGCCCGACCAGCTGACCCGCGACACCCGGGGCGAGAGTTCGGCCACGGTACGCGAGCGGGTGCTCGCCGCCCGCGAGCGGCAGCTGGCACGGGGGCATCTCAATGCCCGGCTGCCCGGAGCCGCGCTGGAGGCCGCCTGTGCCCTGCCGGAGGCCGAACGGGTCTGGCTGGCCGAGGTGCTGACCCGGCTCAAGCTCTCGGCACGGGCCTATCATCGCGTGCTGCGGGTGGCGCTGACGCTCGCCGACCTGGCCGGTGTACCGCATCCCGGGCGCCCCCAGCTGATGGAGGCGATCGGCTATCGCCAGCTCGACCGGCTGCGCGGCGGCGGCGAATCCTCGGCCTGAACGCCAGGCCATCCGGGTCACGGAGGCCCCGACAGAACGCCGCTTCGCCCGAGTGACCGGGGCGGGCCCTCAGCGCCCGGGCAGCACGGCCTCCAGCGCCGCCAGGCGGCCCTCGGGCAGGGCGTCGGCCAGGGTGCTGATGCGCAGCACGTCGCCCAGCGCCGGGTGCGCGGGGCGGTGAATCAGCACGCCCGCGGCGAGCAGCTCGCCGTGCACGCGCTCGGCGGTCTCGGCATCGGGCAGGCATACGGCGATGAAGTTGGTGTCGCTCGGCGGCACCTCGGCACCCAGACCGCGCAGCCGTTCGGCGAGCTGCTCGCGGCGCCGGACCACCGCCTCGACGTGCTCGCGGGTCTCGCCGGGGTGATCGAGTACCGTCTCCGCGGCGGCCAGCGCCAGCGAGGAGACGGCGTAATGGATGCGCACCTTGTGCAGCATGGCCAGCGTTCCCGGGTCGGCGATCGCGTAGCCGATGCGCAGCCCCGCCAGGCCGTGGGCCTTGGAGAAGGTCCGCACGCGGATCACCCCGGGCCACACGGCGCCGGCGGCGGGCGCGTCGGCATCGCCGCGGAAGTCGTGATAGGCCTCGTCGAGCAGCAGGGTGCACTCCGCCGGCAGGGCGTCGCGCAGCGCCTGCACGGCCTCGTCGTCGTGGCAGTGGCCGCTGGGGTTGTCCGGGTTGGCCAGATAGACCAGCCGGGCGTGATGCTGGTGGGCGTGTTCCGCCAGGGCGGCGAGGTCGGGCGCCAGCCGGCCCGGGGCGCGGCGGTAGTCGACCTCGACCACCCGGCAGCCCTGGCCGGCGGCGAAGTAGCGAAAGGTCGGGTAGGTACCGGCGCTGGTGATCACCGTGTCGCCGGGCTCGCAGGTGGCGCGCAGCGCCAGGGCCAGCAGGCTGTCGGCGCCGGCGTCCACCAGCAACGCCTCGACCGGGGTGTCCACGGCCTCGGCCAGGCGGCGGCGCACGCCCAGCGCCTCGGCATCGCCGTAGCTGCGCGCCAGCTCGGCCACGGCCTCGCCGAAACGCGCCTTCAGGGCGTGATGCGGCATGTCGAGCCCTTCGTTGGAGCCCAGTCGGTGCGGAATCGAACGCCCCAGCTTGCGTTCCAGGGCCTTGAGGCCGGGGAAGGGGTTGGCGGGGCCTTCACGATAGAGGTGACGGGCGTAGCGGGGCATGACTGACGACTCCTTGCTCGGGTGAGGCTGGCCGGTCATTGTGGCGCGCGATGCCGGGTGCCGCAAAACGCGGGATGGGGCGATTACAGCGCTGAGGCATCCAGCGCACCGTCGATATGGTAGCGCCAGCGCGGCGCGTCACTGCCCGGGCGGCGCAGCGTCAGCTCCAGGCGGTAGGGCAGCAGGCGGCGGTCGGAGAGGGCGAGGATCGGGCCTTCGGTCTGCAGCCGGCTTTCCAGGATCCACTGGTTGTCGGGGGCCGCGGACTCGTTCACCGTGGGCGTCCAGTTGAGGACCTGGGGGCCGCCGTTGCGGCCGAGCAGGGCGCGGGTGAGCGCCTCGCGGAAGGTGTCGGTGGCGATGGGCAGGTCGGCATCGACCCGGGGCGGGGCCAGCAGCAGGACGCGTTCCTCGGCCGGGATCGCCCAGTGGGGGGCGGTCATGGCGGCCTCGGCGGCGCGCTGGCTCAGCCCCTGCAGGGCTCGGCGCTCGGGCGTGGTGCTCGAGGGCGGGGCGCCGGCACAGGCGGCCAGCAGCAGGGCGAGGCAGAGGCTGCAGAGCGTGCGTTTCACGGCGTCACCGAGGGCTGGTCGGCCGGTTCGATGACGCCGTCGAGAAACTGGTCGAGCTCATCGAACAGGGTGTCGCGGATCGGCGGGCTCTCGTTGACCAGATGGTGACGCGCCTCGGGGTGGCGATGGACCCGGGCGCGGGGGAACTTGCGGGTCAGCACCTCGAGGTTCCAGCTCCAGTCGACGGTCAGGTCCTGTTCGCCCTGCAGGATCAGCACCGGCAGGTCGCTGGCCGGCAGGGCCAGCATGTGGGCCATCCAGCGGCGCATCGCCGTCACCCAGGTCAGGGTCAGGCGATCCGGTTGCAGCGGGTCGTGCTCGCGCAGGAAGGCGGCGAACTCGGCGTCGTTGGAGTTGGGCTGGTAGCGCCGTGGAATCGAGCTTATGAAGGGGCTGGCCAGGCGATGCAGCCAGCTCGACTGCGGCCACCCCCAGGGGCGGACCAGCGGTGCGAGCAGCACCAGGGCCTCCCAGGGGGCCGTGGTGCCGCGTCCCAGGGCGTCGGTGGCGAGAATCGCCGCGCCGGTGCTCTGGCCGATCCCCACCCAGGGGCCGGGGGCGAGCGTGCGCCGGGTGAGGTGGCGCTGGAGCGCGTGCAGGCAGGCGCCGTACTCCTCGAAGTCGTCGATGGTGGCGCGGGGGCCGCTCGACAGGCCGTGACCGGGCAGGTCCCACAGCACCACGCGCCAGCCCCGGTCGAGCAGGCGCTCCAGCAGGTGGCGGTAGAGCCCCAGATGGTCGAAGTAGCCGTGGACCACGAAGGCCGTGCCGCAGGGCTCGCCGGGACACCAGACCTGGGCCCACAGCCGGTAGCGCTCGGCATCCACGAAACCGGCGTACAGCTCGACTCCCTCCGACAGCAGGGGAGCCAGTCGGTAGTGGGCCAGGTACTCCTCCAGCGCCTCGGCGCGCGGCGCATCGACCACGGCCAGCGGTCCCAGCGCCTGTAACGGCGCGAAATCGGTCATGGCATCTCCCAGGTTCGCTTCCATGCTTGTACCGATTGTGAACGAGAGCAGGTCGTCTGTCGCCGGTCAATCCCCGTGATGCGCATGATGGCGGCGTCGGCGCGGTACGGGCTCTTAGCCCTTAGTCGAGCGGTATCCACAGTGACCCCGCTTTCGGTTAATATATGGAAGACGTTTCCATAACTGCTTTTGCCATAATGAATACCGAATCGGCGCTCGAACGCCGATGCGACAGCGCAGCGAGAGGACATCCTTCCATGACCGACCGCGTTACCCGCCACCGCCTGCAGGTGGCCGCCGAACTCGACCGCTTCATCACCGACGAGGCCCTGCCCGGCACCGGTGTCGACCCCGAGGCCTTCTGGGCCGGCGTCGATGCCCTGGTTCACGACCTCGCGCCCACCAACCGTGCACTGCTCGTCGAGCGCGATCGCCTGCAGGGCGAGCTCGACGCCTGGCACCAGGCCCATCCCGGCCCGGTGCGCGACATGACTGCCTACCAGGCGTTCCTGCGCGAGCAGGGCTATCTCGCCGACGAGCCGGGCGAGGTGCAGGTCACCACCCGCAACGTCGACACCGAGATCGCCGTGCAGGCCGGCCCGCAGCTGGTGGTGCCGGTCAACAATGCCCGCTATGCGCTCAACGCCGCCAATGCCCGCTGGGGCAGCCTCTACGATGCCCTCTACGGCAGCGACGCGATCCCCGAGACCGACGGCGCCGAGAAGGGCACGAGCTACAACCCGAAGCGCGGCGAGAAGGTCATCGCCTACGCCCGCGAGGTGCTCGACGAAGCCGCGCCGCTCGCCGAGGGGTCCCACACCGAGGCCACCGGCTATGCGATCCGCGACGGCAAGCTGGTGGTCACGCGTGACAACGGTCGCGAGACCGGCCTGGCGCGGCCCGACCAGCTGGTCGGCTACCGCGGCGACGCCGCCGCCCCCGAGGCGGTGCTGCTCGCCCACCACGGCCTGCACCTGGAAATCCAGATCGACGCCAGCCACCCCATCGGCAAGACCGACCCGGCCCACGTCAAGGACCTGCTCGTCGAGGCCGCGGTGACCACCATCATGGACTGCGAGGACTCGGTGGCCGCCGTCGACGCCGAGGACAAGGTCGGCGTCTACCGCAACTGGCTGGGGCTGATGAAGGGCGATCTCGCCGAGTCCTTCGCCAAGGGCGACAGGACCGTCACCCGTCGTCTCAACCCGGATCGCGACTACACCGCCCCCGACGGCGGCAGCCTGCGCCTGCCCGGGCGCTCGCTGCTGTTCGTGCGCAACGTCGGCCACCTGATGACCACCCCGGCGGTGCTCGACGAGGCGGGCAACGAGATCCCCGAGGGCCTCCTCGACGGCGTGCTCACCGGCCTGATCGCCATCCACGACCTCAACAAGGGCGAGAATGAGCCGCGCAACAGCCGCACCGGCTCGGTGTACATCGTCAAGCCCAAGATGCACGGCCCGGCCGAGGTCGCCTTCGCCAACACCCTGTTCACGCGTATCGAGGACGTGCTGGGCCTGGAGCGCGATACCCTCAAGATGGGCATCATGGACGAGGAACGGCGCACCAGCGTCAACCTCAAGGCGTGCATCGCGGAAGCCGCCTCGCGGGTGGTGTTCATCAACACCGGCTTCCTCGACCGTACCGGCGACGAGATGCACACCGCCATGGAAGCCGGGCCCATGCGCCGCAAGGGTGACATGAAGAGCGCCCCGTGGATCCAGGCCTACGAGGCCAACAACGTCCAGGTCGGCCTGGCCTGCGGCCTGCGCGGTCGCGCCCAGATCGGCAAGGGCATGTGGGCGATGCCCGACCTGATGGCCGACATGCTGGTGCAGAAGATCGGCCACCCGAAGGCCGGCGCCAACACCGCCTGGGTGCCCTCGCCCACCGCCGCGGTGCTCCACGCCCTGCACTACCACCAGGTCGACGTCGCCGCCGTGCAGCAGGACCTCGAGTCGCGCCCGGCCACCGACTACCTGGACGACCTGCTCACCGTGCCGGTGGTCGAGACCCCCGACTGGTCGGCCGACGAGATCCAGCAGGAGCTCGACAACAACTGCCAGGGCATCCTCGGCTACGTGGTGCGCTGGGTCGAGCACGGCGTGGGCTGCTCCAAGGTGCCCGACATCCACGACGTGGGGCTGATGGAAGACCGCGCCACGCTGCGCATCTCCAGCCAGCACATCGCCAACTGGCTGTACCACGGCATCGTAAGCCGAGAGCAGGTCAGGGAGACCCTCGAGCGCATGGCGAAGGTGGTCGACGACCAGAACGCCGGCGACCCGACCTACACGCCGATGACCTCGCACCTGGCCGACTCCAGCGCCTTCCAGGCTGCCTCGGACCTGATCTTCAAGGGCCGCGAGCAGCCGGCGGGCTACACCGAGCCGCTGCTGCATCACTGGCGGGCGGTGCACAAGGCCAAGGGGTGACCCTGGCCTGCCCCGGCTGACCGGCCGGGCGTGTCCTGCCCCACAAGCCGCCCCCTGCCATGAACGGCAGGGGGCGGTGCCGTTTCCGGGGGAGGGTAACGGGCCCGGCCGGCGGGCGGATTGACGCTGGGCGCCTCGGCTCGCGGCCTGTGCCCTGTGCGGCCGGGTTGCGTTGCGCTATCTTGGGCGCAGTGACACGCCGAGCCCTGCGCCAGGAGACCCCCAATGACCGTGATGACCGCCGCCGCCATCGAGGAGTTTCTCGACGAAGTCTTCCCCTTTCGTCAGGGCACCATCGAGGGGGTCGACGACATGCGCGCGACCATGAGCCTGGCCATCGAGGACGAGCACCTGCGCCCCGGCGCCTGCGTCTCGGGGCCGAGCATGATGGCGCTGGCGGATGTCTGTCTCTACGTGGCGATCCTGGCCCAGATCGGGCCGGAGGCGATGGCGGTGACCAGCGACCTCAACTGCCATTTCCTGCGCCGCGCCCGCGGCGACCGCGACCTGATCGCCAATGCCCGGCTGGTCAAACTGGGCAGCCGCCTGGCGGTGGGCGAGGTGGAGCTGTTCTCCGCCGGTGACGACGCACCGGTGGCGATCGTCACCGCGACCTATGTGCTGCCGGATCGCGACGAGGACGACGACTGAGCGGCACGTCCCGGCAGACCTCCCCTTCAGGATGACGGCGCACGGGCCCGCCAGGCGCTCGCCGCCAGCGCCAGCCAGCCCGCCATCAGCAGCACGCCGCCGACCGGCGTGATGACTCCCAGCATCGGCGTGCCGGTCAGTACCAGCAGATACAGCGAGCCGGAAAACAGCACGATACCGGCTCCCCATAGCTTGAGCGCCCAGCCCTGGCCGGGTTGCGGCGTATGTGCCCGCCAGACCAGTACCGCCAGCATCGCCAGGGTGTGCCAGGCCTGATAGCGCACGCCGGTCTCGAAGGTGTCGAACAGGCGCGGCGTGACATGATCCCGCAGCCCGTGGGCGCCGAAGGCCCCGGCGGCGACCATGAGGAAACCACTGAGGGCGACGGTGATCCAGGCGGCGCGATAACGCATGATGAGCGGCTCCTGTATGGCTACCCTGAGACGGGGAGGCAGTAAGCGGCTGTCGGCGTTCATGTTTCGTTATCCCGCGCCGGCCGCTATGATGCCGGCCCGTTGCCGGCAGCCACTGACGACAATTCGCTGCCGGCCGCGATCCAGAATGCGGCAGACAACACTACAGGAGAATGATGCCATGGAATCCCTCGCCTCGCTCGTCGCGCCCCTGCGCGACGGCCTGTACGCGGTCATGACGCCCGTCAGTGATTTCATATGGAGTTACATACTGGTTTACCTGCTGCTGGGGGCGGGGGTCCTGTTCACGGTGATGACCCGCGGCATGCAGTTTCGTCTCTTCGGTCACATGGCCAAGGTTACCGTTACCGCCCGTGGCGCCGGCGAGGGCGTCAGCGGCTTTCAGGCATTCGCCACCTCGCTGGCGGCGCGCGTGGGCACCGGCAACCTGGCCGGCGTGGCGATCGCGCTGTGGGTCGGCGGCCCGGGGGCGATCTTCTGGATGTGGATCACCGCCCTGGTCGGCTTCGCCACCTCGTTCGTCGAGTCGACGCTTGCCCAGACCTACAAGCATCGCAACGAGGATGGCGTGTTCCGCGGCGGGCCGGCCTACTACATCGAGCGCTGCCTGGGCTGGCGCTGGCTGGGCTCGCTGTTCGCGATCTTCCTGCTGGTCGCCTACGGGCTGGCGTTCAACGCCGCGCAGTCCAACACCATCGCCCAGGGCATGAACGGCGCGTTCGGCATTCCGCACTGGCTGTCCGGCATCGTGCTGGTGGCGGTGGTGGCGCTGGTCATCTTCGGTGGCCTGAAGTCGGTAGCGCGCACCGCCGAGTGGATCGTGCCCTTCATGGCGATCGCCTACCTGCTGGTGGCGCTGTGGATCCTGTTCGCCAACATCAGTGCCGTGCCGGCGATGCTGGCGCTGATCGTCAAGAGCGCCTTCGGCTTCGGCCCGGCGGTCGGTGGCGCCGCCGGCTACGCGATCAAGGCGGCGATGGAGAACGGCATCAAGCGCGGGCTGTTCTCCAACGAGGCGGGCATGGGCTCGGCGCCCAACGCCGCCGCCCAGGCCACGGTCAAGCACCCGGCGGCCCAGGGGCTGGTGCAGTCGTTCGGGGTGTTCGTCGATACCCTGGTGATCTGCAGCTGCACCGCGGTGGCGATCCTGCTCTCCGGCGTCTATCAGGACATGCTGGCCAGCCATGCCGGCCAGTCGATCGAGGGCATCAAGCTGACCCAGGACGCCATGGTCGACCACCTGGGCACCTTCGGCGAGGTGTTCATCGCCATCGCCATCCTGCTGTTCGCCTTCACCTCGATCATCGCCAACTTCTCCTATGCGGCGATCAACATCGAGTACCTGTTCCGTCATCATGCCCGGAAGGCGGTGCATGTGCTGCGCTGGGCGGTGCTGGGGATGACCCTGGTCGGGGCCATGGCCAAGCTGGAGTTCGTCTGGCACTTCGCCGATCTGGCGATGGGCCTGATGGCCACCACCAACCTGTTCGCCATCCTGATCATGTCACCGATCGCCATCCGCGTGCTGCAGGACTATGAGCGCCAGCGCAACAGCGGCGTCAGCGAGCCGGTGTTCGATCCCAAGGTGCTCAAGCGCCCCGATCAGGTCGACGCCGATGTCTGGCCGCCCAAGGGTGTCTGAGTCGCTCTTTGGCGTTAAAATGACGGCCCGTCGATCCCGACGGGCCGTTTTTCGTTCGACGCTACCCGAGGGACAGCCATGCAGATTCAGCTCAACGGCGAGCGGCATGATCTCGCTGGTCAGCCGACCATCACTGACCTGATCGATACCCTGGGGCTGGCCGGGCGGCGCATCGCCGTCGAGGTCAACGAGCAGATCGTCCCGCGCAGTCAGCATGCGGCCACGCGCCTGGCCGAGGGCGACCGGGTCGAGGTGGTGCATGCCATCGGCGGCGGTTGAGCCGTGTCGTCCACCCTGTCCTGCGCAGGCCAGCCGGGCCTGACGCGGTCCGTTTTTCGAACAGCCCAGGAGTTGTCATGACCGACCCCCAACTGGACCAGCCGTGGCACGTCGCCGGCCGCGAATTCACCTCGCGGCTGCTGGTCGGCACCGGCAAGTATCGCGATCTCGAGGAAACCGCCGCCGCCGTGGCCGCCAGCGGCGCCGAGATCGTCACCTTCGCGGTGCGCCGCACCAATCTCGGCCAGGATGCCGACGCGCCCAACCTGCTCGATGCCGTCTCCCCCGAACGCTACACGCTGCTGCCCAACACCGCCGGCTGCTACACCGCCAGCGACGCCGTGCGCACCTGCAAGCTGGCGCGCGAGCTGCTCGACGGCCACAACCTGGTCAAGCTCGAGGTGCTCGGCGACGACAGGACGCTGTACCCCAACGTGGTCGAGACGCTCAAGGCGGCCGACGAGCTGGTCCGCGACGGCTTCGACGTGATGGTCTACACCAGCGACGACCCGATCGTCGCCAGGGAGCTCGAGAATCGCGGCTGCAAGGCGGTGATGCCGCTGGGCTCGCTGATCGGCTCCGGTCACGGCCTGCTCAACCCGGCCAGCCTGCGGCTGATCCTCGAGAACGCCACGGTGCCGGTGCTGGTCGATGCCGGCATCGGCACCGCCTCCGATGCGGCGCTGGCGATGGAGATGGGCTGCGCCGGGGTGCTGATGAACTCGGCGATCGCCCATGCCCGCCATCCGGTGGTGATGGCCGGTGCCATGCGCAAGGCGATCGAGGCCGGACGCGAGGCGTTCCTGGCCGAGCGCATGCCGCGGCGCGCCTATGCCCAGGCGTCCTCGCCGACCCAGGGCCTTATCAACGAGTGATCCTTCAACGAGCATGAGTGACTCCAGCGTGAGCGTCGATACCCCCCAGTCCAGTGAATCCCGTCCACATCGCGGCGTGAAAAGTTACGTGCTGCGCGCCGGGCGCATGACCGCCGCCCAGAGTCGCGGGCTCGAGGAGGTCTGGCCGCGGCTGGGGCTTCGCCTGGCCGATGGCCGGCAGGATCTCGACGCCCTGTTCGGACGCCGCGCGCCCCGTGTGGTGGAGATCGGCTTCGGCATGGGCGGCTCGTTGGTCGAGCAGGCCGAGACGCACCCCGACACCGACTTCATCGGCATCGAGGTCCACGCCCCCGGGGTGGGCAAGCTGCTCGACGAGGCCGACAAGCGCGGTCTCGCCAACCTGCGTGTCTACCGCGAGGATGCCCTGGAAGTGCTTCGTCACTGCCTGCCGGAAGCCGGCCTCGACGGCGTGCAGCTGTTCTTCCCCGATCCCTGGCCGAAGAAGAAGCACCACAAGCGGCGCATCGTGCAGCCGGCGTTCGTCGCGCTGGTGCGCTCGCGGCTCAAGCCCGGCGGCTGGCTGCACATGGCTACCGACTGGGAGCCCTACGCCGAGCACATGGCCGAGGTGATGGCCGCGGCCCCGGGCTGGCGCAACACCGCGAGCGAGGGCGTCTACGTGCCGCGCCCGGCCTTCCGTCCGCTGACCAAGTTCGAACGCCGCGGCGAGAGACTCGGCCATGGCGTCTTCGACCTGATCTTCGAGCGCCACGACGGCTGAGCCTCGCGCCGCGCCTTCCCTTCCCGGTCTCCCCGAGGCACACAGAAAGGCGGCGGCTCGATGGAGCCGCCGCAAGACCGTGACTAGCTGATGAGGAGATAACCATGGCAGGAACCTGACGGTCGCTGCGATGGTTGTGTGGTGCCTGGCGAGCACCACGAGGTGGATAATAGTGATTCTCATTTATATCGTCAAGGCATTCGAGAATCATTTTCAACTTCGGCCGGTGGACGGTCAGCCGCCCGCCAGACTCAGCCACAGCGGCAGGCTGAGCATCGCCAGCAGGGTCTGGCCGGTGATCAGCGCGGCCATCAGCTCGGCGTCGCCGCCCAGCTGGCGGGCGAGGATGTAGGCCGAGGTCGCGGTGGGCAGGGCGGCGAACAGCAGCGTGACATCGCGGCTCACCGGGTCGAGGCCGACCAGTGCGCCCAGGGCCAGCACCACCGCCGGCATCAGCGCCAGCTTGACCAGGTTGGCGCTCCACACGCCGCGGTCCAGGCGCAGCAGCGCCCGCGGGCGCAGGGCCACGCCGACGGCGACCAGGCCCAGGGGCAGGGCGGCCCGGCCCAGCAGCGACACCGCGCGCTCGCTCCAGCCCGGCAGGCCGATGCCGCTCAGGTTGAGCGCAATGCCGGCCACGCAGGCGAGGATCAGCGGGTTGCGGGTCAGGGCGGCGAGGCTCTTCGACAGGCTGGAAGGGCCCAGGGTGCCGGCGGCGATGAAGCTGGCCACGCACAGCACGTTGATGGTCGGTACCATCAGGGCGACCGCCACCGCGGCCACCGTGGCGCCGGGCTGGCCGTGCAGCGCCGCGGCACCGGCGACGCCGACATAGGTGTTGAAGCGCAGCGCGCCCTGGAAGACCGAGGTGAAGGCGGGGGCCTCGAGCCCGAGCCATGGCTTGACCCACCACAGCAGCGCGGCGAAGGCGCCGATGCCGCCCAGCAGCACGATCGCCACCTGGCCGATCGGCACGCGCGAGACGTCGGCGGTGGCCAGGGTCGCCACCAGCATGGCGGGGAACAGCAAAAAGTAGATCAACCGCTCCATGGCCGGCCAGAAGGTATCCGAGGGCAGGCGGCGCCACCCCAGCAGGGCGCCGAGCAGGATCAGCAGGAACAAAGGGCCCAGTGCCGCCTGGACGCCGGACATGGCGAGTCTCCTTGTCGCGTGCATGACGAGGGCGCTGCGACAACCTTACGCGCGTCACGCCCGAGTGCGAACTGGTAAGCTTACCCGGATTGTCCCGCCTGTCGATGAGGTCCGCCGCCCGATCATGCCCTATGCCGACGACGACAACGCTCGCTCGCCGTTTCTCAACCTGCTGATCATTGTCACGCTGGTGACCATGGTGGTGGCCGTCGGCTATCTGGCGCATTACTACCTGCGCGGCGGCAGCAACGATGTCGTCTGGTACCCGCCGGACGGGATCTGCCGGCTGCACCAGGGGCCCTGTCATGCCGGGCTCGGCGGTGACGTGCGGGTCACGCTCTCGCTGGGCAGCGCGGTCGTCCCCCTGCACCCGTTGCCGCTCGACGTGCATGTCGACGGCCTGAGCCCCGAGCGGGTCGTGGTGGCCTTCATCGGCCGCAACCGCAACATGGGGCTGCGCCGCTACGTGCTTCAGGACCGGGGCGACGGCGACTTTCACGGGGAAGGGGTGTTGAGTGTCAACAGCGTCGACGACGAGTCGGTCACGCGCTGGCGGGCGGAGGTGATCGTGACCACCCCGGAAGGGCGGCGAGGCAGCTGGTTCGACTTCGATGTGCACCGGCCGGGGGCCGGCAACGGCGCCTGACGCGCCGCTGGCGTGAGGGCCCGGCCGCCCTCGGGCGGCCGGTGGTGCGGGGGATCAGTTCTTCGCGGTGTCGGTGGCCTGCTGGGTGGCCTTGGCGCCCGCGTCGGCCTTGGCGTCGTTGGGCTTCTTGGTGACGTCGAGCAGCTCGACCTTGAAGGTCAGCGCCTCGTTGGGGCCGATCGGGCCGCCGGTGCCGGCCGGTCCGTAGGCCAGGTCGGAAGGCAGGTAGATCATCCAGGTGTCGCCGACGTGCATCTTCTTCAGCGCTTCCTGCCAGCCGGGGATGACCTGGTCGACCTGGAACTCGACCGGCTCGCCGCGCTTGTAGGAGCTGTCGAAGACGGTACCGTCGATCAGCTTGCCCTCGTAGTTGACCTTGACCTGATCGTTGGCATCGGGACTCGCGCCGTCACCGGACTCGATGACCTTGTACTGCAGACCGGAATCGGTGACCTTGACGCCGTCCTTCTTGGCATTCTCGGCCAGGAACTTCTCGCCCTCGGCCTTGTTCTGCTTGGCGACTTTCTCCGCCTCGGCCTTGCGCTCGGCCATCTTCTGCTTCTGGAAGGCCGTGAGGGCTTCGGTCATCGCCTTCTTGCTCATCTGCAGATCGTTGCCACCGTAGACGTCCTGAATGGCCTGCGTGAAGCTGTCGATATCCAGGTTCTTGATGTCCTGGGAAAGGCTCTGGCCGAGCGTCACACCAATGCTGTAGCTGAGCTTTTCCTGATCGCTCTGCGGGGCGGCGAGCGCCAGCGGAGCGGTCGACAGCAGTGTCAGAGCAACGGCGGTTAACCGTGTTTTCATGAAAACTCCTCGAATTGTGGATACGGCCAATGTTCTTGTCGGTTGGCGAGCGGAAACGGCGCCAAACGCCTATTGTGACTCTAACAGGGGCCCTCGTGTTCCGCATCCGGCATGCGCCATGTGGAATCTTGACATTGCAGGGCCTTTGCTCTTTTCTGGACTCACATCGACAACAAGGGGAACAAGCACAATGCAACTGCGCAATATCGTGATCGGTGTTACCGCCATGGGTCTGGTCGGGGTGGCCTCGTCGGCCTTTGCCGAGACCTGGCGCTTCGGCCTCGAGGAAACCGAAGGCAGCGTCCAGTACGGTTACGCCGAGGAATTCAAGAAACTGATCGAGGAGAAGAGCGACGGCGACGTCACCGTGCAGCTGCTTCCCTACGGCACCTGGGGGTCGAACTATTCGGCGCTCTACGACGCCATCCAGAACGGCGCCATCCAGATCGGTTTCGGTTCCGGCTTCCTGGGCGGCACCGTGCCGGAAAGCCAGCTGATGAGCCTCAACTTCGTCATGCCGAACGATCAGCTCGAGACGGCGAAGATCCTCAACTCCGATGCGTTCCTGAAGAGCGATCCCTGGCAGCAGTCGTTCCGCAAGCGCGGGCTGGTTCCCCTGGGCGCGCTGCCCGAAGGCTATCAGGTGTGGACGGCCAACAAGGAAATCCGTACCCCCGAGGACATGAAGGGGCTGCAGATCCGCGTCATGGACAACAGCCTGCTGCGCGCCACCTACGAGGCCTACGGCGCCGCGCCGATCACCATCGCCTACGGCGAGCTCTACAGCGCCCTGCAGCAGGGCCAGGCGGAGGGCAACATCCAGCCGGTCTTCGCCCACGAGAACATGGGCTTCTACGAAGTGCAGGACTACATGATCTTCGCCGATCAGTCGCAGTTCGTGGCCAACCTGATCGGCAACCAGGACTGGTACGAGGGGCTGTCCGACGAGCAGCACAAGATGCTGGACTCGGTGCTCGGCGAAATGGTCCAGAAGGGCCATGACATCCAGACCCAGTTCAACGCCGAGCGTCTCGACACCATCAAGGAAAAGAGCGACATCAACATCATTCACCTGAACGAACAGGAGCGTGATGCCTTCCGCAAGCTGGCCAAGCCGGTGCGCCAGACCTACATCGACATGGTCGGCGAGCGTGGCAAGGAATCCCTGAACATCCTGCTCGACCAGATCGACAAGGCCGACAAGAGCCAGTAAGCCCGACAAGCCGGGGCGGGGGGCGGCAAGGCCTCCGCTTCGGTGCTGACCCCCTGATTATCGCTGTCATCGCCCGGGAGCCTGCGCTCCCGGGCGTTTTTTGTGCCGGGCTGCCGAGCCACGAGCCACGGTACGGGTCACGAGCGGGAGAGTGAGGTGGGAGGGAATTTATTCCCGATGGCGGAGCCTCGAGGCGGATTCGTCGCGAATCAATTCGCTCCCACAGAAGTGGGGTTGAATGGGCTTTCGGGGAGGGGGCATTCCCGGCCGTAGCCCGTAGCTCGCCGAGCAAGCACGTGACCATGAAAAAGGCCCGGCGCGAAGCCGGGCCGACAGGGCGGGACCGCCAGCTCAGTCGCCGCCCAGGGAGGGCAGCAGCAGCGAGATCTGCGGGAAGAGAATGAGCACCAGGGTCGCCACCACCAGGATGGCGATGAACGGTGGCGTGCCGCGGACCACGTCCATGTAGGGGCGACGGAACACGGCGATGGCCGTGAAGATGTCGCAGCCGAA
Source organism: Modicisalibacter sp. 'Wilcox' (assembly GCF_010993675.1). Classification (NCBI taxonomy): domain Bacteria; kingdom Pseudomonadati; phylum Pseudomonadota; class Gammaproteobacteria; order Oceanospirillales; family Halomonadaceae; genus Modicisalibacter; species Modicisalibacter sp. 'Wilcox'. The sequence goes on from NZ_WNXF01000010.1 coordinate 59,466, forward strand.
CGGCGGCGTGGCCGAGCCGATGGCCGCCTGCAGGGTGACGATGACGCCGACGTGCACCGGGTCCAGCCCGGTGGACTGCACGAGCGGCTTGAAGATCGGCACCAGGATCAGGATGACCACGATCGGGTCGACGAACATGCAGCCGACGAAGAAGGACACGGCGATCAGCAGCAGCGCCAGGAACTGGTTGTCGCCGATGCCGTCGATCAGCGGGCCGAGAATCTTCTCCGGAACGCCGGCCGTGCCCAGGGTCTGGGAGAAGGCCGCGCCGATAGCCACCAGGATGAACACCACGGCGGTGATCATGCCGGTGGACAGGGCCAGGCCCCACAGGTCGCGGATCGATACCTGGCGATAGATGACGACCTCGAGGATCAGCGCGTAGGCCACCGCCACCGCCGAGGCCTCGACGGCGCTGAAGAAGCCGCCATAGATGCCGCCGACCACCAGCACCGGGAAGCCCATGGGCAGGATCACGCGACGGATGGCGCGGAAGCGTTCGCTCCAGGAGGCCTTGGTTTCGGCCTCGATGCCCTTGATGCGGGAGTAGATGTAGCAGTACAGGGCGAACATCGCCAGGATCAGCAGGCCCGGCAGGATGCCCGCCAGGAACAGGTCGCCGATCGAGGTCTTCATCACCACGCCGTAGATGATGAAGCCGATGCTCGGCGGAATCAGCAGCGCGATGTCGCTGGCGTTGATGATCAGCCCCAGCGTGAAGTCATCGCTGTAGCCCTTGGCCAGCAGGCGCGGGCGCATCGGCCCGCCCATCGCCACCACCGTGGCCTGGGTGGAACCGGACACCGCGCCGAACAGCGCGCAGGAGGCCGCGGTGGTGATGGGCAGGCCGCCGCGCACATGGCGGGTGAAGACATCGACCACGTCCAGCAGCCGGTTGGCGGTATGGCCCTTGGTGAGGATGTCGGCGGCGAAGATGAACATGGGCACCGCCGCCAGCACCCAGCTGCCGACCCCGTTGATCATCCAGCTCACGGCCTGGTCGGGGCCGAAGAACGTCATACCGGTGAACATCATGTAAAGCGTGCCCGCCGCCAGGGGGACCATCATCGGGAATCCCAGCAGCAGCAGCACGAGCATGATCACGCCTAGCCAGATCAGCATGAAGAAAGTCCTCGTCTTGGTCTTGTTGAAACGTCAGGCGCCGCGTGATGCGTCGTCGTCGCCGGAGGTGTCGAGGTCGTCGGGCACCTCGGCATAGGCTTCCTTCTCGTTGAAGGAACGGTAGATGTCCTGGCTGACCAGGTTGCGTGCCACCGTCAGCAGGTACTGCACGCCCGCCAGGGTGAAGCCGACCGGCAGGGCGAGGTAGATGATCCACAATGGAATGTGCAGCGACGCGCTGGCGCGGCCGCGATCGTAGATCGTCATGACATATTCGGCGGACTTGTAGGCGAAATAGAACATCAGTACCGCGGTGCCCAGACAGATGAGGATCAACAGGCCCTTTCTCAGGCGGCCGCCGAGCTGGTCGTAGATCGCCGACATGCTGATGTGGCGGGCGTTGCGGGTCGCATAGCCGACGCCGACGAAGGTGATGATGACGATCAGCATCTCGGTGACTTCATAGGTGCCGCTGATGCCATGCTGGAACAGGAGGTTGCCGACGACGTGGGCGCTCATCAGCGCGGCCATGACGAGGATGCTGCCTGCCACGATGACGCGCTCGATGATGCCCAGCACGCGATCGAGCGTGTTCAGGGCGCGCAGCACGCCGTTGGGGCGCTTTACGCGTTCGCCGGAGGAAGAAGAGGATTGGGTCATGTCGCAAGCTTTCCTTATTTTTACAGGGATTCGCTAGCCGAGGATGGCGAGCCCTCGTTTCGAGTTGTTACAGACAAGCGTAGCCCTGACCAGGCGCCTCGCTCTACTCTCGAACTTACAGGCTTTGCGACGCCAGTGCTACTCGTCCCGAAAAGGTAACGAGGCCCCTGCCGCCGCCCCCTCCAGCGCCCGAGCCAGGCTCGCCAGCACGGGCTGGTCACGCTCGGTTACGATGCCCAGGTGACGTCGGAAGATCGCGACAAGATCGCCGTCCTCGGCGTAGCGCGCACGCACGCCGTCGCCGTGCCGGGCGAGCGCCTGCAGGGCGTCCAGGGCGGCGTGTTCGGCATCGAGCTCGTCACGCTTGAGACGTTCGCGCCACGCCTCGATTGCCGAGCCCGGCCGGGCCAGCGGCTTGAGCGCACGCCGCCGGGCGCGCAGCGTCCGGGTGTGGCGGGCCTGGTGGGTGCGCACCGGCGCCAGGGCGCGAGAAGCATCCTCCGCCGTGGTCAGCCCGAGCCGATACAGCCAGGCGAGCCACAGCAGCTCGCAGACATCGGCGCCCAGGCCATCCTGGGCGGCGAGGCAGGCGTCGGCGACGCCGGGGGCGGCGTAGCAGGCGCCGGCGTAACGCCACAGGGCATCCGGGGCGGCCAGAGCGGCGACGGATTGGGTAGAATGGGCGGTCATGGTCGACGAGCGGCGCGGCCTTCAGCGACGAAACGATGGGAGACAGGCATGATCGCACTGCGTCAACTGGACCTGCAACGCGGCACGCAACCGCTCTTCGAGGCGGCCGAACTGACCCTGTATCCGGGGCAGAAGGCGGGCATCGTCGGCGCCAACGGTACCGGCAAGTCGAGCCTGTTCAAGCTGCTGCTCGGCGAGCTCGGCCCCGACCGGGGCGAGGTCAGCCTGGCCGGCGGTTTGCGCATCGCGCACATGGCCCAGGAGGTCGAGTCGCTGGAGCGTTCGATCCTCGACTACGTGCTCGACGGCGACCGCGAGCTGCGTGCCACCCAGGCGGCACTGGACAGCGCCCGCGAGCGTGACGAGGCGCACCGCGAGGCCGAGCTGCACGGCCGGCTCGAGGCGCTCGACGGCTACAGCGCCCCCTCGCGGGCGGCGCGGCTGCTGGTCGGGCTGGGCTTCACCCAGGCCGACCTCGATCGCCCGCTGTCGGCGTTCTCCGGCGGCTGGCGGATGCGTGTCAACCTCGCCCAGACGCTGTTTCGTCCCTCCGATCTGTTGCTGCTCGACGAGCCCACCAACCACCTGGATCTCGACGCCCTGCTGTGGCTCGAGCAGTGGCTGGTCCGCTACCCGGGCACGCTGCTGCTGATCTCCCACGACCGCGACTTCCTCGACGCGGTATGCGATCACATCGTGCACGTCGAGCAGCGCCGGCTGACCCTCTACAGCGGCAACTACACCACCTTCGAGCGTACCCGCGCCGAGAAGCTCGCCCAGCAGCAGGCCGAGGCCGCCAAGCAGCAGGCCCGCCGCGAGGAGATCGAGCGTTTCGTGGCGCGCTTTCGCGCCAAGGCCACCAAGGCCCGCCAGGCCCAGAGCCGGCTGAAGATGCTCGAGCGCATGGAAACCATCGCCGTCGCCCATGTCGACTCGCCGTTCCACTTCACCCTGCCGGCCGCCGACAAGACCTCGCATCCGCTGCTGGTGCTCGACGAGGCCCAGCTGGGCTACGCCGAGCCGCTGCTGCGCGACGTCAAGCTGACCCTGCTGCCGGGGCAGCGCATCGGCCTGCTGGGCCCCAACGGCGCCGGCAAGTCGACGCTGATCAAGTCGCTGACCGGCGCGCTGCCGTTGATCGCCGGCAAGCGCGTGCCCGGCGAGCACCTGGCGGTCGGCTACTTCGCCCAGCACCAGCTCGAGGGGCTCGATCTCAAGGCCACGCCGTTTCTGCACGTGCAGCGGCTCTCGCCGACGGCCAGCGAGCAGGCGATCCGCAACTTCCTCGGCGGCTTCGGCTTTCGCGGCGACGACGTGTTCGGCGAGGTGGGGCGCTTCTCCGGCGGCGAGAAGGCGCGCCTGGCGCTGGCGCTGGTGGCCTGGCAGAAGCCCAACCTGCTGCTGCTCGACGAGCCCACCAACCACCTCGACCTGGAGATGCGCGAGGCGCTCACCGAGGCGCTGGCCGGCTTCGAGGGCACGGTGATCGTGGTCTCCCACGACCGCCATCTGCTGCGCGCCACGGTGGACGAGTTCTGGCGGGTCGCCGACGGCACGGTGGCGCCGTTCGACGGCGATCTCGACGATTACCGGGCCTGGCTCAAGGCGCGGGTCGAGGACGAGCGTCGCGAGAACCGGGCCGACAAGGCCGCTGACGGTGCCGCGCCGGATCGCAAGACGCAGCGCCGCGCGGCCGCCGCGCTGCGCGAGAAGCTGCGGCCGCTCAAGCGCGAGCGCGACCGGGTCGAGAAGCGCATGACCGAGGCCCAGTCGCGGCTGGCGACGCTCGAAGACGCACTGGGCGATCCCGACCTCTACACCGATGCCTCGCGCAAGGAGGAACTCACCGACCTGCTGGCCCGCCAGGGTGAGCTCAAGGGCGAGGTCGAGACGCTCGAGCAGGCCTGGCTCGAGGCCGAGGAGGCACTCGAGGCGCTGGAAAGCGAACTGGCATCGGAAGGAGCCTGACAATGCGCCACGCCAAGCGCTGGACAAGCTGGACGCGGCGCGTCGGGGTCGGGGGGCTGATGCTGGTGCTGAGCGCCTGCGGCAACACCGCCCTGACCCTGGACAACTACGACCGGCTCGCCCCCGGGATGACCCGCGCCGAGGTCGAGGCGATACTCGGCGAGCCCGCCGGCTGCTCCGGCGCCGTGCTCTTCGACTACTGCCGCTGGGGCGACGAGCGTCGCTTCATCCAGGCCCAGTTCATCGACGGCAAGGCGCTGTCGTTCCAGTACAGGGGGCTCAAGTAGCCCGCGCCTCGCGGCGAGCGGGCGCTTACTCGGCGTAGATCATCCTGCGGGTCATGCCGCCGTCCACCACCAGCTGCTGGCCGGTGATGAAGCCGGCTTCCGCGCTGGCCAGGAAGGCCACCGTGGCGGCGATGTCGGCGGGCTCGCCGACGCGCCCCGCCGGGTGCTGGTCGCGGTCGATGGCGCGGTGCTCGGGCGTCTCGCGGCGTGCGGCCTTCTGCCAGGGGCCGGTCTCGATCCAGCCGGGGCAGATCGCGTTGACGCGCACCTCGGGGCCGAGACTCACCGCCAGGGCGTGGGTCATCGCCAGCAGGCCGCCCTTGGCGGCGGCGTAGGCCTCGCAGTCGGGCTCCGACTGCAGCGCCCGGGTCGAGGCGATGTTGACGATGCTGCCGTGGCGCGTGCGCAGGTCGGCGACCGCGGCGCGGGTGCACAGGAAGGCGCCGGTGAGATGGCTGTCCTGCCAGCGCCGCCAGTCGGCGAGCGACAGCGACTCGACGGGGCCCGAGACCGGGTCGGCGATGCCGGCGTTGTTGACCAGCAGGTCGAGGCCGGGCGGTTCGCCGGCGCCGGCCTGCCAGTCGCGCAGGCGAGCGAAGGCGGCGTCCACCTCGGTTTCGCGGGCCACGTCGGCGCGCAGCACCAGCAGCGTCGCCTCGGGGTGGGCGGCGTCCAGCTCGGCCAGGGCCTCGGCATCGCAGTCCAGGGCGGCGACCCGCCAGCCGCGGGCCAGCAGGTCCTCGACGATGCCGCGGCCGATGCCTTGGGCGCCGCCGGTGATCAGGGCGAGACGGGGAGGGGTCATGGGGTGGGCTCCTCGAGTCAGGTTTCCAGCAGGAAGGTCACCGGGCCGTCGTTGACCAGCTCGACCTGCATGTTGGCGCCGAACTCGCCGTTGGCGACATGCGGCCAGGCGGCTCGGGCACGGTCGAGCAGGTAGTGGAAGAGCCGGTCGCCCTCCTCGGGGGCGGCGGCGCTGGAGAAGCCCGGGCGCAGCCCCTTGCGGGTGTCGGCGGCCAGGGTGAACTGCGAGACCAGCAGCAGGCCGCCGTCGGCCTGCTGCAGGTTGCGGTTCATGCGCCCGGTGTCGTCGGCGAAGACCCGGTAGTGCAGCAGCTTGTGCAGCAGCCGGTCGGCGCGTGTCTCGTCGTCGCCGCGCTCCACCCCGACGAGGGCGAGCAGGCCGTGGTCGATGGCGCCGACCGTGCGGCCGTCGACGCTGACGCCGGCGCGGGTGACGCGCTGGATGAGTGCCCGCATGCGAGTGTCGTCCTGTGTGTCTGGGTCGGGGTTACGCTGCCCCAGACGCCGCGCGGGCGCAAGGCCAGGATCGCTACCAGGCGCGGCACACCATCAGGTCGCAGTGCGGCTCGGCGAGCAGCTGTTCGGTCAGCGGGCTCTGGCGGCCCAGCCGGGACTGGCTGCTCAGCGCCAGCAGGTCGGGCGGCTGGCGCCGCAGACGACCCATCAGCACCTCGAGCGGCTCACCCTGCTCGAGCACCAGCTCGAGCTCGGGAACGCCGCCCACCTCGCTCATCAGCTGGTCGACCTCGCTCTCCAGGCGCTCGCGCAGCCGCGCGACCTCGTGCTCGCGCCAGCGCGCGTAGTCGCTGTGCGAGGCCAGCTCGCGCTCGCCGGGGATGCACCAGGCATGCAGCAGGGTCAGGCGGGCGTCCGGGAAGCGGGTGATGACTTCGCGCAGGGTATGCCGGCAGGGCAGCGAGAAGTCCATGGGCACCAGGATGTCATGCCACTCCTGATGGGCCGGATGGCTGATCGAGAACACCGGGCAGGGGGCGTTGCGCATCACCCGGGCCAGCGTGGTGCCGGCGACCAGGTCGGGCTGCCCGCGCTTGCGATGCGTGCCGAGCACGATCAGGTCGGCATGGCGCTCGTGGGCCTCGCGGACGATCTCCGCATAGGGGGTGCCGGCCACCGTCTGGATCAGGGTGTCCGGCGAGGGGAGGGCATAGTCCTCGCGCAGGTCGGTCAGGGTGCGCTCCATCTCGGCCACCACCGCGCTTTCCAGGTCATGCAGTGCCTGGCGGGGCAGGTGGGGGTCGAGGACATGCAGCACGTCGAGACGGGCGCCGGTTTCCGCGGCCAGGCGAATGGCCCGGGCGAAGCCGGCGCGATTTTCGGCGGACAGGTCGCAGGCGAAGAGCAGCGTCCGGGACATGGCGGTATCCTCCCGTGAAGTTGGCTCCGGCAGACCCGGCTGCCGAAGCGGACGTTACCCGTCACTGCAGCATGGTGCGCCCCGCCGACCCCCGCAAGTGCGGCGTGGTGGCAGGATACTCTCAGTCGGCCATGGGGCTAGGCGCCCGGGGACAGGTCGTAGTGGGGGTTTTTGGCCATGGCCGGAAAGTGTTCCTTTCCATTCCGGCATTTCCGCCATCCATGGCGGTCAGATGGCCAAAGTAGCGCCCAGGGAGGGGGGGCATAGCGCCCCGCGTAGACCTGTCGACGGGAAAGCCCGCGCAGCCGGGCTAGCCCGTATCGTTCCGTCTACCACCAGGCGTGGAAGTGATGGACCGGCCCGCGCCCCCGGCCGACGTCGAGGCGGTGGCTGTCGTGCAGTGCCTGGCTGAGCCACACCTTGGCGTGCTGCACGGCGCCGACGAGCGAATCGCCGCGGGCCAGGCGCGCGGTGATCGCCGACGACAGCGAGCAGCCGGTGCCGTGCAGGTTGTCGGTGGCGATGCGCTCGGCCTCGAGCCAGCTGGCGCCCTCGGGCGAGATCAGCAGGTCGGGGCAGCGCTCGCCGGCCAGATGGCCGCCCTTGAGCAGCACGTGGGGCGCGCCGAGCCGGCGCAGGGCGGGCTGCAGGGCTTCCATCGCCTCGGCCGAGGTCACCTCGGAGTCCCCCAGCAGCACCGCGGCCTCGGGCAGGTTGGGGGTGATGAGGTCGGCCAGGGGCACGAGAATGTCACGCACCGCGCGGATGCCGGCGTCGTCGACCAGCAGGTCGCCGCTCTTGGCGACCATCACCGGGTCGAGCACGATCCAGCGCGGCCGGCGGCGCTCGAGGCGCTCGCGAATCGTCTCGGCAACCTCGCGACTGGCGACCATGCCGATCTTCACCGCGTCGATCGCCACATCGTCGAGCAGGGTGTCGAGCTGGGCGGCGATGAAGTCGACCGGCACCGGATGCACGCCGGTGACGCCGCAGGTGTTCTGGGCGGTCAGCGCGGTGATCACGCTGGTACCGTAGGTGCCGTGGGCCGAGAAGGTCTTGAGATCGGCCTGGATGCCGGCGCCGCCCGACGGGTCGGAGCCGGCGATGGTCAGGACATTGGCAATGCGGGAGGCATCGGACATCGTCACGCGGATCCTCAACTGTGAACGGGGCTACAGCCTAGCCGATCCGGCGGCGGGGCGGCCATGCTGAGCCTGTTTCTCGTCGCCCTGGCCAGCGCCACGCTGCTGCCCGGCGGCTCGGAGGTCTGGCTGGCCCGCCAGTGGTGCCAGGGCGAGGCCGTGGGGCTGCTGTGGGCCGTGGCCACTCTCGGCAATACCCTGGGCAGCCTGGTCAACGTCGCCCTGGGACGCTACGCCCGCCACCTGGCCGGACGCCGCTGGTTTCCGGTGTCGGCGCCGGCACTGGCGCGCGGCGAGCGCACCTACGCCCGGCTGGGGCGATTCAGCCTGCTGCTGGCCTGGCTGCCGGTGGTGGGCGATGCCCTGACCGTGGTCGCCGGGCTGCTGCGGCTGCCCTTCGGGCAGGCGACGCTGCTGATCCTGGCCGGCAAGGGGGCACGCTATGCCGTGGTGCTTTGGCTGGCGGAACACTGGCTGGGCGGGTATTGCCAGTGAGGCGGTCACGGCGCTACGCCTTTGCTGCACTGCGGAAACGATTCTCAGTTCACCCCGGTACGCCAAAAGTACGGCTTGTTTCTGACATTTATCTAATGCTCTCCTATGCTTAACGCGTACTGGTTGGTCAGGCCGGCCCCGGCACTCACCCGTGTCGTGGCAGTGCGGCCCGCCGACCGTTCATGGTCCGGACGAGGGAGTGTATGAGCCAGGACGCCGCTTCGAGCATCGCGCAGCACTGGGCCGTGGCCCTGTTCGTCATTGCCGTCTTTGGTCTGTGCGTCTTCATGATGGGCGCCTCCAGCCTGCTGGGTGGTCGCAGCAAGGGGCGCAGCAAATCCCTGCCTTTCGAGTCCGGCATCATCGGTGCCGGCAGTGCTCGCCAGCGTTTTTCCGTCAAGTTCTACCTGGTCGCGATGCTGTTCGTGATCTTCGATATCGAGGCCGTGTTCCTGTTCGCCTGGGCCGTGTCGGTTCGCGAGGTGGGCTGGGCCGGCTTCGCCGGTGCGGCGGTGTTCATCGCCATCCTGCTGGCCGGTCTGGTCTACGACAGCCGCGTGGGGGCCCTGGAGTGGGCACCCAAGCGCAAGATGCGCGACCCCGGCTCCTGAGTCGCCGGCCGCTGCGGTCGGGTCCGGCACCCTCACGCCGCCCCGACCGCCCAAGATGCAGTACGTAGTCGCATAACGTTCGCTGGAGGAATCGCATGCCCTATACCCTGACGCGTGCAGAAGACGCTGTGGCAGCGGACGCCCGCTATCCGCTCGGTGAGCGCCAGCGCCTCGAGGACGACCCGATGAAGCAGCAGGTGCATCGCAATGTCTTCATGGGCAAGCTCGACGAGGTCCTCAACGCGACGGTCAACTGGGGGCGCAAGAACTCCCTGTGGCCCTATAACTTCGGGCTCTCCTGCTGCTACGTGGAGATGACCACGGCCTTCACCGCGCCCCACGACATCGCCCGCTTCGGCTCGGAGGTGATTCGCGCCTCCCCGCGCCAGGCCGACTTCATGGTCATTGCCGGCACCTGCTTCATCAAGATGGCGCCGGTGATCCAGCAGCTCTACGACCAGATGCTCGAGCCCAAGTGGGTGATCTCGATGGGCTCTTGCGCCAACTCGGGCGGCATGTACGACATCTACTCGGTGGTGCAGGGCGTCGACAAGTTCCTGCCGGTGGATGTGTACGTGCCGGGCTGCCCGCCGCGTCCCGAGGCTTTCCTGCAGGGGTTGCAGCTGCTGCAGGACTCGATCCAGGAGGAGCGTCGCCCGCTGTCCTGGGTGGTCGGTGACCAGGGCGTCTACCGCGCCGAGATGCCCTCGCAGCGCGAGAAGCACCGCGACCGGCGCATCCAGGCCACCGAGCTGCGCACGCCCGACAGCATCTGACACCGCGACCGTTTTTCTTTCGCCGCAGGAGTTTGCCGACGCTCATGAGCGCTGACACACCGACCCCCGATCACGCGGCCGCCGGCGCCGCCGCCGACCCGATCGTCGGCGCGCTCCGCCAGCGCCTCGGCGATCACGCCGTCCTCGAGCAGGCCACGCTCACCGGCATGCCGGTGGTGTGGATCCCCCGCGAGTCGCTCACCGAGGTGCTCAAGTTCCTGCGCGACATGCCCGAGCCGTTCGAGATGCTCTACGACCTGTCGGCGATCGACGAGCGGCTGCGCGCCAACCGCCGCGGCCTGCCGGCGTCGGACTTCACGGTCTTCTATCACCTGATGTCGATCTCACGGAACCGCGACGTGATGCTCAAGGTGGCGCTCGCCGAGAGTGACCTGAAGATCCCCAGCGTGGTTTCGCTCTACCCCAACGCCAACTGGTACGAGCGCGAGGTGTGGGACATGTTCGGCATCGATTTCGCCGGCCACCCCCACCTGACGCGCCTGCTCATGCCGCCGACCTGGAAGGGCCACCCGCTGCGCAAGGACCATGGCGCCCGGGCCACCGAGTTCGACCCCTACACGCTCACCGTCGAGGGCCAGGACGTGGAGCAGAAGGCGTTGCAGTTCCAGCCCGAGGACTGGGGCATGCGACGCACCAACGACGACACCGAGTTCATGTTTCTCAACCTCGGCCCCAACCACCCGTCGGCGCACGGCGCGTTTCGCATCGTGCTGCAGCTCGACGGCGAGGAGGTCGTCGACTGCGTGCCGGACATCGGCTATCACCACCGCGGCGCCGAGAAGATGGCCGAGCGCCAGTCCTGGCACAGCTTCATCCCCTACACCGACCGCATCGATTACACCGGCGGGGTGATGAACAACCTGCCCTATATCCTCGCGGTGGAGAAGCTCGCCGGCATCGAGGTGACCGAGCGGGCCATGACCATCCGGGTAATGATGGCCGAGATGTTCCGCATCACCAGCCACCTGCTGTTCCTGGGCACCTACCTGCAGGACCTGGGGGCGATGACCCCGGTGTTCTTCACCTTCACCGACCGCCAGAAGGGCTACGAGGTGATCGAGGCGATCACCGGCTTCCGCATGCACCCGGCATGGTTCCGCATCGGCGGCACGGCCATGGATCTGCCCAAGGGCTGGGACACCCTGGTCCAGGGGTTCCTCGACTGGATGCCCAAGCGGCTCGTCGAGTACGAGCGGGCGATGATGGAGAACGCCATCGTCCGCGAGCGCACCCGTCACATCGCCGCCTATACCACCCGCGAGGCCCTGGCCTGGGGCGTCACCGGCCCCAACCTGCGCGCCACCGGCTGCGACTTCGATCTGCGCAAGAAGCGCCCCTACGGCGGCTACGAGAACTTCGACTTCGAGGTGCCGCTGGGCAGCAACGGTGACGTCTTCGACCGCGGCCAGATCCGCATCGAGGAGATGCGCCAGAGCCTGCGCATCATCCAGCAGTGCGTCGACTACATGCCCGCCGGCGATTACAAGGCCGACCACCCGCTGACCACGCCGCCGCCGCGCGAGAAGATGCTCCAGCACATCGAGACGCTGATCACCCACTTCCTGCAGGTCTCCTGGGGGCCGGTACTCAAGCCCAACGAGTCGCTGCAGATGATCGAGGCGACCAAGGGCATCAACAGTTACTACCTGACCAGTGACGGCAACACCATGAGCTATCGCACGCGCATTCGCACACCGAGTTTCCCGCACCTGCAGCAGATTCCGGCGGTGATGCGTGGCGGCTTCGTGCCCGACCTGATCGCCCATCTGGGGAGTATCGACTTCGTCATGGCCGACGTGGATCGCTGAACATGAACGACACCGCACGCACCATCGCCCGCGACGGCTTCGTCATCGAGCCCGAGGACCGTCGCGCCATCGAGCACGAACGCGACCACTACGAGCAGCCCCAGGCGGCCTGCATCGAGGCGCTCAAGATCGTCCAGCGCCGCCACGGCTGGGTGCCCGACGCGGCGATCCCGGCGATCGCCGAGGTACTCGGCGTGGGGCCCGCCGACGTCGAGGGCGTGGCGACCTTCTACAGCCTGATCTTCCGCCAGCCGGTGGGGCGCCACGTGATCCTGGTCTGCGACAGCAGCTCGTGCTTTCTCAACGACTACGAGGAACTGCGCGACGCGCTGTCGGCCGAGCTCGGCATCGGCTTCGGCCAGACCACCGCCGACGGCCGCTTCACGCTGCTGCCGGTGTGCTGCCTGGGGGCCTGCGATCGCGGCCCGACGCTGATGATCGACGACTGCACCTACGGCCCCGTCGCCCCCGGCGACGTGGCCGACCTGCTGGAGGGCTTCGCATGAGCGTGACGCGCTATCACAGCCAGCTTCGCCAGAGCGCCGCCGAGCGTCGTGCCGAGACGCACCCGCTGACCTGGCGGCTGCGCGACGACGGCGCCCGGATCGGGCTCGACGAGTACGTCGGCAAGGACGGCTACGCCGCCGTGCGCGAGGTGCTCAACCGGCAGTCCCCCGACGACGTGGTCGCCACCATGAAGGAGGCCAACGTGCGCGGGCGTGGCGGCGCGGGCTTCTCGGCGGGCATGAAGTGGAGCCTGACCATGAAGGGGGGCAGCATTCCGCGCGGCTACCTGGTGTGCAACGCCGACGAGATGGAGCCCGGCACCTTCAAGGATCGCCTGCTGCTCGAGCAGCAGCCGCACCTGCTGATCGAGGGCATGATCCTCGGCGCCTACGCCAACCACTCCCGCTACGGCTACATCTTCCTGCGCGGCGAGTACGTCGAGGCCGCCCGCGCCGTGCAGCAGGCCCTCGACGAGGCCCGCGGCGCCGGCTGGCTGGGCGACGACATCGCCGGCAGCGGCTTCGACTTCGACATCGCCCTGCACACCGGTGCCGGGCGCTACATCTGCGGCGAGGAGACCGCGCTGATCAGCTCGCTCGAGGGCAAGCGCGCCAACCCGCGGGCCAAGCCGCCGTTTCCGGGCCAGTCCGGCGCCTGGGGCAAGCCCACCGTGGTCAACAACGTCGAGACCTTCTGCAACGCCCCGGCGGTGATGGCCCACGGCGCCCAGTGGTACCAGGATCTCTCCGGCGAGCTGAGCAACGACGGCGGCACCAAGCTGTTCGGCGTCTCGGGCAAGGTCGAGCGCACCGGCCTGTGGGAGCTGCCGATCGGCACCCCGGCCAGCGAGCTGCTCGAGCGCGCCGGCGGCCTGCGCGACGGCAAGGCGCTGAAGACCTGGCTGCCCGGCGGCGGGAGTACCGGCTTCCTGCTGCCCGAGCATCTCGACTCGGCTCTCGACTTCGACACCATCGGCAAGCTGGGCAGCCGCCTGGGCACCGGGCTGCTGACGGTGGTCAACGAGGACCAGAGCGTGCTGTCGCTGGTGCGCAACCTGGAGCAGTTCTTCGCCCGCGAGTCCTGCGGCTGGTGCACGCCCTGCCGCGACGGCCTGCCGTGGACGGTGAAGATCCTCCAGGCGCTGGAGCGCGGCGAGGGCGAGCGCGGCGATGTCGAGCTGCTCGACAAGCTGGCCGACGACCTGGGGCCGGGCAAGACCTTCTGCGCCCACGCCCCGGGGGCGGCGATGCCGCTGCAGTCGGCGCTGAAGTACTTCCGCGGCGAGTTCGAGCGCGGCGTGACGCATCCGCCGCGCACCGCGCACGCCGACCCCATCCCGGTGGGTCAGGTATGAGGCGTTACCGGCATCGATCCATTCACTGCGAGGCGAGGTAAGGGCATGGCGACGATTCACGTGGACGGGCAGCGCTACGACGTGGACGGGGCGGACAACCTGCTGGACGCCTGCCTGTCGCTGGGCCTCGACGTGCCCTACTTCTGCTGGCACCCGGCGATGGGCAGCGTCGGCGCCTGCCGCCAGTGCGCGGTCAAGCAGTACCAGGACGAGAACGACACCCGCGGCAAGCTGGTGATGTCGTGCATGACGCCGGCCTCCGACGGCTCCTGGATCTCGATCGACGACGACGAGGCCCGCGAGTTCCGCGCCAGCGTCATCGAGTGGCTGATGATCAACCACCCGCACGACTGCCCGGTCTGCGAGGAGGGCGGCCACTGCCACCTGCAGGACATGACGGTGATGACCGGTCACGACCGGCGCCGCTACCGCTTTCGCAAGCGCACCCACCGCAACCAGTACCTGGGGCCGTTCATCGCCCACGAGATGAACCGCTGCATCACCTGCTACCGCTGCGTGCGCTTCTACCGGGACTACGCCGGCGGCACCGACCTGGGCGCCTTCGGGGCCAACGACAACATCTACTTCGGCCGCCACCAGGAGGGCGTGCTGGAGAGTCCCTTCTCCGGCAACCTCACCGAGGTCTGCCCGACCGGGGTGTTCACCGACCAGACCCACTCCGAGCGCTACACCCGCAAGTGGGACCTGCAGTTCGCGCCGAGCCTCTGCCACCAGTGCGCGGTGGGCTGCAACATCAGCCCCGGCGAGCGCTACGGCGACATCCGGCGCATCGAGAACCGCTACCACGGCGAGGTCAACCGCTTCTTCCTCTGCGATCGCGGGCGCTTCGGCTACGGCTACGTCAATCGCGACGATCGGCCGCGCCTGCCGGAATGGCGCAGCGACCGGGGCGACGAGCGCGTCACCCTGGAAGTGGATGCCGCCCTGGACCGGGGCGCCGACCGCCTGCGCAGCGCCCGCCGGGTGATCGGCATCGGCTCGCCGCGCGCCAGCCTGGAGAGCAACCACCAGCTGCGCGCGCTGGTCGGCGAGGGCAACTTCTCCACCGGCATCGCCGCCGCCGAGCAGCGCCTGCTGGGGCGCATGCAGACCCTCAACCGCGAGTGCGGCCTGCCCACGCCGACGCTGCGCGACGTCGAGAACCACGATGCCATCCTGATTCTCGGCGAGGACCTGATCGCCAGCGCCGCCCGGGTCGCCCTGTCCGTGCGCCAGGCCGCCCAGGCGCGGCGCGAGGCGCTGGCCGCCGAGCGCGGCATCCCCGCCTGGAACGACGCCGCGGTGCGCACCCTGGGCCAGGACCGCTACCATCCGGTGTTCATCGCCTATCCCGCCGCCACCGAGCTGGACGACATCACCGCGGGCGGCTGGACGCTGGCGCCTGATGACATCGCCCGGCTGGGCTTCGCCGTGGCCCACGAGATCGACGCCGCGGCGCCGGCGGTCGACCATCTCGACGCCGCCACCCGCGAGGCGGCCCGCGAGATCGCCGCCAGCCTGCTGGCCGCCGAGCGGCCGCTGGTGATCAGCGGCGGCTCGCTGGGCTCGGAAGCCATCGTCGAAGCCGCCGGCAATGTGGCCCGGGCGCTGGCCCGCCGGGCGTGCCGGGGCAGCCTGATGCTGGTGCGGCGCGAGGCCAACAGCACCGGGCTGGCGCTGATGGGCGGCGCGCCGCTGGAATGGGCGCTCGACGAACTCGAGAGCCGGCGCGCCGACGCCGTGGTGATCCTGGAGAACGATCTCCATCAGCGGTTGCCGAGTGCGCGCATCGAGACGGCGCTGGATGCCGCGGAGACCGTGGTGGTGCTCGATCACCAGCGCACCGCCACCTGGGAGCGGGCCCACCTGGGCCTGCCGGCGGCGGCCTTCACCGAAGCCGACGGCACCCTGGTCAGCCTCGAGGGGCGCGCCCAGCGCTTCTTCCAGGTCTTCGACCCGGCCTACATGCGCCCGGAGACGCGCATCCGCGAGAGCTGGCGCTGGCTGCACGTGCTGCGGGCCGACGTGCTGCGCCACGACGTCGGCGACATCGCCCTGGATGCGGTGACCCGCGACTGCGCCCGCCACTATCCCGACCTGGCCGCCATCATCGATGCCGCGCCGGGGGCCGACTACCGGGTCCGCGGGCTCAAGCTGGCCCGCGAGCCGCAGCGCTACAGCGGTCGCACCGCCATGCGCGCGCACATCAACGTCAGCGAGCCGCGTGCCCCGCAGGACCCGGATTCGGCCTTCACCTTCTCGATGGAGGGCTACAACGGCTTCGACCGGCCCCGCGAGGAGGTCGCCTTCGCCTGGGCGCCGGGCTGGAACTCGCCCCAGGCCTGGAACAAGTTCACCGACGAGGTCGGCGGCCATCTGCGCGCCGGCGACCCGGGGGTGCGCCTGCTGGCGCCGCGTCCCGGCGGCTATCGCTATGCCGACGCCATCCCCGCGGTCCATCGCTCCGCAGAGGCTGAATGGAAGGTGGTGGTACTGCCGCGGCTGTTCGGCGGCGACGAGACCTCGGCCCGCGCCGCACCGATCCAGACCCGGGCGGGTGCCCCGGTCGTGAGGCTGGCGGCCGATGACGCCGCCCGGCTGGGCGTGAGCGACGGCCAGCCGCTGCGCGTCGCGGGCGAGCACGGTGCACTCGTGCTGCCGGTGCGCTGCGAGGCGCGCTGGCCCGCGGGCACCATCGGGGTACCCGCGGGGATCGAGCCGTGGCCGGCTGGCGGTGAAGCGGTGACTCTGGCCGTGGCCGCAACGCAAGCCAACGAGGAGGGGCGCGCATGAACTGGTTGTCGGAGCCCGTCGCCGCCAGCCTGATCGCCATGCTCCAGGCGCTGGTGATCCTGCTGGGCGCGGTACTGCTGGGGGCGGTGATGACGGTGGTCGAGCGCCGCCTGCTGGGGCTGTGGCAGGACCGCTACGGCCCCAACCGGGTCGGGCCCTTCGGCTCGCTGCAGCTGATCGCCGACATGATCAAGATCTTCTTCAAGGAAGACTGGATCCCGCCCTTCGCCGACCGCACGCTGTATGTGCTGGCCCCGGGCATCGCCATGGCCTCGCTGCTGCTGTCGTTCATGATCATCCCCATCACTCCCGGCTGGGGCGTGGCCGACTTCAACATCGGGCTGCTGTTCTTCCTCGCCCTGGCCGGCATCAACGTCTACGCGGTGCTGTTCGGCGGCTGGGCGAGCGGCAACAAGTACGCTCTGCTCGGCGCCATGCGCGCCTCGGCGCAGACGCTCTCCTACGAGGTGTTCATGGGGCTGGCGCTGATGGGCGTGGTGGCCATGGCCGGCTCGTTCAACATGCGCGAGATCGTCAACGCCCAGGAGGGGCTGTGGTTCGTGGTGCCGCAGTTCTTCGGTTTCTGCACCTTCCTGATCGCCGGCATCGCGGTGACCCACCGCCACCCCTTCGACCAGCCCGAGGCCGAGCAGGAGCTCGCCGACGGCTACCACGTCGAGTACTCGAGCATGAAGTTCGGCATGTTCTTTATCGGCGAGTACGTGGGCATGGTGCTGGTCTCGGCGCTGATCGTCACGCTGTTCTTCGGCGGCTGGCACGGGCCCTGGCTGCCACCGATCGTCTGGTTCTCCCTCAAGACGGCGGCCTTCCTGGTGCTGTTCGTGCTGCTGCGCGCCTCGCTGCCGCGACCGCGCTACGACCGGGTGATGAGCTTCGGCTGGAAGGTCTGTCTGCCGCTGACCCTGATCAATCTGCTGGTGACCGGGGCGGTGATCCTGATCGCCGACCCGCTGTGACCGAGGAGCAACCGCGATGTTGATGAACGTGCTCAAAGGAACCGTTTCCCAGCTGCGCACGATCGGCATGGTCTTCATGCACAGCTTCCGCAAGCGGGAGACGCTCAACTACCCCGAGGAGCCGGTGCCGCTACCGCCGCGCTACCGGGGGCGCATCGTGCTGACCCGCGATCCGGACGGCGAGGAGCGCTGCGTGGCCTGCAACCTGTGCGCGGTAGCTTGCCCGGTGGCCTGCATCTCGCTGCAGAAGGGCGAGCGCGAGGACGGCCGCTGGTATCCCGAATTCTTCCGCATCAACTTCTCGCGCTGCATCTTCTGCGGCATGTGCGAGGAGGCCTGCCCGACCTCGGCGATCCAGCTCACCCCGGACTTCGAGATGGGCGAGTACCGGCGCCAGGAACTGGTCTACGAGAAGTCGGATCTGCTGATCAACGGCCCCGGCAAGGACCATGACTATCACTTCTACAAGGTCTCGGGGCTGGCGATTGCCGGCAAGGACAAGGGCAAGGCGCGCAACGAGGCCGAGCCGATCGACGTCAAGACGCTGCTCCCCTGAACCGTACGCGAAGGGAATGACATGGAAATCGCCTTTTATCTGAGTGCTCTGGTCGCGGTGCTGGCGACCCTCGGCGTGATCACCAACCCCAACCCGGTGCATGCGCTGCTCTACCTGATCATCTCGCTGATCAGCGTGGCCATGGTGTTCTTCGCCCTGGGAGCGCCCTTCGCCGGGGCCCTGGAGGTGATCGTCTACGCCGGGGCGATCATGGTGCTGTTCGTGTTCGTGGTGATGATGCTCAACCTGGGCGAGACGGTGGTCGCCCAGGAGCGTGCCTGGATGCGCCCCCGGGTCTGGCTGGGACCCTCGGTGCTGTCGGGGATCCTGCTGCTGACCCTGATCGCCACGCTGTGGGGCGGCGATCCCGGACGGGTCATCGGCGGCGAGACGCTGACCGCCCGGGCCGTGGGCAGCCTGCTGTTCGGCCCCTGGCTGCTGGTGGTCGAGCTGGCGGCCATGCTGCTGCTGGCGGCGCTGGTCACCGCGTCGCACGTGGGGCGGCTGCCGGAGCCGGACAAGCCCGCCGTCAGTCGTGAATCCGGAGCCCGCAAGGAGGCCTCATGAGCGGTATTCCCATGGAGCATGGCCTGGTGCTGGCCGCGATGCTCTTCACCCTGGGCCTGGCCGGGCTGGTCTGCCGGCGCAACATGGTGTTCGTGCTGATGAGCCTGGAGATCATGCTCAATGCCGCGGCGCTGGCGTTCATCGTCGCCGGTACCGGCTGGGGCAAGCCCGAGGGGCAGGCGATGTTCCTGCTGGTGATTACCCTGGCCGCGGCCGAGGCCAGCATCGGCCTGGCGCTGCTGATCCAGCTGCACCATCGCTTCAAGACGCTGGACGTGGATGCGGCCAGCCGCATGAACGGATGAGGAGCCGCCAATGACGTTACTGCCCTGGACCTTCCTGCTACCGCTGGCCGGCACCCTGATCCTGTCGCTGTCGCGGGGCCGCCTCTCGCCGCGCGCCAGCTCGGTGGTCGGCGTGACCAGCGTGGGCCTGGCGGCGCTGGTCGCCGCCTGGGTCGGCTGGCGCTTCCTGGCGTCCGGCGAGACGAGCGTCGACATGACCCTGTGGGCCTGGGTGACGGTCGGCGACTTCCGGCCGACCATCGGGCTGCACCTGGACGGGCTGTCGCTGACGCTCATGGGCATCATCACCGGCGTCGGCTTCCTGATCCACCTGTTCGCCGCCTGGTACATGCAGGACGAGGCCGG
This sequence comes from Modicisalibacter sp. 'Wilcox', assembly GCF_010993675.1. NCBI lineage: Bacteria > Pseudomonadati > Pseudomonadota > Gammaproteobacteria > Oceanospirillales > Halomonadaceae > Modicisalibacter > Modicisalibacter sp. 'Wilcox'. The sequence continues at coordinate 78,629 of NZ_WNXF01000010.1, forward strand.
GCGACTTCGCTTCTTCGCCTACATGAACCTGTTCGTGTTCAGCATGCTGCTGCTGGTTCTCGGCGACAATGTGCTGCTGCTCTATCTGGGCTGGGAAGGTGTGGGCCTGTGCAGCTATCTGCTGATCGGCTACTACTTCGAGACCGCCGCCAACGGCTGGGCGGCCTTCAAGGCCTTCATCATCACCCGGCTGGGTGACGTCTTTCTGGCGATCGGGCTGTTCCTGCTGTTCCGCGAGCTGGGCACGCTGGACATCACCGAGATCCTCGCCCGGGCCCCCGACGTGTGGGCCGAGGGGGCCTGGCAGGCGCAGGTCGCGTCACTGCTGATCCTTGGCGGGGCGCTGGGCAAGTCGGCGCAACTGCCGCTGCACACCTGGCTGGCCGACGCCATGGCCGGCCCGACCCCGGTCTCGGCGCTGATCCACGCCGCCACCATGGTCACTGCGGGGGTCTACCTGATCGCCCGCCTGCATGGCGTCTTCGAGCTGGCCCCGGCGGTACTCTATCTGGTCGGCGTGATCGGTGCGCTGACCCTGCTGATTGCCGGCTTCGCCGCCCTGGCGCAGACCGATATCAAGCGCGTGCTGGCCTACTCGACGATGAGCCAGATCGGCTACATGTTCCTGGCGCTGGGCGTCGGTGCCTACGACGCGGCGATCTTCCACCTGATGACCCACGCCTTCTTCAAGGCGCTGCTGTTCCTCTCCGCCGGCTCGGTGATCGTCTGCACCCACCACGAGCAGGACATGCGCCGGCTGGGCGGGCTGTGGCGCAAGTTGCCGCTCACCTATGCGGGCTTCGTGATCGGCGGGGCGGCGCTGTCGGCACTGCCGCTGGTGTCGGCCGGGTTCTTCAGCAAGGACGAGATCCTCTGGCAGGAGCTGGCCTCAGGCCATGGCGGGCTGATGCTGGCCGGGCTGGTCGGCGCCTTCCTCACTTCGCTGTACACGCTGCGCCTGATCATCGGTACCTTCCACGGCGAGCCGGGCAGCGACAACGCCCGCCATGCCGAGCCGGGGCGCGGGCCGGTCCACGGCCTGCCGCTGGTGGTGCTGGCGGTGCTCTCCACCTTCATCGGGGCATGGATCCACCCGCCGCTCGAGGGCGTGCTGCCGGCCGGCCCCGGGGCCGATGCCCACGGCGCCGGCCATACCGTGCTGGGCGTCGTCGCGGCGCTGGTGTCGCTGGGCGGGCTGGTCGTCGCCGCCTGGCTGTTCCTGCGGCGCCAGCGCTGGCTGGCCGAGCGCGTGGCCGGCGGCTGGGAGGCGCGCCTGTGGTGGTTCTGGAATCAGGCCTGGGGCTTCGACATCGCCTACGACTGGCTGTTCGTGCGGCCCTATCGCGTGCTGGTCCGGCTGCTGCGCAGCGACTTCATCGACCGTGCCCTGCTGCTGCCGGCCTGGCTCTCGTGGGCGCTGCATCGCGGCCTGAGCCTGACCCAGTCCGGCAAGCTGCGGCTCTACGCCACCACCATGGCGGCCGGGGCGACACTGATTCTGCTGGTACTGGTGCTGGGGGGATGACGATGCCATCGGTCCGCGCGCGCGGGACAACGCCGCTGATGTTTCAACGACAGGGAATCCACCGCTTATGACGCTGCTCTGGCTGATCCTGATCCCCTTCATCGGGGGCCTGCTGTGCTGGCAGGCCGAACGCTTCGGCTCCATGCCCCCGCGCTGGATCGCCCTGGGGACGATGCTGATCGAATTGCTGATCACGCTGGGGCTGTGGTTCCAGGGGGAATACCACCTGGCCAACGCCGGCACGGCCAGCGAGGCGTTGCGCTGGTCGATGGAGTGGCGCGTGCCGTGGATCCCGCGCTTCGGTATCGACGTGCACCTGGCCCTCGACGGCCTGTCGCTGGTGCTGATCGCCCTGACCGGTTTCCTGGGCATGCTCGCCGTGCTGTGTTCGTGGAACGAGATCGTCAAGCGGGTCGGCTTCTTCCACCTCAACCTGTTGTGGATTCTCGGCGGCGTGGTCGGCGTCTTCCTGGCCATCGACCTGTTCCTGTTCTTCTTCTTCTGGGAAATGATGCTGGTGCCGATGTACTTCCTGATCGCGCTGTGGGGGCACAGCGGCTCGGAAGGGCGGACCCGCATCCGCGCGGCGACCAAGTTCTTCATCTACACCCAGGCCAGCGGGCTGCTGATGCTGGTGTCGATCCTGGGCCTGGTGTTCGTCCACCATGCCAATACCGGCGAGTATTCCTTCGACTACGCCACCCTGATGCAGACTTCGCTGTCGGAGAGCACGGCGATGTGGCTGATGCTGGGCTTCTTCGTCGCCTTCGCCGTCAAGCTGCCGGTGGTGCCGGTCCACGGCTGGCTGCCCGACGCCCACGCCCAGGCGCCCACCGCGGGCAGCGTCGACCTGGCGGGGATTCTGCTCAAGACCGCGGCCTACGGCATGCTGCGCTTCGCCCTGCCGCTGTTCCCCGAGGCGTCCCAGGCGTTCGCCCCGGTGGCGATGACCCTGGGGGTGATCGGCATCTTCTACGGCGCGATCCTGGCCTGCGGCCAGCAGGACATGAAGCGGCTGATCGCCTACACCAGCATCGCCCACATGGGCTTCGTGCTGATCGGCATCTACGCCGGTACCGAGCTGGCGCTGCAGGGCGTGGTGGTGATGATGGTGGCCCACGCCTTCTCGGCAGCCGGGCTGTTCATCCTGAGCGGCCAGCTCTACGAGCGCCTGAACACGCGCGACATGCGCCAGATGGGCGGGCTCTGGGGGCGCCTGGGCAGCCTGCCGGGCTTCTCGCTGTGCTTTGTCGCCGCCTCGCTGGGCATGCCGGGCACCGCCAACTTCCTCGGCGAGTTCCTGATCCTGTTCGGCAGCTTCCCGGTGGCGCCCGGTTTCGTGGTGGTGGCCAGTTTCGGCTTCGTGCTGGCGGCCGTCTATTCGCTGCTGCTGATGCAGCGCGTGTACTTCGGCCCGGCCCAGGGTGAAGGCGTGTTCGCCGACCTGGATCGGCGCGAATACCTGATGATGCTGTCGCTGGTGGGCCTGGTGCTGCTGTTCGGGCTCTATCCCCAGCCCCTGCTGGATACCACGGGCGCGGCCATGGGTGAGGTGCAGCGCCTGTTCGGTGTCGTTTCACAGTCGACCACTCTTCTGCTGACGGGGGCCCCATGACGTTGACCGCGACGCAATTGCTGGCGCTGATGCCGCTGATCCTGGTCTGCGCCACGGCCATCGGGGTGATGCTGGCGATCGCCTGGCGGCGCCATCACACCGGCATCGCCACCTTCACCGCGGCAGGGCTCAACCTGGCCCTGCTGGCGCTGATCGGTGTGTGGTTCATGGCGCCGCTGACCACGCCGCTGCTGGCCATCGACGGGCTGGCGCTGTTCTCGGCGGCGCTGATCCTGGTCGCGGCCCTGGCCTGCACGACCCTGGCACACGCCTACCTGGCCCACTACGGCGGCCCGCGCGAGGAGTTCTACCTGCTGCTGCTGTGCGCCACGGCGGGTGGGCTGGTGCTGTCGGCCAGCACCCACCTGGCGACGCTGTTCTTCGGCCTGGAGCTGGTGTCGATGCCGCTCTACGGCATGCTCGCCTACACCTACCGGGAGCGTCGCTCGCTCGAGGCCGGCGTGAAGTATCTGGTGCTGTCGGCGGCGGCGACCGCCTTCCTGCTGTTCGGCATGGCGCTGCTGTTCGCCGAGACCGGCCACCTGGACTTTGCCGGTCTGGTCTCCGGGCTCGGCGACGACGTCGGCGTCTGGGGGCTGGCGGGAGCCGCGATGATGCTCATCGGCCTGGGCTTCAAGCTCTCGGTGGTGCCCTTCCACATGTGGACGCCGGACGTCTACGAGGGCGGCCCGGGGCCGGCCGCCACCTTCTTGGCCACGGCCAGCAAGGTGGCGGTGTTCACCGTGCTGCTGCGCCTGGTGATGGCCTCGCCGGCCTTCCAGGCCAGTGCCCTGCACGAGGTGCTGGCGGTACTGGCCGTGCTCACCATGCTGGTGGGCAACCTGCTGGCGGTGACCCAGTCCAACCTCAAGCGCCTGCTGGGCTATTCGTCGATCGCCCACTTCGGCTACCTGCTGACCGCGCTGGTGATCGGCGACGGCCTGTCCGTCGAGGCCACCGGGGTCTATCTGGTCACCTACATGCTCACCACCCTGGGCGCCTTCGGCGTGGTGACGCTGATCTCGAGCCCCTACGGCGGCTCGGACGCGGCGGCGCTGCACCACTATCGCGGGCTGTTCTGGCGGCGACCCTACCTGACGGCGGTGCTGACGATCACCATGCTGTCGATGGCGGGCATCCCCTTCACCGCCGGCTTCATCGGCAAGTTCTACATCGTCGCGCTGGGCGTCGAGGCCGGTCGCTGGTGGCTGGTCGGTGCGGTGATCGCGGGCAGCGCCATCGGCCTGTTCTACTACCTGCGGGTGATGGTCACCCTGTACCTGGCCGAGGCCGGCATGCAGCGTCGCGACGCCCCCGAGGACTGGGCGGTCCAGGCCGGCGGGCTGATGGTGCTGGTCGTGGCGGTACTGGTGATCGTGCTGGGGATCTATCCGGCGCCGATGATCGATGGCGTACGGGTGGTCAGCGCCATGATGCTGGGCTGACCGGGTGACGAGGGCCCCGCGCCGGCCGGCGCGGGGCACTCGGTCCGGCACCTACTTGAACTGCGCCGGCAGCCAGGTGGCCAGCTCGGGAATGAAGGTCAGTGCGACGAGCATGGCGATCTGCAGCACGATGAACGGGATCACGCCGCGATAGATCGCCGTGGTGGGCACCGATTCCGGGGCCACGCCACGCAGGTAGAACAGCGCGAAGCCGAAGGGCGGCGTCAGGAAGGAAGTCTGCAGGTTGATGGCGATCATGATGCCCAGCCACACGGGATCGAGCCCCATGGCCAGCAGCACCGGGCCGACGATCGGTACCACCACGAAGGTGATCTCGATGAAGTCGAGGATAAACCCCAGGAAGAAGATCACCAGCATGACGATGAGCGTCGCGCCCACCACGCCGCCGGGCATGTTGTTGAAGATGTCCTTGACCAGCGCCTCGCCGCCGTAGGCGCGGAAGACCAGCGAGAACAGCGCCGCGCCCACCAGGATCAAGAACACCATGGTGGTGACGTGGGTGGTCGAACGCACCACATCGGTGAGCGTGGCGCGGTCCAGCTTGCGGTAGGCCAGCGCCAGTACCAGCGCACCGAAGGCGCCCACCGCCGAGGCCTCGGTGGGCGTGGCGAAGCCACCAAGGATCGAGCCGAGCACGGCGACGATCAGCGCCATCGGCGGCACCAGCCCCTTGAGCAGCAGGGTCCACAGGCTGCCGTTGTGGCCCAGTTCCGCCATCAGCTCGCGGCGATCGGCCGGCGGGGCGGACTCGGGCTTGAGCCAGGCGATGAACGCCACGTAGGCGATGTACAGCACGACCAGGATCATCCCGGGGATCAGCGCGCCGATGAACAGGTCGCCGACCGAGACGGTCTTGGGGCTCCAGATGCCCATCGACAGCTGGGCCTGCTGGTAGGCGGAGGAGAGCACGTCGCCGAGCAGCACCAGGGCGATTGACGGCGGGATGATCTGACCCAGGGTACCGGTGGCGCAGATCGTCCCGGTGGCCAGCGACTGGCTGTAGCCGCGCTTGAGCATGGTCGGCAGTGACAGCAGGCCCATGGTTACCACGGTGGCACCGACGATGCCGGTGGAGGCGGCCAGCAGCATGCCGACGATGGTCACCGAAATGCCCAGGCCGCCACGCAGCGAGCCGAACAGCAGCGCCATGGCGTCGAGCAGGGTCTCGGCGACCTTGGACTTTTCCAGCAGCACCCCCATCAGCACGAACAGCGGCACGGCGAGCAGCGTCTGGTTGGTCATGGTGCCGTAGAGGCGATTGGGGAAGGCCGACAGGAAGCTGGCATCGAAGTTGGCATCGATGCCCAGCGACTGCAAACCCATGCCGAGCCCGGCGAAGGCCAGCGACGTCCCGGCCAGCGTCAGGGCGACCGGAAAGCCGGCCATCAGCACGATACAGATCAGCGCGAAGAGCACCAGCGGCATGAACTCCAGCATCAGACGCGCTCCTCGGTGTGATCGTGTCCTTCCTGCGGCGGCAGCCGGCCGCCGATGATCAGGCTCTTGCGGATGACCTCGCCGATGCCCTGCAGGATCATCAGGCCGGCGAACAGCGGAATGAGCGTCTTGAGCAGGAAGACCCCGGGGATGCCGCCGGTGTCCGGCGAGCCCTCGAGAATCGCCCAGGACTTGCCCACGTAGCCCAGGCTGGTGGCGATCACGAACACCATGAACGGCAGCAGCAGCAGCAGGGTGCCGAGCAGGTCGACCCAGGCCTGCTTTCGCGGCGAGAAGGTGCGATAGAAGATATCCACCCGTACGTGCCCGTCATGTTTGAGCGTGTAGCCGGCGGCGAGCAGGAAGAGGGTGGCGTGCATGTACATCACCGACTCCTGCATGGGAATGCTGTTGAAATTGAAGAGATAGCGCAGCACGACTATCAGGAACTGGATCAGCATCATGGCCATGACCAGCCAGGCGAGCGCCTTGCCCAGCCGTTCGGTGATGGCGTCGATCCAGGCCAGGGGGGCTGGCAGGGATGGACCTCGATTCATGAAACCCTCGCTTGCGTGGCGTTGTTTGTCGGTTGCTGTCGTATCGACACGCCGGCCGCCAACTTTAGCGGCGGCGTGACGGCCACGCCGGAGCGCCGGAACGCCGGAACGCCGCTCAGAGTGACCGGGGGCAGGGGCGGCGGCAATGGGTCATTGGTCTGACGGGATGCCCACCGCCTGCTGACAACGCGGCGGCAGGTGGATGTCGACGGCCAGGGGGAGGTGATCGGAGAACAGCTGGTCGAGGACCTGCAGGTTGTCCGCCTCCAGCGACGACGACAGCAGGATATGGTCCAGTGCCCGGCGTGGCTGCCAGGAAGGATAACTCAATAACGTGCGCACCGGGCGCAGTGGCAGGGCGCTGCAGAAGCGCGAGTGGCTGTGGAGCTGCTCGGGGGTGCAGTTCAAGTCGCCCATCACCACCACGTGGTGGAGCGGCGCGACCAGCTCGCTAAGGTAGTCGAGCTGGCGCACCCGGCCGCGATGGCTGAGTGCCAGGTGGGCGATGAAGATGTGCAGGGCATCCGGGCCGTCGCCGTAGCGGGCGTGCAGGGCGCCGCGTCCGGGCAGGGTGCCCGGCAGGCGGTGCTCCTCGATGCGGGCGGGCGCCAGGCGCGACAGCAGGCCGTTGCTGTGCTGGGCGAAGCGGCCCAGGTTGCGGTTGAGCTGCTGGTAGTGATGGGGGAAGCCGGCGTGCTGCGCCAGGTAGTCCACCTGATTGACGTTGCCCGAGCGAAAGCTGCCGCCATCGGCCTCCTGCAGGCCGACGATGTCATAGCCCTTGAGCACCTCGCTCATCAGGTCGAGCCGGCGCTGACGCCGGGGGTGAGGCAGCAGGTGCTGCCAGCTGCGCGTCAGGTAGTGATGATAGGCCGACGTCGAGATGCCCACCTGCAGGTTGAAGGTCAGCAGGCGCAGCGTCGCGGTGGGGCTGGCGTGGAAGGCGTGCACCTGTGTCATGGCTTGGCGGTCATTTCCAGACTCCCGATTGGGCGGGCGCCGGAAACGCCCACCTCGTTTGCCGGTCGCGCAAGAAGCCCTTACTGGCGGCGTTGCTCGCGAACCTTGTCGATCAGCGCGTCGGCGACCCTGGGCATGTTTTCCAGGCTCCCGGCGGACTGCGGCGTGACGACGTAGTGGCCGTCGACGATCAGCGCCGGCACGCCCATGATCTGGTAGCCGCGCATCCGCGCATGGGCCTGGTTGAGCTCGCTCTTCACGCCGAAGGAGTCGAGCGCCTTGAGCGCCTCGTCCTTGGTGACGCCGTAGTGGCTGAAGAACTCGGCCACCTTCTCCGGGTCGGTCAGGTGCCGGCCGTCCTTGTGGATGGCGTCGAAGAAGTCGTCGTGGACCTTGTCGAGGATGCCCAGCGACTTGGCGGCATAGAAGGCGCGGGCATGGGCCGTCCAGGTGTCGCCCATGGTGGCCGGCACGCGCATGAAGGTGACATCGTCGGGCAGCTCGGCGACCCAGGCGTTGAGCGGCTTCTCGAAGGCGTAGCAGTGCGGGCAGCCGTACCAGAAGACCTCGGTCACCTCGATCTGGCCGTCGGGCACCGAGGTTTCCACCGGCGTGTCGAGCACCTTGTAGTCCTCGCCGGCCACCGGGGGCGCGGCCATGACCAGCGCGGAAAAGCCCAGGCCGGCGACGGCCGCGATCCACTGTTTCAACATGCGCCCACTCTCCTTTCGATGATGGCAATGGCTCTAAAGGTATCAGATTCGTCGGCGTGTTGGAGTCGTCGCGGGCGCGGAGGTTCCGGCGATGGCCTTGGCGGGCCGGGTGCGAGGCTCACAGCCGCCGGAGGGAGTGCTACAATCGCCGGTCCAGTCGATTTCCGCCCAGCCCGACGAGGCAAGCCGTGACCCGTCTCAACTACCAGACCGCCCGTTTCATGACCAGCGCGCCGACGCTGGGCCAGTGCCCGGCCGACCAGGGCCGCGAGGTGGCCTTCGCCGGCCGCTCCAACGCCGGCAAGTCGAGTGCCATCAATACGCTATCCCGACAGAAGGCGCTGGCCCGGACCTCCCGGACGCCGGGGCGCACCCAGCTGATCAACTTCTTCAGCCTTGCCGGCGACGAGGCCTGCCGGCTGGTCGACCTGCCGGGGTACGGCTATGCCAAGGTGCCGGAAGCGGTCAAGCGCGAGTGGCAGCGCCACCTGGCCGACTACCTGCAGCGGCGCGGTTCATTGCAGGGCGTGGTGCTGCTGATGGACGTGCGCCACCCGCTTAGCGAGTTCGACGAGATGATGCTGGGCTGGGCCGACGAGCAGGACATGCCGGTGCACATCCTGCTGACCAAGGCCGACAAGCTCAAGCCCGGCGCGGCGAAGAACGCACTGGCCAAGGTGCGCTCGCAGCTGCGCGAGTGGGAGGACCTGGTCAGCATCCAGCTGTTCTCGTCGCTCAAGCGCCAGGGACTGGATACCCTGGAGGCCCGGCTCGACGCCTGGCTGCTCGACGCCGTCGAAACCTGAGAGCGGGATACGCCGGCGCCCGGGCAGACGGGCGCCGGAAAAGCCGCGTCGTCAGCCTTCCAGTCTTTCCAGCAACGCCGGCAGCTCGCGGATATGCCCCAGGCGATACACGCCCTCGGGCAGCGCCGCCGGACGCTCGTCATCCTTGTCGATCCAGGCCACCCGCATGCCCAGCCGCCGCGCCGGCAGCACGTCCTCGCGCCAGGAATCGCCGACATGCAGGCCCTGCGAGGGCGGCACCGGGCCGAGTCGCGCCAGCGCGGCGAGAAAGGGGCGGGCGTCGGGCTTGGGCGCCAGGCTCTCGCCGGCATTGATGATTACCGGAAAATGACGGCCGATCGCCAGGCGCGTGAGATCCACGTTGCCGTTGGTGATCGCGCCGAGCCGATAGCGTTGCCCCAGCGCGTCGAGCATCGCCGGCACCTCCTCGAACACCTCGATCTCGTGGCGCAGGGCCAGCATCCGCTCGATGGCGGCCTCGGCCCAGTGCGCCGCGTCGGCCGCCTCCAGCCCGAACTCGACAAGCATCTCGCGCAGCGTCTCGCGACGCACCCAGGTGAAGTCGCCACGGCGCACGGGGTGGCGCGCGGCGAAGGCCAGCCGGCGGCGCTGGTACTCCTCCAGCGGGAAATGCCCGGCATGGCCGACGCGCTCGTGCAGCCAGTCGTAGTGGCCGGTTTCAGTGCGCGCCATGACCGGCGCGTTGTCCCAGAAGGTATCGTCCAGGTCGAAGGTCAGGGCGGTGATGGGGCGCATCGGCGGGGCTCCTTGCGGAATCAGTCCGGCTGTTGGTCGTCGGCATCCGGCGTGCGCCGGCGCGCTCGGGGGTGGGCGGCATCGTAGACGCCGGCCAGGTGCTGCCAGTCCAGCCGGGTATAGATCTGGGTGGTCGACAGGTTGGCGTGACCGAGCAGTTCCTGAACGGCCCGCAGGTCCTGGCTGGACTCGAGCAGATGGCTGGCGAACGAGTGGCGCAAGCGGTGCGGGTGCAGGTGTTCCGGCAGACCGCGTTCGACGGCGAGCCGCGACAGGCGCTGCTGGATGGCGCGGTGCCCCAGGCGGGCGCCGCGGCGGCCGACGAACAGCGCCGGTTCGCCGGCCGCCGCCAGGGCCGGGCGGGCTGCCAGCCACGCGTCCAGGGCCTGGGCGGCGCGCTGGCCCACCGGCACCTGACGGGGCTTGGCGCCCTTGCCGAGCACGCGCACGCGATGCGCGGCAAGGTGGTCGAGATCGAGACCGGCCAGCTCGGCCAGGCGCAGGCCGCTGGAGTAGAACAGCTCGCACATCGCCTGGTCGCGGCAGGCCAGCGGCGAGCCATCATGCGGGGTGTCGAGGAAACGCGACAGCTGATCGACGTCCAGCGGCTTGGGCAGGGATGCGGGGGCGCGGGGCGTGCGCGTCAGGCGGACCGGGTCGTGGGGCAGTACACCCTGATCGTGCAGGCTGCGGGTAAAGCGCGACAGGGCCGCCCGGCGCCGGGCCAGGCTGCGCGGCGCCAGGCCGCGGACGCGTTCCCGGCCCAGAAAGCGGCGGATCTGGTCACGGTCCAGCTCGTCCCAGCCGGTGAGCCCGGCCTCGCGGACGAAGGCGGTCAGCGCCGCCAGGTCGCGCCGGTAGGCGTCCACCGTGGCCGGGCTGGCCTCCCGCGCCAGGGCCTGCAGGAAGCCCTCGACGGCGGCGTCCAGGTCGTCAGTCGGGGCGGGCATGGGCCACCATCAGGCGCGCGACGACCTCGCCGAGATACTCGGTGAACAGGGTGTCCAGGCTGGCGCGGAAGTGCTCGGCGTCATGGCTGGCGAGGATCAGGTAACCCTGCGGCTCGCCCAGCGTCAGCCGGGTGACGGCACAGGAGCCGGCCTGCGAGGGCGGGTCGACGTGCGGCAGCAGGCGCTTCCAGTCGGTGCGCGAGAGGCGCCGGCAGCGGCTGGCCCGTCCGTCGAGCAGCGCCGCCAGGCGGGCGCCGCTGGCCTCGTCGAGCACGAAGCGCGGCGGCTGCGGCGGTGCGGGGTCACAGTCGGTGAGCGAGGGGGCGCACCACAGCGCCACGGCCTGGGTGCGGAAGCGCTCGGCCAGCTGGGTGGCCAGGGTCTCGCCCAGGGCATCGCTGTCCTCGGCCTCGAGCAGCGCCAGGATCAGCTCGCGGGTCCGCCGGTACTGCGACTCGTTGTGGCGGGCCGAGTCGAGCAGCTGCTCGAGATGGCGCTCGGCACCCTCGGCCCGCTCGCGCAGGTCGTGCACCAGCCGCTGGAGCAGCGAGACGGCGCCGTGACGGGCGTCCGGGTGCGGCACCTTGAGCTGCTGCAGCAGGCCCTCGCGGCCGATGAAGAAGTCGGGATGGCGGGCCAGCCACTGCGCCACCATCTCGGGGTCGAGGGTCTGCCGGGGTTCGGGCGCTTTCGCGGGAGGCATGGGTGGCGTCCTCGTCAGTTACGCGGAAATCAGGGCGTGGCGTGCGCCGCGCAGGATCAGCGCAGGTTCACGCGGCCGTCGAACACCCGTTCGGCGGGCCCGGTCATCAGCAGCGGCGCCGCTTCGTCGCCGGTCCATTCGATGGTCAGCGATCCGCCCGGCAGGTGTACCGTCACGGGGCTCTCCAGCAGGCCCTGGCGGATGCCGCTGGCCACGGCGGCACAGGCGCCGGTGCCACAGGCCAGGGTCTCGCCGGCGCCGCGCTCATGCACGCGCAGGCGGATCTCGTGGCGCGAGGCCACCTGCATGAAGCCGACGTTGACCTGGCGCGGGAAGTGCGGGTGATGCTCGATCCGGGGCCCCAGGCGGGCCACCGGTGCGCTGTCGACGTCATCGACCCGCAGCACGGCGTGGGGGTTGCCCATGGAGACCGCGCCGATCTCGAGACGCTCGCCGTCCACCTCGAGGGCATGCAGCACCCGGTCGGCGTCGGCCGTGAAGGGCAGCGCCTCGGGGGCGAAGCGTGGGGCGCCCATGTCGACCTGCACGCGCTCGTCCTCGGTGACCAGCAGCGTCAGCGGACCGCCGAGGGTCTCGACGCGGATCTCGCGCTTGTGGGTCAGCTGCTGGTCGCGCACGAAGCGGGCGAAGCAGCGCGCGCCGTTGCCGCAGTTCTCCACCTCGCTGCCGTCGGCGTTGTAGATCCGGTAGCGGAAGTCCATCTCCGGATTGCGCGGCGGCTCGACCAGCAGCAGCTGGTCGAAGCCGATGCCGAAGTGGCGGTCGGCGAGCCGGCGGATCTGCTCGGCGTCGAAGCGTGCCCGCTGGGTGACCAGGTCGACCACCATGAAGTCATTGCCCAGGCCGTGCATCTTGGTGAAGTACACCCGCATCAGCGATTCTCCGGCAGTCGTGCCTCGCCCGCCCACAGCTCCTCGAGGGTCTCGCGGCGCCGCACCAGATAGCTCCGGTCGCCGTCGACCATGACCTCGGGCGGGCGCGGGCGGCTGTTGTAGTTGGAGGCCATGACGAAGCCATAGGCCCCGGCGGAGCGTACCGCCAGCAGGTCGCCCGGGGCCACGGCGAGCTCGCGGTCCTTGCCCAGGAAGTCGCCGGTCTCGCAGACCGGGCCGACCACGTCGTAGATGGCCGTCTCGCGCGGCTGCCGGGTATCCACCGGCAGGATCGCCTGCCAGGCCTGGTACAGCGCCGGGCGGATCAGGTCGTTCATGCCGGCGTCGACGATCGCGAAATGCTTGGTCTCGCCGGGCTTGAGGTACTCGATGCGGGTCAGCAGCACGCCGGCGTTGGCGGCGATGGAGCGCCCCGGCTCGAACAGCAGGGTCAGGTCCCGGCCTTCCTTCCAGGTGGCCAGGCGCTCGAGCAGGGCACGGGCATAGTCGAACGGGGCCGGGGGCTGCTCACCCTGGTAGGGGACGCCCAGGCCGCCGCCCAGGTCGAGATGCTCGATGGTGATGCCCTGGGCCTCGAGCCGCTCGAGCAGCACCAGCAGCCGGTCGAGGGCGTCGAGGAAGGGGGCGAGCTCGGTGAGCTGCGAGCCGATGTGGCAGTCCAGCCCCACCACCCGCAGGTTGGGCAGCTCGGCGGCGCGGGCGTAGACCGCCGGCGCGTCGTCGACGGGGATGCCGAACTTGTTGGCCTTGAGCCCGGTGGAGATGTACGGATGGGTGCGGGCGTCGACATCGGGATTGACGCGCAGCGACACCGGCGCGATCGCGCCGCACTCGCCGGCGACCTCGTCGAGACGCTCCAGCTCGGGCAGCGACTCGACGTTGAAGCACTTGATGCCCACTTCCAGCGCGCGGGCCATCTCGTGGCGTTCCTTGGCGACGCCGGAGAACACCACCCGGGCCGGGTCGCCGCCGGCGGCCAGCACCCGCTCCAGCTCGCCCACCGAGACGATGTCGAAACCGGCGCCGAGCCGTGCCAGCACGTCGAGTACCGCCAGGTTGGAGTTGGCCTTCACCGCGTAGCAGATCAGGTGCGGGTGCCCGGCCAGCGCCTCGCTGTAGGCGCGGAAGTGGCGCTCCAGCGTGGCCCGGGAATAGACGTAGCAGGGCGTGCCGAAGCGCTGGGCGATCGTCGCCAGCGGCACGTCCTCGCCATGAAGCTGGCCGTCACGGTAGTCGAAATGATCCATGCTGCTTATGTCCCGCTGTGTTCGCTCGGTGCATCGGAGTCCGGCGCGGCGTCCGGCGTCTGGGTCGCGTCGTCCGGGGTGTAGGCATCCGCCGGGTCGTACTGCCGGGCGGCCTGCTCGTCGCCGGGGTGGTACAGCGGCCCCTTCTGGCCGCAGCCTGCCAGCACCCCGGCGGCCAGCAGCAGCGCCGGCAGCGCCCCGGGCCGGCGACGGGCCGTCACGCCCGCGCCTCCATGAGCGCGCTCAGGGCGTCGCGGGCGCGCTGGGCGGCGGCACGCACCTGATCCGGCGCGGTGCCGCCGATGTGGTTGCGCGCGGCCACCGAGCCTTCCAGCGTCAGCACCTCGAAGACATCCTCGTCGATCGCCGCCGAGAACTGGCGCAGCTCGTCGAGGGTCATCTCGGAGAGGTCCTTGCCCTGCTCGATGCCGTAGGCCACCGACTGGCCGACGATCTCGTGGGCGTCGCGGAAGGCCACGCCGGCGCGCACCAGGTAGTCCGCCAGGTCGGTGGCGGTGGAGAAGCCGCGGCGAGCCGCCTCGTACATGCTGTCGGCCCGGGCCTCGATCGCCGGAATCATGTCGGCGAAGGCGCGCAGGCAGCCCTTGACGGTGTCGAGGGTGTCGAACAGCGGCTCCTTGTCCTCCTGATTGTCCTTGTTGTAGGCCAGCGGCTGCGACTTCATCAGCGTCAGCAGGCTCATCAGGTGGCCGTAGACCCGGCCGCTCTTGCCGCGTACCAGTTCGGGCACGTCGGGGTTCTTCTTCTGCGGCATGATCGAGCTGCCGGTGCAGAAGCGATCCGGCAGGTCGATGAAGTCGAACTGGGCACTGGTCCACAGCACCAGCTCCTCGCTCATCCGCGACAGGTGCATCAGCAGCAGGCTGGAAAGCGCGGCGAACTCGATGGCGAAGTCGCGATCCGAGACCGCATCCAGCGAATTCTCGGCCGGACGCTCGAAGCCCAGCAGTTCGGCGGTGACGTGGCGATCGATGGGGTAGGTGGTGCCGGCCAGTGCCGCGGCACCCAGCGGCATGACGTTGACCCGCTTGCGGCAGTCGCGCAGGCGCTCGTGGTCGCGGGCCACCATCTCCTGCCAGGCGAGCAGGTGGTGGCCGAAGGTCACCGGCTGGGCGGTCTGCAGGTGGGTGAAGCCGGGCATGATGGTGTCCGCCTCGCGGGTGGCCAGCTCGATCAGCCCGTCACGCAGGCGCGCCAGCTCGGCATCGATGGCGTCGATCTCGTCGCGCAGGTAGAGGCGGATGTCGGTGGCGATCTGGTCGTTGCGCGAGCGCCCGGTGTGCAGCTTCTTGCCGGTGATGCCGATCTTCTCGGTCAGGCGTGCCTCGATGTTCATGTGCACGTCCTCGAGCGCCACCGACCAGGGGAAGGCGCCCTCCTCGATCTCGCGCTCGATCTCGCCGAGGCCCTGGATGATCGCGTCGCGTTCGTCGAGGGTCAGCACGCCGACCCGCGCGAGCATGGTCGCGTGGGCGATCGAGCCGCGAATGTCGTGATGGAAGAGGCGGCGATCGAAGTTCACCGAGGCGGTGAACTGCTCGACGAAGGCGTCGGTGGGTTCGCTGAAGCGCCCCCCCCAGGATTGATTGGTCTGCTGACTCATCGGGGATGCGATCCTGCTTGATTGCGTGAAAGTCTGGCACCGAGTGTACCAGAGTCAGCGCGCCTGGCGAGCGCGCCCCGCGGGCTGTCGAGGATGGCAGGCAGGACTCGGGGCTGGCCTGGCGACAGCCGCGATCGCCCCGCCTGCCCGGCCGCGATAGGCGGGCGTTGACGGGCCGCTCGCCACGGCGCATTTTTCCTTGTCTCGCGACTGCTTTATGATGACACCCAGGGCCGAGGTGGCGGCATGGCCCCGATCGTGCCGCCGTGACCGCCGGATTGCCCACCGAATCATGCCGACTTTCAGGGAGATCACCGTGCCCGCCATCCAGACCCTTCGCATCGCCACACGCCAGAGCCGGTTGGCCCTGTGGCAGGCCGAGCATGTGCGCGATCGGCTCCAGGCGCTGCACCCGGGGCTCGACGTCGAGCTGGTGGCGATGACCACCCGGGGCGACAAGATCCTCGACGCGCCGCTGGCCAAGGTCGGCGGCAAGGGGCTGTTCGTCAAGGAACTGGAAGACGCCATGCTCGACGGCCGCGCCGACATCGCCGTGCACTCGATGAAGGATGTGCCGATGCACTTCCCCGAGGGGCTGGGGCTGTCGGTGATCCTCGAGGGCGCCGAGCCCACCGACGCCTTCGTCTCCAACGACCATGCCGACCTCGACGCCCTGCCCGAGGGCGCCCGCGTGGGGACCTCCAGCCTGCGGCGCGGCCTGCAGGTCCGCGAGGCGCGTCCCGATCTCGAGATCCACAACCTGCGCGGCAATGTGCAGACGCGCCTGGGCAAGCTGGATGCCGGCGAGTTCGACGCCATCATCCTCGCCACTTCCGGGCTGCGTCGGCTGGGGCTCGGCGAGCGGATCACCCGTGAGCTGCCCCCCGAGGTGAGCCTGCCGGCCTGCGGCCAGGGGGCGCTGGGCATCGAATGCCGCACCAACGACCCGGACCTGCTGGCGCTGCTGACGCCGCTCGACCATGCCGAGACGGCCACCCGGGTGCGCGCCGAGCGGGCCATGAACACTCGCCTCGAGGGCGGCTGCCAGGTGCCCATCGCCGGTCACGCGGTGCTCGAGGATGACGGCCGTACCCTGTGGCTGCGCGCCCTGGTGGGCACGCCGGACGGCACCCGGGTGCTGCGTGCCGAGGGGCGTGGCGCGGCCGCCGAGCCCGAGACCCTGGGCATTCGCATCGCCGAGGAACTGCTCGACCTGGGCGCCGGCGAGATCCTGGCCCAGGTCTACGGCGACGCCGATTCCTGATGGCGGCGCGCCCGCGTGTGCTGATCACCCGCCCGGGGGAGCGCGCGGTGCCGCTGGCGCGAGCGCTCGAGGCGCGGGGGGCCGAGCCGCTCGAGCTCGAGGCGATGCATCTGGAGCCCCTGCCCGAGACGCCGGCGATCCGCCAGGCCTGGCTCGATTTCGACAACCTGGACCGGGTGATCGTGGTCAGCCCCTTCGCCGCCCGCTGCCTGGCCGAGGGGCTCGATCGCTACTGGCCGCAGCTGCCGCTGGGGCCGCGTTTCTATGCCCTCGGCGCCGGCAGTGCCGAGGTCCTGCACCGCGAGCTCGGGGTGCGCGTCCATCTGCCGCCGACGGCGGCGGGCACCACCAGCGAGGCGCTGCTGGCGCTGCCCTCGCTGGCGAATCTCGCGGGGCAGCGGGTGCTGCTGGCGGCCGGGGAGGGTGGCCGGCCTACCCTGGGCGACACCTTGTCGCAGCGCGGGGCGCGGGTCACCCGGCTTGCGCTGTATCGCCGCGTGCTGCAGCCGCCCGCGCCGGCGATGCAGGCGCGCCTGCGCAAGGGCGATTTCGCGGCGCTGGTTGTGACCAGCGGCGAACTGCTCGAACATCTGGCAGGATGGTGTCACCAGGCGGCGTTGAACCAACCGCTAATCGTTTCCAGTCGACGTTTGGCTACACTGGCCGACAATCTGGGTTTCCTGCGCCCCGTGATGGCGAAAGGCGCCTCGCCGGCCGCGCTGGCAGCCGCCGTGGCCGACGTCTGCAACCTCAATGGCGCCGATCATGATGATCTTGAAAAGGGCTAGCGACAGATGAGCAAGCAAGAACACGATCAGGACGAACCGCGTTCGCCGTCCGGCGGGGGCAAGGACCCGGCGGCCGGTGGTTCCCCGCCGTCCGGCGACACGTCCGCCACACCGGGCAAGGGCAAGACGGAGCGGGCCTCGTCCGACCGTGGTCGCGACCAGGCCGCCGCGTCGTCGACGAAACCGGCCTCGACGAACGCGTCTGCCGCGGGCAAGACGAACAACGCCAAGAGCGCCTCGAACGGGAAAGCCGCCGCGGACAAGGCATCGGGCGGCAAGTCCAGCGGCTCATCGCAGGGCGCTAAACAGACCCCAGCAAAGGGCGAGAGCGGCAAGACCGCCGGCAACGGCAAGGCTACGCCGCCGCCTACCGGCAATGGCGGTACTGCGCGGTCTTCGGGCGGCGGAGGCGGCGGCAAGGCCGGCGGCATCGCCCTGGTGCTGGTGGTGCTGCTGGCGATCGGCGTGGGCATCGGCGGCTGGTGGGGCTGGCAGCAGCTCCAGCGCCAGCAGCAGCGGCTGAGCGCGCTCGATCAGGTATCGCAGAACCGTCAGCGGCTCGACGACCTGAGCAGCCAGCTCGAGCAGCGCGACAGCCAGCGCGGCCAGGCCGTGCAGGCGATCCGCGACGACTTCCAGCAGTATCGCCAGGAAATGAACGCCACCCTCGACAAGGTGCTGGCCCAGCTGGCCAGCAAGCAGCAGACCGACGCCAGCGAATGGCGCGTCGCCGAGGTGGAATACCTGCTGGGCCTGGCCAACCAGCGCCTACAGCTCGAGCGCGACGTGAAGGGCGCCGTCTCGCTGCTGCAGACTGCCGACCAGCGCCTGGCCAAGCTCGACAATCCGGCACTGACGCCGGTGCGCCGCGCCATCCAGTCGGAGCTCGGCGAACTCAACTCGGTGCCGCAGATCGACCGGACCGGTGTCTACCTGACGCTGATGGCGCTGCAGGAGCAGCTGGCCAAGCTGCCGCTGGAGCAGGACATCCAGCAGCAGGCGGCCCAGGCCGGCGACACCTCGCCGATGAAGGGCGGCTGGCAGCAGCAGCTGGCGCGTTTCGGCCAGGAGCTCAAGGATCTGGTGGTGGTGCGCAAGCATGACCAGGCCCTCGAGGCGTTAATCACGCCGCAGCAGGAATCCTACCTGCGCCAGAACGTGCGCCTGCAGCTCGAGCAGGCCCAGCTGGCCCTGCTGCAGAGCGACCCCCAGCTCTACCGCGCCAGCCTGGACAAGGCCCGCTCGCTGATCCAGGGCTACTACGATACCGGCAACCAGGGCGTGAGCAGCGCACTGGACCAGCTCGGCTCGCTCGGCGACAAGACCATTCGCCCGGACCTGCCGGACATCAGCGCCTCGCTGCAGAAGCTGCGCGATTTCATGGAGCGTCGTCATGACGCCGGGAGCGGCGCGGCATGAGGAAACTGATTCTCGTCGTCGTCTTCGGCCTGGCGATCGGTGCGCTGTTCGGCCAGCTGATGCAGTCGGTGCCCGGCTACTGGCTGGTGCGCGTGGGCGATACGTCCTTCCAGACCTCGTTCTGGTTCGGCCTGGTGCTGCTGTTCGCCGTGTTCGTGGTGCTGCATTTCGTGCTGCGCCTGCTGATGCGCCTGCGGCGTCCGGTCAGCCGGCTCAAGGTGTGGAACACCCGCACCCGTCAGCGCAACGCCATGCGCCGCACCGTGCGCGGTCTGGTGGCGCTCGCCGAGGGCCGCTGGAAGCGGGCCGAGAAGTCCCTGACCAAGGCGGCGGACGACTCCAGCACGCCGCTGGTCAACTACCTCTCGGCGGCCCTGGCGGCTCACTACCAGGGGCGCCACGACCAGGCCGACGCGCTGCTCAAGCGGGCTCATTTCAGCACCGAGGGCTCGGATGCCGCCGTGGGGCTGGTCCAGGCGCAGCTGATGCTCGACCGCCAGCAGTTCGAGGAGGCGCTGGCCACCCTGACGCGCCTGGAAAAGCAGCTGCCCGATCATCCGCAGGTGCTCAAGCTGCTCAAGCAGGCCTACCTGAGCGTCAACGACTGGGACGGCATTCGTCGCCTGATGCCGCGGCTGGCGCGTCAGCAGCTGGTCGGCGACGACGAGCGCCGCCACATGGAGCAGCGCGCCTATCGCGAGCTGATCCTGCAGACGGCGCGTCGGCCCGGCGATGTCGAGCGGGTGCGCAACCTGTGGGCGGAGATGCCCGACTACCTGCGCGGCGACGTGGAGCTGGTCGGCCTGTATACCGAAGCCCTGGTCCGCGGCAAGGAAGAGGGCATCGCCGAGCGCCTGCTGCGCCAGACCCTCAAGGAGCACTGGGACAGCCGCCTGGTGTTGCGCTACGGCCTGCTCAACGTCGATGCCGGCCGCCAGCTGGCCTATGCCGAGAAATGGCTGCAGGAGCGGCCCAACGACCCCGACCTGCTGCTGACCCTGGGTCGCCTGTCGCTGCGCAACGCCTACTGGGGCAAGGCGCAGGAGTACTTCGAGGCCAGCCAGCGCCAGCGCCCCAGCGGCGTGGTGTGCGCCGAACTGGCGCGGCTCTACGCCAACCTCGGCGACCACGACAAGAGCCAGCTCTACTATCGCCAGAGCGTCGAGCTGCTCGACAAGTCGCTGCCGGCACTGCCGCAGCCCAGCGACCAGAACCCCTGACGCGACACGCGATTTGCTCTCCTGGGCGCCCACATGGGCGCCCTTTTTTATGATGGCCGGGATCTCCGGGCGACATGCCGCCTCGTCGCCACGGCGTGGGCTCCAGGGTTTGTATACGAAAGTTTGTCGTCTTTGTTTGTCCAAATGGTCAAATATCGCATACGCTGTAAGGCGCTCTTGCATCCGATCGACAACAACAATGGAACCCGACCCATGCAACAAGGCACTTCGGCGTCCCTCGAGGCGTCTCGTCCCTCCGACTCGCCGCGCACGCCCTGGCTGGTGCGCTACTTCAACATCGAGCGTCGCGGCTCGACGCTCAGGACCGAGCTGCTGGCCGGCCTGGCGACCTTCCTGGCGGGGATGTACATCATCGTCGTCAACCCGGCGATCCTCAGCGATGCCGGGATTCCCTTCTCGGCGGCGCTGTCCGCCACCGTGATGATCAGCTTCATGAGCAGCCTGGCGATGGGGCTCTATGCCCGCAACCCGATCCTCGTCGCGCCGGGAATGGGCATGAACGCGCTGTTCACCTACACCCTGGTGCAGGGCGCGGGGCTGCCCTGGCAGACCGCGCTGGGCTGCGTGTTCTGGTCGGGAGTGATGTTTGCGGTGCTGGCGATGTTCAATGTGCGCAAGGCGATCATCGAGGCGATCCCCGACTCGCTGCGTTTCGCCATCACCTGCGGCATCGGGCTGTTCATCACCTTCATCGGCTTCAAGAATGCCGGCTTCGTGGTCGCCAATCCGGCGACGCTGGTGTCGCTGGGTGATCTCGACCCGGCGCTGATCACCTTCTTCCTGGGCATGATGGCCACGGCGATCTTCACCATCCTGCGCCTCAACGGCGCGCTGATCCTGGGCATCGCCTTCACCACCCTGGTGGCGCTGCCGATGGGGCGGCTGTGGGGCGACGAGATCGTCGTGCAGTGGAACGGGCTGGCCTCGTTGCCGGACTTCAGTGCGGTGATGCAGGTCGATGTCTGGGGCGCACTGAAGGTGGCCTATCTGCCGTTCATCTTCGTCATGCTGTTCACCAACTTCTTCGACTCGCTGTCGTGCTTCCTGGCCCTGGCGGAGTCCGCCGATCTCAAGGACGCGGACGGCAACCCGCGTAACCTCAAGCGCTCGATGACCGTCGATGCCTTCGCCTCGATGATCGCCGCGCCGCTGGGTACCAGCGCCGCCCAGACCTTCATCGAGTCCGGAGCCGGCGTTGCCCAGGGCGGGCGCACCGGGCTGGTGGCGGTGGTCATCGGCCTGCTGTTCCTGCCGTTCCTGTTCCTCTCGCCGCTGCTGTCGCTGGTGCCGGCGGTCGCCACGGCGCCGGCGCTGGTGATGGTGGGGCTGTTCATGATGGCGCCGGTACGCCAGATCGAGTGGGAGAAGTTCGACCAGGCCTTCCCCGCCTTCCTGGCGATCATCCTGATGCCGCTGACCTACTCGATCACCCTGGGGATCGCCTTCGGCTTCCTGAGCTTCGTGATCATCAAGCTGTGCACCGGGCGGCTGGAGGCGATCCGGCCGGCGATGTGGGTCACCGCGCTTCTCAGCGCGGTGATGCTGGTGACCACGCAATAACCCCGCGAGCCGCGACTGGGGTACGACGCAAAAGGGGCTGCCCGCAGGCAGCCCCTTTTGCGTCGGTCGGGAAATGACCGGGACGTGTGTCAGCGCTCCTGCGGTGCGTCGACGTCGTCCTCGTCGGGCTTCCTGTGCGAGGGATCGCTGACCCGGTAGACCGGGGCCTCGCCGTCGGCCATGGGCTCGCTGCGGGTGGTGTCCGCGGCCTGGCGACGATTCTCGACCAGGCGGATGTTGGCCGCCGGGGCGCTGCCGTCCTTGTCCTCGCCGAAGTACAGCGTGGTATGCGGGAAGGGGATCTCGATGCCGGCGGCATCGAAGCGCAGCTTGACCAGGCGGTTGTAGGCCCGGCCCACGCCCCACTGGTCGCCCGGGGTGGTCTTGATCACCACGCGGATGTTCACCGAGCTGTCGGCCAGGGCGGTCACGCCGGCCACGGTGAGCGGCGCCAGCAGCTTGTGGCCGTGCTCGCCGGCCTTGAGGTCCTCGAAGGCCAGCTCCAGCTGGGCGATGGCGTCGTCGATGCTCTCGCGGTAGGCGATGCCGTACTCGCCGACGTGGTTGCCGAACTCGCGCATGTAGTTGGAGACGGTGTCGACGCTGGAGAAGGGCACGATGTGATAGGTGCCGGCCAGGTCGCGGATGCCCACCGAGCGGATGCTCAGGCGCTCGGCGGTGCCGGTCACCCCGCCCACGGTGACCACGTCGCCGGTATTCATGGCGTTCTCCACCTGGATGAACACCCCGGTGATGATGTCCTGCACCAGCTTCTGGGCACCGAAACCGATGGCCAGGCCGATCACCCCGGCGCCGGCGATCAGCGGACCGATGTTGATGCCGATCTCGGAGAGCACGATCATCGCGGTCATGGTCACCAGAGCGATGGCCAGGGCGTTGCGGAACAGGCTGAGCAGGGTCTTGGCGCGGGCCGAGGGCTCGCCGCTGCCGGTTTCCGGATTGAGGCGGTGCTCGATCAGGCTGGCCAGGGCGATCCACACCGCCGCGGCGACGGCGAGGATGACGATCACGTCGATGACCTTGCTGACGATGCCGCGGCCCGCCTCGGTGGCGTACCAGGCGGCCAGGTCGAAGGCGCCCCAGGCGTTGAGTACCAGCATGGCCACCACGACCAGGATGATGGTGCGGATCACCTTGAGGAAGGTGGGAATGTAGGCGTTGAGGCGGACCTCGAGCAGCGGCAGCCGGCGGCGCAGCTCGTCGGAGAGGGTGATGCGCCGGCCGATGATCTGGGTCAGGCTGCCCGAGATCAGCAGGCCCACGCCGACGATGATCAGCGACTGCAGGGTGGCGACGGCGACATCGGGCAGGGCGGATTCGGGACGCACGATGCTCACCAGCAGCACCATCAGGCAGTAGGCGATGGCCAGCCAGTGCCAGACGCGGCCGAGCAGTCGCAGGCCGACCCGGCTGGGGCTCATGGTGGCCTGTTCGGCCTTGGCGTCGAGCGCCTCGCGCACCGGCTGGCGGTTGCGCAGCACCATGGTGGTGGCATAGATGAAGGCCAGGATCATGACCAGCAGGCCGATACCCTTGCCCAGCGCCGGCGACAGGTTGAAGTTGACGATCGGCACCAGCACCAGCATGCCGTAGCCGACGAAGCCGGTCAGCGTGGCCAGCCAGCGGTTCCAGTGCGCGGCGCTAGCGGCATCGGTGGGAATCAGTCGCAGGCCGTCGTAATGCGACGACAGCAGCATGCGCAGCGCCGCCTTGATCAGCTCGATGACCAGGAAGGCATTGAGGAACAGCGAGGCCTGGGTGGACAGGCTGCCGCTCTCGCCGATGGCGAAGGTGGCGATCAGGTTGCCGCCGACATAGGCCAGGGCGATCACCACCACGTCGATCAGCGCGGCGATGGCGACGGCCACCAGCAGGCGCAGCAGGGCGCTGCGTTTCTCGCCCTGGCGGGACCAGCCACTGATGCGCACGAACAGCGGGTGCATCAGCCGGCGCAGCAGGAAGAACACCACGAAGGTGGCGACGATCACCAGGGTCAGGTTGATCGCCGCGTTGCTGAGGGCCGCCAGGTCGATCCCCGGGCCGGCGTGGTCCTGCGGCGAGATGATGCCCATCAGCGCCCGGCCCAGGTTGTGGAACTGGGTGCCGACGTCACCGGCGATGTCGCTGGTCATCTCGGCGATGTGCCGGGCCAGGCTGACGTTCTCGGGGGCCGGGGCGGTGGCGGGGGCCGGCGTGGCCGCGGCCTGGCCGGCGGCGCCGGTGGTGTCGGCCAGGCGGCGCAGCTCCTCGATCAGCTGCTGGCGCGAGGCGTCGTTCTCGAGCAGATCGGCCAGGGTGCCATAGGCCGGGCCGGCGTCGGCATCGGGGGACGCCGATGCCGCCGGCTGAGCCAGCGCCGGTAGCGTGAACAGGACCAGGGCCAGCCACAGGCCGTACCCCAGCCAGGAGCGCAGGGATGGTTTCAGCACGTCGAACCTCCATGTGAAGTGGCGCGTCTCGCCATTCTTGTCTTGTGGAATTAGCAGGCCCTGATGATAACATCGCCGCCTTCGCGGCCCGAGCCGCGCGTCGCGGTGGCTTTCACGACCCTGTCACGGGGTGGCGGAATAATGCCGGCGATGGCGCAGGGCTCCGGGTGGCTGCACGTTGTACAATTCTTG
The DNA here is from genome assembly GCF_010993675.1 of Modicisalibacter sp. 'Wilcox'. Classification (NCBI taxonomy): domain Bacteria; kingdom Pseudomonadati; phylum Pseudomonadota; class Gammaproteobacteria; order Oceanospirillales; family Halomonadaceae; genus Modicisalibacter; species Modicisalibacter sp. 'Wilcox'. The sequence continues at coordinate 102,816 of NZ_WNXF01000010.1, forward strand.
TACGCAAGCGCGCCAAGATCAACCCGGCACGCCATGGGATCCCCGCGAGGGGCGAACGGCCGGGCCGGTGGGGCTCGGGAGTGCCGAGTATCAACAACGGAAAGGGACGACCATGCTGACGGTAACGCTGGAACTGCAATGCCACGTGTGCGGCGGGGAGCGCTTCCTGCTGCCGATGCCCGCGGACAGCGAGCAGGCGATTCACTGCGCCGACTGCCGGGCCTTCAGATGCCATGGCGATGATCTGGAAAGGGTCATGGCGGCGGCCAAAGGCGCCTGGCGCGACCGGGCGGAGCGTGCCGCCTCCTGATCGCGCCGGGACGTGTCGTGAGACACGCAGGGACAGGCTGCCCGCCGTCAACCGCCGGCGGGGTCGGCCTCCTGCTTGCGGTGGCTGCTCCCGCGGCCTTCCACGTCGGACCGGTTCATGGCATCCACTTCCTCCTGAGCGGCCTCGCGGCTGTCATAGGTGCCGATGACGGTCCCCGTATCACTGTCGTAGACCTCGTAGCGCGGCCCGCTGTCGCCTTCGCCTGGCACCTCGCGCCAGGTAATGGTCTGCTTGATCATGAGCAAGCTCCTTCCGTGACGGTTCAGCATCAGTGTGGCATATCCCTCGAGGGTGGTTGAATGCCGGGCGGCTCGCCATCGTTTTGTTGGCGCCACTTTCTCAGTCCTGCGACAGGCAAGAGGCCGGCTCGGTTCATGCTGCCGGCGTCATAGTTTTCATCTAGACGCCCGCGTGGGCCCTGACACACTGAAGACACCAAGCCGACCGAGACCGGCACGAGCAAGGGATGGTGTCAGGGGAGGGGTGTCATGGCCGAGTCACGCCGTGCGTTGTTTCTATGTCGTCACTGCCAGGCGCTGGTCTATGTGGAGCGTCGCGGCGCGCGGGGCGTGCAGCCCTGCCCGCGCTGCCGGGCCGGGGATCTCGAGAGCGTGACGGTACCGCACGCGACCTACGCCACCCAGGCGCTGGGTCATCTGCTGGGCGTGGACTTGTCGCGCTGACGGCGGCTGCGTATGTTGGTGACGGACTGCCGCCGACGCGCGGCGCTTCCCGTCTCTCGCCGTCATCCAGGAGGTCCTGATCGTGACCGATCGCCAGGCCGCTCTCGTTACCGGCGGCGCCACGCGCGTCGGCCGCTTCTTCGCCCTGCATCTGGCCCGACGCGGCTACGACATCGCGCTGCACTACCACCACTCCGCGGCGGCGGCCGAGGAAACCGCGGCGGCGATTCGACACCAGGGGCGGGCGTGCGAGACGTTCGCCTGCGACTTCCGCACGGGCGACGTGGAGGGGCTGGTCGAGCGAGTGGTTGCACGCTTTCCCGCGCTGGCGCTGCTGGTCAACAGCGCCTCGACCTATGCACCCGGCGACATTCGCGAGACGGCCCGCGAACAGCTCGAGACCCAGTTCGGGGTCAACCTCTTCGCGCCCTTCCTGCTCACCCGGGCGTTCGGCCGGTGCGTGGACGCCGGTGACATCATCAATATCGTCGACAACAAGATCGCCTTCGAACAGCATGCCTATGCCGCCTACCTGCTGGCGAAGAAATCGCTGGCCGAGCTGACGCGCATGGCGGCGATCGAGCTGGCACCGGCCATCCGGGTCAATGCCATCGCCCCCGGCGTCATCCTGCCGGCCGCGCAGCGTACCAGCGACTACCTGGCCTGGCGTTATGCGGGCATTCCGCTGGCGCGGCAGGGCGAAGTGGAAGAGCTGGGGCAGGCGCTGGACTATCTGCTCGACAACCGCTTCGTCACCGGGCAGGTGCTGTTCGTCGACGGTGGGGAATCGGTCAATCGGGTGGGGCGGCATTCCGAGAACTACCCCGGCAGGCCCTGAAGCAGGCGCTCAGGCGCCGGCCCGTTTCCCGCCGAGGCGTGGGGCGGCCTGCTAACGGGGAGCGTCGGAGCCCTTGGGGCGTACATACAGAACCAGCGCGTGGTCAACCAGTTCGTAGCCGTGTTCCTCGGCGATCTCCTGCTGACGGCGCTCGATGGCCTCGTCGAAGAACTCGACGATCTTGCCGCTTTCCAGGCACACCATGTGGTCGTGGTGCTCTTCCTGGGAAACCTCGAACAGGGCGTGACCGCCGTCGAAGTGATGGCGCACCACCAGGCCGGCGGCCTCGAACTGGGTCAGTACGCGGTATACCGTGGCCAGGCCCACATCCTCGCCGGCATCGAGCAGCGCCTTGTAGACGTCCTCGGCACTGAGGTGGGTTTCCATGTCCTTCGATCGCTCGAGAATCTGCAGGATCTTCACGCGCGGCAGGGTGACCTTCAGGCCTGCACGGCGCAGTTCATGGTTCTGATCGGCCATGGTAACTCTTCGCAGTATCGTGGTGGGTCGGGTATGATCGGCCAGAGCAACGATAGTGAAGAACGGGGCCAAATGCAAAACCTGATCAAAATAGTCATCTTTTCGCTCGCCCTGGGGCTGCTGGCCGGCTGCAGCTACTTCGGCGTCTACAAGCGCGACCTGCCGCAGGGCAATCTCATCACTCAGGAAATGCTGGCCCAGCTCAAGCCGGGCATGACCCGCAAGCAGGTCCAGTACGTGATGGGCAGCCCGCTGCTCGAGACGCCGTTCGACGCCAGTCAGTGGGACTACGTCTTCCTGCTCGACAAGGCCTACGGCGGCAAGGTCTACAAGCGCCTGACCCTGACCTTCGCCGATGATCGGCTGGTTAACATGCGTACCAGCGGCGACATCGACAAGGACGTGGATCTCAAGGCCGAACCGGGCGCCGGGCCGGCCATCGAGGAGGACGCCCTGCCCGGCAACCTGCTCGACACCACGCCCAGCCGCGCGCCGCAGGGCGGCGAGCCGGCGACCGGGGCGGTCGAGGGTGCCACGCCCGCCGCCGAGTGAGTCAGCGCTTGCGGGCGGCGCGCAGGCGCCGGGCCTGCTTGGGATCGATGCGCAGCGGGCGGTAGAGCTCGACGCGATCGCCGTCCGCCAGCGTGTACTGCTCGGGGTCGTCGAGGCGCCGCCCGAAGATCCCCAGCTCGGCCTCGGAGAAGGTCTCGGCGGGCAGGTCGGGGAAGTGGCGTTCCAGGTGCGCCCGACGCACCGCCTCGCGCGCCGAGGTGCCCGCCGGCAGCGTCAGCGGCACGATTACCTGGCGCCGGGGCAGGGCGAAGGCCACCTCGACCTGCACCGCATCAGCCACGCCCGTAGACCTCGTCGGCCCGGCGCGTGAACGCCTCCACCAGCTGGCCGGCCATCTGGCTGAACAGCTTGCCGAAGGCCATGCCGAGCAGGCGGTTGGAAAACTCGAAGTTCATCTCCAGCGCCACCTTGCAGGCCTGCTCGCCCATGGGCATGAACAGCCACTGGCCCTGCAGGCGCCGGAAGGGGCCGCTGACCAGCGACAGCTCGATGCGTTCCGGCGCATACAGGTCGTTACGGGTGGTGAAGCTCTGCTCGACACCGGCCTTGGCCAGGGTCAGCTCGCCGACCAGGTGTTCCTGGTCGTACTCGATCAGCCGCGCGCGGCGGCAGCCGGGCAGAAACTCCGGGTAACGCTCGAAATCGTTGACCAGATCGAACATGGCCTGGGCGGAATGCCGCACCAGTGCGGACCGATTGACCGTGGGCATGCACCTCTCCGCTGACTTGACTCGGGCTTGCGCGTATCATGGGAATCATCACGCCAAGCCCTTGAATGGTAACACGCCTTGCCCCATGTTGGAGGGCTGTCGACAGGATCCAAGCGCTGCCTGAAGAATCGACGAGCGATGGCCAGGCAAGGCAAAAATTGACGAAAAAGCGGAGTTTACAAGGCTTAAGCGAGCATTTTGATCGGACTCGCGCCCGAGTCAATTTTTAACGCCGTATGGGCGAGCGCAGGCATTTTTCAGGCAGCGCGTAGCGAACACAGAGGACCCATGGCCAAGAAAAAAGCCAACAAGCCGGGCGGCAACACCATCGCCCTGAACAAGAAGGCACGCTTCGAGTATCACATCGAAGAGACCTTCGAGGCCGGCCTGGCCTTGGCTGGCTGGGAGGTCAAGAGTCTGCGTGCCGGCAAGGCCCAGCTGACCGATACCTACATCCTGATCAAGGATGGCGAGGCCTGGCTGCTGGGCAGCCATATCACGCCGCTCAACACCGCCAGCACCCACGTGCTGGCCGACCCGACGCGGACCCGCAAGCTGCTGCTGCACCGCAAGGAGATCGCCAAGATCTTCTCGCGCACCCAGGACAAGGGCCACACCTGCGTGCCGCTCAAGCTGTACTGGAAGAAGAACCTCGTCAAGTGCGAGCTGGCGCTGGTGGAGGGCAAGAAGCTCCACGACAAGCGCGCCACCGAGAAGCAGCGCGACTGGAACCGCCAGAAGGCGCGGATCATGCGCGAAAACAACTGATCGCGCCCCTTGAACTGGCGCGACCGGGTCCCCATCTGCTAAAATACGAAAGTTCAACGGGGGCGACATGGCTTCGACGCCGGTTGCAATCCCTGAGGTGCATGCCGAGAGCGTGATGTATCTCGTAAATCCAACATCACGATTAAATAGTCGCAAACGACGAAAACTACGCTCAGGGCGCGCTGGCAGCTTAAAACCTGCTGGTGTTAGCCTGGCCCCGAAGCGATGTGCCCATTCATCGTGGACGGGAGATGAGCGCAAAGTAATGGGATCGCGATTGGCGGCGCCTTCACGTCAATCGTCAAACTTAAGAAGGCTCGCGTTGCTGGATCCTGCCCGTCGGAGCCAGTAACGCTAAAACAAAAGACGGAACTAAGCATGTAGAGCCAATGGGCGAGTGCCGGCGGACGCGGGTTCAATTCCCGCCGCCTCCACCAAACAAGGGTTTCAGAAGGTTCCACAACACTTCAGAAACCGCATGAACAGGGGCCTCCGGGCCCCTTTCTTGTGTCTGGACGTTTCATGGCACTTCTTGACATGCCCCCATGCAAGGGGGCGTATCTGGGGGCGCAACGTCGAAGTCGATACCCTGATGCCCCCAGCCCCGCCAGAAACCGCGCCAGCCGGGGCCGTGGCTTCAATTGGACCACTTCAACCTGGGGTGGTCAGAATGTGATCGCTGACGCGATGATTGCGCCACTCTGAGCACTTTAGCCAATTGATCAGCGCTTCCCTATCCGTTACAGGACATCGGTGAATTCCCGCAGCCTGTCTGCGGTGACGATCAGGCCACAGGCGGCCAGGGTATCGAGATACTCATCGACGCTTCTCGGCGGCTTGCGCAGGCTGGCGCGGTGACGATGGACGGTCCTGAGCACCAGCCCCTCGCTCAGCTCGAACTGCTGCTCCAGGAAGGTATCGGGATGGACGGCCTCAATCCCGAAATCGGCCAGGGTGTTGGTGGGAAAGTCCTTCAGGTTGAAGGTGACGATCAGTTGCGCTCCGGCGCGAATGGCCGCAGCCAGCACGTGGCGGTCATCGGGATCGGGCAGCTCGAGCGCCGGGATCAGTGGCTCGTGCCCGGTGACCAGGGCGTCCGGCACCGCACGCTCCATGAGTTCGACGGTGCGCGGCAGCGCCTCCGCCAGTTCGGGGCGCTTCTTGAGCAGGTTGCGTGTCCACTCATCGTGGATCTGCTCGGTCCAGCGTGCGGCGAACAGCCCCGTGGTGGCCAGGCGAATCAGCAGGTCCCGCAAGGGCGCGGGATAGAGCACGCAGGCGTCGTAGACGACCACGAAGCGCATCAGTAGCCCATGCCCAGATCCTGGGCCTGGTCGGCCAGTTCCTGCAGGGCGGCCTCTGAGGCCTCCTCCTGCTGGCGCTTGTAGGCCAGCAGATCCTGCAGGCGAATCCGGCGATGCGTGCCCACCCGGGTAAAGGGTATCACGCCCTCCTCGAGCAGCTTGACCAGATGCGGCCGCGAGACATTGAGCATGTTGGCGGCTTCCTGGGTGGTCACCTCGGCATGGGTCGGGAGGATGGTCACGGCATTGCCCTGGGCCATCTCGGTTAGCAGGTCACGCAGCAGCACCAGCGCCTGACGGGGCAGCACCAGGTCTGCTCCATCCAGCTTGATATGCGCCCGGTCGCTCTCGGGGCGCTCGCGGAGCAGCTGGCTCAGCTCGGTGGCGCTGGCCCTGGCCAGGCGGGTGAGCTCGAGGTTGTCGGGCGCTGTATCTTGGGTGGCGGTGTTCATGGCATGACCTCCACGCAGCCCGCTACTGCTGGCTGCCGTTTCGTGTTCTAGCGTTACTTGCCAAGCTATTCGAAATAAACAAAATTCGCAATATCCGAAACGGGCGATTGACCATCTGGCTGGCATGCTCAGGGAAGTGAATTCACGCAGGGAGCCACGGCCTGGGCAAGTCTCCCTGTCCGGTCCTCGGTAAATTGGAAATCTCCTCCCTTCAAGGGGGCGGACATCAGCTCCATCGGGTAAACACGAGAGCGGTGGGCCGAATATGGTCTGCTCATCGGCTGGATGGTGCCTGGTCGATCTCTGACACCCTGCGTGCATCAGGGTGTCGAGACCATGGCACTCAGCGCAGCTCCGGGGCCTCGCTGGTAGCCGTCGGCGATATCGCGTCGCTGTCGTCTGTGGCGGCGGCCTCCGTCACCGCGTCTTCCGGGGTGCTCCACTCCTCCGGTGCGGGTTGCGATACCAGCTGGCTGCCGAGCGTCTCGCCCAGTTCGTTGGCACCGCACAGCGTGAAACGCGACAGGTGCTTGCGGGCTGCCTGGTCGAGCCGGTGCTCGACGCTGCCGTGCAGGGGCGCCCGGTCATCGACATCGATATGGCAGACGCCGCTGTCGGAATCGAAGTGGACCCGCCGGAGATGCTCCGCCGCGCCCAGCGTGGCGGCGTCCTGCACGAAGCGCAGCATCTCGCAGAGCTCGCCGGCCCGGCCGCGCCGGCTGTGGATCGTCACGCCGAAGGCGCGCAGCTCGCCGGGCTCCACCTGGCGGGACTGCGGGTCGAAGTAGCCGTGTTCCTGAGTCATCGTGATCTCCTTATCGCAACTCGGAAGGCGCCGGTCGTGAAGGGTCACTCACCGGCAACGCCCGCAGCATAGCCCTGTGAAATCCGGGGCGCCTGAACCTGTGTTAAGTCGGCGATCCCGATTCCCTCGGTGCAGCGACTCGGGAGCCTGCTATCATCCCCGCCCATCTTTCTCCGCCCCGACATGCCATGCTCGATATCAAGTTCTACGTGCTGATCGATGCCATCGCCACGCACGGTACCGTTCACGACGCCGCCGCGGCGATCGGCCTGACCCAGCCTGCCGCGACCCACCGCATTCGCGAGATGGAGCGCCGCCTCGGGGTATCGCTGTTCGCCCGCGAGGGGCGGCGGCTGGTGCTGACCGCCTCGGGAGAGCGCCTGCTGGAAACGGCACGCGAGATCCTGCCCAGGGTACGCAGTGCCGAGCTCGAGGCCTGGCAGCTGGCGCGTCACGGCGAGCCGGCGCTGCGTCTGGGTATCGGCCCCTATGACACCTTCTCGAAGGCGCTGCCGTTTCTCTACGAGCACCATGACCGCGACATCGATCTGGTGCGCCTGCCCCTGGACGAGATGACCGGGGCGCTGCTGGCACGCCGCGTCGACCTGACCGTGATGATCGAGGTGCCGGTACAGCGCGGCCTGGCCTGCGAGGCGCTGTTCGAGGAGCCGCTCGTGGCGGTGCTGCCGCCCGGGCATCCGGCGGCCGAGGGGGCGGCAGTGCCGGCCGAGGTGTTCGACGAGGGGCGGCACTTCACCTACAGCGTGATTCCCGAGGCGGGCCACGAGTTTGAGTATTTCTTCCAGCCGGCCGGCGTCTACCCCTCGCACATGGTGCAGATCGAGTCGGTGGCGCTGATTCTCGAGCTGGTCGCGGCGGGCAAGGGGATCAGCATTCTCTCGCGCTGGGCGGTTCGCGATGCCGCCCGCGCCGGCCGCGTGGTGATGCGGCCACTGGACGTGGCGATGCCGCAGGTTCCCTGGTACCTGGCGTTTGCCGACGAGCCGCGGGTGCGCGAAGTCGCCGAGCCGCTGGCCGCCACACTGCGCGCGCTGTATTCGGACGCGGATTGAGGTGACTGACGGTGCGGAGGAAGGCAATTGATAAAAATCTCGTGACATCGGCGGCGAATTTCCGATTGGAGCCCGGGGCGGTGCGCCGCGTAGGTTATGGCGCCAGTCACGTGGCCATCCAACCGAGGAGCACGAGAGGTCTTCATGTCCCTGTCCCCATCTTCCGTCCGCCCCGAATCCGGTACCGCCGCCACCCCCGTCGACGACGCCCTGGCCGACCTGATCGATCTCGAGCGCTACCCGCTCGATCAGCCGGGCAGCGACGCCTACCGCGAGGCCGTCGCCCGTGTCCGTTCCCAGCTCCATGATGACGGCTGTGCGCTGCTCGCGCGCTTCATTCGCGAGGACCGGCTCGCGGCGCTGCGCGAGGAGAGCGAGGCGCTTTCGCCCCAGGCATTCTTTTCCGACAACAGCGTCAATCCCTATGTCACCCCGGACGATCCCGACCTGCCCGAGGATCACCCGGTGCGCTGCTTCCAGCACTACACCAACGGCTTCGTCGCCAAGGACCTGATCCCGGACCAGGCGATCGTCAAGCGGCTCTACCGCAACGCGACCTTCCAGCGCTTCATCGCCGACTGCCTCGAGGAGCCGGTGATCCACGAGTTCGCCGACCCCATCGCCGGGCTGGTGATCAATGTCATGCCCGAGGACACCGAGCTGCCCTGGCACTTCGACACCAACGAATTCATCGTCAGCCTGATGACCCGGCGGCCGGAAAGCGGCGGCGAGTTCCAGTACTGCCCGGACATTCGCCGCCCCGGCGACGAGAACTTCGCCGGCGTGCAGCGTGTGCTCGAGGGCGATCACGACGAGGTCCGCTCGCTGACGCTGAACACCGGCGACCTGCAGCTGTTCAAGGGCCGCTACTCGATGCACCGCGTCGCCGCCGCCAAGGGGCAGCGGCTGTGCACGCTGCTCGGCTATGCGAAAGCCCCGGACATGATGGGCAGCCTGGAGCACACCCGGAAGATCTATGGCCGGGTGACCCAGCAGCACATCGACGCCGACAACCAGCGCCGTCATGACCGGCTGATGGGCTGACGCCCCGGTTGGCGGCGATGCCTCGCGAATGAATTCGCTCCCACAGGAAAGTGGCTCGATGGGCTACTTGTGGGAGGGGATTTATCCCCGATGGCGGGGCCGCAGGGCTGGTTCATCACGAATGAATTCGCTCCCACGGTGAGAGCGCCCAAGTGGCGATTTGTGGGGGTAAAGCGATTCCCGACTTTTTGCAAGCGACCGAGCGAACTCCATGTCCCAGATCGTTGCCCTGGCCGGCGAACCCGCCGGCCACACCCTGGATGCCGATGGCTACGCCAGCGGCGCCTTTCGCGAACGCGCGATCGACGCGGCCCTGATCGAACGTGTCGAGCGCTATCGGCTCGAACGGCTGCGCCAGCAGATGCGCCACCACGGCCTCGATGCCGTGATCCTGTTCGACCCGATCAACATCCGTTACGCCTGCGGTTCCCGCAACATGCAGGTCTATTCCCAGCGCAACCCGGCGCGCTATCTCTACGTGGCCGCCGAGGGGCCGGTGGTGCTGTTCGAGTTCAGCGCCTGCCTGCACCTGGCCCGCGATCTCGCGCTGCTCGACGACGTGCGCCCGGCGCGGGCGGTGATGCCGCAGTACAGTGGCCCGCACTGTGCCCGCCATACCGCGGCGTTCGTCGACGACATCCGCGCGCTGTTCGCGCAGTCCGCCACTCAGGGGCGACGGCTCGGCGTCGAGTCGGCCCCCACCGGGGCGTTCGCCGCGTTGAGTGAGGCCGGCTTCGCGGTGTCCGACGCGGCCGTCATCATGGAGGGCGCCAAATCGGTCAAGAGCCTCGACGAACTGGCGCTGATCCACCGCTCGGTGACGCTGACCGAAGCCGCGATGACGCGCATGGAGGCGGCCCTGCGTCCCGGCATGACCGAAAACGAGCTGTGGGCGATCTTCAACCAGCACGTGCTGGCGACCGGCGGCGAATACGCCGAGACGCGCCTGCTGACGTCCGGCGCGCGCACCAACCCGTGGTTTCAGGAGTGCTCCGACAAGGTCATCGCGCCCGGCGAGCTGGTCGCCTTCGATACCGACATCGTCGGCTGCTTCGGCTACTACACCGACTTCTCGCGGACCTTCCATGTTCCCGGCGCCGGCGCGCCGAGCGCGGCCCAGAAGGCGCTGTATCGCATGGCCGCCGACCAGCTGGAGAGCAACATCGCCCTGCTCGGGCCGGGCATGAGCTTTCGCGAGTACTCGCGGCGCGCCTGGCCGATCCCCGAGGGCTACCGCGAGAACCGTTATCTGGATATCGTCCACGGCTGCGGCATGACCGGCGAATGGCCGCTGATCGCCCACGACATGGACTGGGACGACGTCGGCTACGACGGTGCCATCGAGCCGGGCATGACGCTGTGCGTCGAGGCCTACATCGGCCACCGCGACGGCAGCGAGGGCGTCAAGCTCGAGGAGCAGGTGCTGATCACCGAAAGCGGCATCGACCGGCTCTCGACCTACGGCTACGCTGACGACCTGCTGGACTGATCCCGTCCCTCCCGTTCACTCCCACTGAAGGAAGCCCATGAACGCACTCAAGACCACCTGTCTCGCCCTGGCCCTGGCCGGTGCCGCCGGCACGGCTGCCGCGGCCGACACGATCACCATCGGCACCAACAACTGGTCGGAGAACATCGCCGTCTCGCACCTGTGGCAGCAGCTGCTCGAGCAGCAGGGCTACGACGTCGAGCTGACCTCCACCGGCAAGAGCGTGATCTTCAGCGGCCTGGCGCAGGACGACATCGACGTCTCGCTGGAGGTCTGGCTGCCCAACGGCGACGCCCAGTACCTCAGGCCCTACAAGGACCGCATCGACGTCCACGACAGCTGGTACGAGGGCGCGCAGGACGAGCTGGTGGTGCCGGCCTATCTGGACGACATCAACACCATCGCGGACCTCAAGGCCGCGGCCGAGCGCTTCGACTATCAGGGCCAGCCGACGGTCATCGGCATCGAGTCCGGCGCGGCGATCGCCGGCGAGACCGACGACGCGATCGAGGCCTACGACCTGCCGTTCCGCCAGCTGAACAGCTCCGGCCCGGCGATGATCGCCGCGCTCGACGAGGCCTACCGCAAGGAGGCGCCGATCGCCGTCACGCTCTGGCAGCCCCACTGGGCCTACGCCCAGTACGACCTCAAGCCCCTGAAGGACCCGAAGCAGGCCTACGGCGGCGGCGATGACATCAAGTGGATGTCGCGCAAGGACTTCGGCGATGCCCACCCGGATGTCACCGCCATGCTCGACGCCTGGCACATGAGCCACGCCCAGCTGGCCGAGCTGATGCTGAGCATCGAGGACGCCGGCGATCCCGACAAGGGCGTCGAGGCCTGGCTGGCGGCCAACCGCGAGCTGGTCGAGACATGGCTGGCGGCCAAGTGACGGCCTGACAGCAGGCGCGGGGCACGCCCGCGCCGTGTCGCTCGTCAGCGGGCCCGCCGGGATTCGGCGGGCCCGTGCGCGGGAGGCCCCCTCACAGCAGGCTGTCGATCAAGGCCAGCTGTTGGGGCAGGCACTGGGTGTGCAGGTCGTAGTGATCGAGGATGGTGCGACGCGCCCGGTCGCGTAACGGGGCCATCGCCTCGGGATGCGCCAGGGCCTCGCTGACGGCATCGACCAGCGCCTGGCGATCGAAGAAATCCACCAGATACCCGTTCTCGCCCGAGGTGATGACTTCGCGAACCGGGGCCGTGTCGGAGCCGATGATCGGCGCCGCACAACTCATCGCCTCCAGCAGCGACCAGGAAAGCACGAACGGGTAGGTCAGGTAGACATGCGCCCGGGACAGCTGCATCAGTGCCGTCAGGGTGTCGTGCGGCACCCTGCCCAGGAAATGCACCCGGCGCTCGTCGAGCCCGGCGGCGACCTCCTCGAGAAAGACCGTCTTCCAGCGGCGGCCATCCCCGGGTGCCGAGCCGTAGCTCACCCCATCGCCCCCCACGATCAACACGTGGGCGTCAGGGTTGCGTGTCAGGATCTCGGGCAGTGCCCGCATGAAGACGTGATAGCCGCGATAGGGTTCCAGGTCGCGATTGACGAACGTGACCACCGGCGTGTCGCGCGTCAGGGTCAGCCGGTCCCCCAGCGAGACCCTGACCTTGTCGTTGGGCCGAAAGCGTTGGGTATCGATCCCTTCATGGATGACATGCAGCCTGTCGTGATAGGCCTGTGGATGGGTGGCCTTCTGAAAGTGGGTCGAGCAGATCCCCGCATCGACGTGCTCCAGCATCCAGAGCGGCCACAGGTTCTTCAGGCGAATCCGCAGACGCGCCTCCTCGCTTACGGGGAATTCCGCATCGAAGTCCGCATCCAGCCCCGTGGCCTGGTAATAGAACTCGAACCACCCCAGGCAGCGACTGTCCGGAAAGAGCTCGCGCACCGTCATCATGTCGCCCCAGCCGGCGTGGCCGATGACCAGGTCCGGTACCCAGCCCTCGTCGCGCCAGGCTTGCAGCACGGCCTGGGTGGCACGCCCGCGAATGATCTTGCTGTCCAGCTGGCGCAGGAGCGGGTCGATGTCCGGCGGGTTGCCGCGTGGCAGCGTCGCCCGGGTGACGGGAAACGCGCTCTCGGGGGGCGCGTTCAGGGTAACGGCGCGTACGTCATGGCCGGCCTGGTGAAGGGCCGGAGCCAGGTGGCGAAACTGCCCGGGGAAGTTGACATGTAGAAAGAGGATTCGGCTATTGGGCTTCACCGCGACGGCTCCCGACAGAAAAGAAAAACAGTATCCGGCTCAGCGACGCCGCCAATGCCGCCGGGCATGGGCAATCATGCCGGACAGCGCCCAAGCCAGCAGCAGGCTCGCCAAGGCGTAAGCCGGCCACTGCCACGGAGCGGCCAGGCCCGGCGCGATCTCGGCGATCACATAGGCGCTGATCATGACGGTGGCCCGGTAAAAGAGCCACCGTGGGTGCGGCACGCGAGGCCGGCGCATCAGGTGTCCCCGGCCAGCTCGGCCAGGTAGGTGCCATAGGCGTTCTTGCTCAATCCCGCCGCCAGGCGCGCCAGGTGTTCGCGGTCGATCCACCCCTGGTGGAAGGCAATCTCCTCGGGAACGGCAATATGCTGGCCCTGGCGATTCTCGACCGTCTGCACGAAGCTGCTGGCCTCGAGCAGGCTGTCATGGGTGCCGGTATCGAACCAGGCGAAGCCGCGACCGAGTCGTTCCACCTGCAAGGCGCCATGCTGCAGATAGTGGTTATTGACGTCGGTGATCTCGAGCTCGCCGCGGGGGCTGGGCTGGAGGCCTCGGGCGATATCGACCACCGCGTTGTCGTAGAAATAGAGCCCGGTGACGGCCCAGTTGGAGCGCGGACGCGACGGCTTTTCCTCGATGGACAGCGCCGTGCCCTGCGCATCGAATTCGACCACGCCATAGCGCTGGGCATCGCGGACCTGATAGCCGAACACCGTCGCGCCGGAGTCGCGCCTCGCCGCCTGCTGCAAGGTGCTCGTGAGGCCGTGGCCGAAGAAGATGTTGTCGCCCAGTACCAGGGCGCAGCCGTCCGAACCGATGAAGTTGTGCCCGATGATGAACGCCTCGGCCAGACCACCAGGGGAGGCCTGAACGGCATAGCGCAACGACAGCCCCCATTGACTGCCATCGCCCAGCAGGCGAGTGAAGCCTTCCGCATCATGGGGTGTGGTGATGATCAGGATGTCGCGAATCCCCGCCAGCATCAGCGTGCTCAGCGGGTAATAGATCATCGGCTTGTCGTAGACCGGCAGCAGCTGCTTGGAAATGGCACGGGTGATGGGATAGAGCCGGGTTCCCGAACCGCCGGCCAGGATGATGCCCTTGGAGATCATGGCGCCTCGCTGGTGGGTAATTCGAAATAGCGTGGAAGGTCCCGCAGCCAGGGTTGCTGCCGATCCTTTTCGGATAACACCGGGCGGGTGATCGGCCAGTCGATCGCCAGGTCGGGGTCGTTCCAGCGCAGGCCCTTGTCGTGCGCCGGGGAATAGACCTGGGTGACCTTGTAGAGCACTTCGGTATCCGGTTCCAGGGTCAGCAGGCCATGGGCGAACCCTTCGGGAATCAAGATCTGGTTGCCCTGGCGCGCGGAGATTTCGGCACTGACATGCTGGCCAAACGTCGGCGAGCCCTGGCGCAGGTCCACGGCCACGTCCAGGATGGCGCCGCGGACCACGCGCACCAGCTTGGCCTGGGCAAAGGGCGGAACCTGAAAATGCAGCCCGCGCAGCGTGCCTGCTTGCGCCGAATAGGCATGGTTGTCCTGAACGAAGTCGAGGGTTATGCCCGCCTCGTGCCATCTGGGGCGGCTCCAGCTCTCCGAGAAGAAGCCGCGTTCATCGCCATGGCGAGCCGGCGTGATGATCTTGACCTCGGGTATGGCCAGCGTCTCGATGGAAAGGCCCATGATCGGTATTCCACTCCTTTTTATCCCAGTCCTTGCTTCAGTATCGGCGGTTCACCCGCGGTCCATGACTTCCTGCAGCGTCAACGCCAGCCCTGTGCGCCAGTCCGGGAAGCGCACGCCCAGCGTCTCTTCCAGCTTGTCGACCGCCAGCCGGGAGTTGAGCGGCCGAGTCGCGGGCGTCGGGTAGTCCGCCGTGGGAATGGCCGCGACGCGCTCGGGCGTGGTCGCCAGGGGGACCCCGGCGGCCGCGGCCTGGCGAAAGATCTCGCGGGCGAAGCCGCACCAGCTGGTCTCGCCGCGCGGGGCCAGATGGTAGGTACCGGCTAACGCCGGGTGAGGGGTGAGTGCTTCGCTGGTGAGGGGTGAGGCGTGCGGCGTGACGAGTGAGGCGTGAAGGGCCAAGGCCGTGACCTGGGCGATCAAGCGGGCCGGGGTGGGCGCGCCGATCTGGTCGTCCACCACGTTCAGAGCCTCGCGCTCGTGGCCCAGGCGCAGCATGGTCTTCAGGAAGTTGTGCCCGCGCGCACTGTACACCCAGCTGGTCCGAAAGATCAGGTGCCGGCAGCCGCTGGCCTGCACCGCCTCGTCGCCGGCCAGCTTGGTGCGGCCGTACACGCTGAGCGGACCGGTGGCATCCTGTTCCTGCCAGGGGGCATCGCCACTGCCGGGGTAGACGTAATCGCTGGAGTAATGCACCAGCCACTGGCCACGTTCGGCACTGTACTCGGCCAACTGCGCCGGCAGCTCGGCGTTGAGCCGCCGGGCCAGCTCGGGATCGTCCTCGGCCTTGTCCACGGCGGTGTAGGCTGCCGCGTTGACGATCACGTCCGGCTGGTGGGTTTCCAGCCACTGCGCCACGGCGTCGGCATCCGCCAGGTCGAGCTCCCGACGCGTCGGCGCCAGCACCGTGCCCAGCAGGCAAAGCTGGCGCTGCAGTTCGAAACCGACCTGGCCGGTACTTCCGGTCACGAGGATCGTGAGGGGTAAGCGCTTCGCTGGTGAGGGGTGAGGGGCAGGTGCTTCGCTAGAAAGTGATGAGGCGTTGTAGGTCATGAGGTCAACTTGAGGTGTTTGATAAGACCGCCCAGTAAATTGAACACGGAGTCAAGCTGGGGGCCGGTGGTCGATAGGTCATTGAGATAGCCCAGGCGCTGGGCGATCAGCAGCTGGGTTTCGACTTCACTGAGCGATCCTCTGGCGATGTAGAGAAACCGGAGAAAGTCGGCCTTGCTTCCACGCGCCGCTCCTTCCGCGATATTGCTGGGTACGGACACAGCGGCGCGCTGCATCTGACTGGACAGGCCGAATCGCTCTTCAGCAGGAAAGGTGGCTGTCAGAGCATAAATCGTCGAAACCAGTTCCATCGATTCCTGCCACGCTCGCAGCTGCTGGTGCTTGCGCATAGGCTCTCCTCCTCACTCCTCACTCCTCACTCCTCACTCCTCACTCCTCACTCCTCACTCCTCCTCACACCACACCCAGCCGTTCCCCCTGGTAGCTGCCGTCCTGCACCCGCTGCCACCATTCCCGGTTTTCCAGGTACCACGCCACCGTCTTGCGCAGGCCGGTCTCGAAGGTTTCCTGCGGGTGCCAGCCCAGCTCGCGCTTGATCTTCGAGGCGTCGATGGCGTAGCGCCGGTCGTGGCCGGGGCGATCGGTGACAAAGGTGATGAGTTCCTTGTGAGGGGTGAGGGGGGAGCGCTTCGCTTGTGAGGGGATATGTGCCTCACCCCTCACCCCTCTCTCCTCAGCCGGGACCAGCTCGTCCAGGATCTCGCAGATCGCCTCGACCACTTCCAGGTTGGTCTTCTCGTTGTGGCCGCCGATGTTGTAGGTCTCGCCGATCGTGCCCCGGGTCGCGACCTGGACCAGCGCGCGGGCGTGATCTTCCACATAGAGCCAGTCGCGGATCTGGCCGCCATCGCCATACACCGGCAGCGGCTTGCCGGCCAGGGCGTTGAGGATCATCAGCGGGATCAGCTTCTCGGGAAAGTGATACGGCCCGTAGTTGTTGGAGCAGTTGGTGACCAGCGTCGGCAGGCCGAAGGTGCGCTGCCAGGCGCGGACCAGGTGGTCCGAGCCCGCCTTGCTGGCGGAATACGGCGAACTGGGCGAATAGGGGGTGGTTTCAGTGAAAAGCGGCTTCGCCGGTGAGGGGTGAGGAGTGAGCGCTTCGCTGGTGAGGGGAGGCTCCTCACCCCTCACGCCTAACGCCTCACCGTTTCTCCCCCCACCCCTCACGCCTAACGCCTCACCGCTTCTCCCCTCACCCCTCACGCCTGACGCCTCACTCTCCCCCAGGTCCCCATACACCTCGTCGGTGGACACATGATGGAAGCGGAAGCCGGCCGCCTTCGTCGGGTCATCCTGCTTGAGCGCCTGCCAGTACGCCCGGGCGGTTTCCAGCAATACCGAGGTGCCCACCACATTGGTCTGGATGAAGGTGGCCGGGCCATCGATGGAGCGGTCCACATGGCTTTCCGCGGCCAGGTGCATCACCACGTCCGGCTGGCATTCCCGAAACACGCGGTGCATGGCCTCGGCATCGACGATATCCGCCTGCACGAAACGATAGCGCGGGCTGTCCTCGATCGCGGCCAGCGATTCCAGGTTGCCGGCGTAGGTGAGCTTGTCGACGTTGGTGACGTGATGCGACGTATGGTGGATCAGCTCGCGCACCACGGCGGAGCCGATGAAACCGGCACCGCCGGTGACAAGGATGTTCATCGAGACCTCCCGTTAAGCGGCATGGTTTTCTTATGGTGCATCTGGCCGTCTCGCGCCACCCCACACGACGAAGTGGGGGTTGCGCGTTTCTTCGGGATTCGCGTAGCGCAGCGGTTCGCCCTGCAGGGTTTCCACGCGGCCGCCGGCCTGCTCGACCACGGCCTGGGCGGCGCCGGTATCCCACAGGCAGGTGGGGCCCAGCCGCGGGTAGACGTCGGCGGCGCCCTCGGCGACCAGGCAGAGCTTCAGCGAACTGCCCATCGCCACCATCTCGTGCGGGCCGAGCCTGTCCAGCCAGGCGGTCGTCTCGGCGCTCGGGTGCGAGCGGCTGCCCACCACGCGCCACGGGGCGCCCGCTGCCGGGGCCCCCGAAACGCGAATGGCCCGGCGCTCGCCGTCCTGACTCACCTTGAAGGCGCCGACGCCCTCGGCCGCCAGGTAGCTGACGCCGAGGGTGGGGGCGACGACCACACCGAGCACCGGGCGGCCCTGCTCGATCAGCGCGATGTTGACGGTGAACTCGCCGTTGCGCTTGATGAACTCCTTGGTGCCATCCAGCGGGTCCACCAGCCAGTAACGGCCCCGGGCGTCGCTGCCGGGAAAGCCCTCGACGTCCTCCTCGGACAGCACGGGAATGTCATCGGGCAGGGCCTCGAGGCCGGCGACGATGAGGTCGTGGGCGGCCTGGTCGGCGTCGGTCAGCGGGCTCCGGTCGTCCTTCTCCTCGACGGTGAACTCGCGGGCGTAGACGGCCATGATGGCGCGGCCGGCTTCGAGGGCGATGTGTTCGACAGCGCCGAGCAGTTGTTCGTAAGTCATGGGGTTTCCATTGCTGAGTGGCATGTCTGAGCGTGGTGGACGAGTCGTAAGCCGTAAGCCGTAAGCCGTAAGCCGTAAGCCATAAGCCGTAAGCCATAAGCCGTAAGCCGTAAGCTTTAAGCTGTAAGAGTTCCCTTTGCCGGGTTCCTGGGGGTACGCCGCGCAGCGGCGAACTTAAGGCTTACAGCTTATAGCTCCGGGCTTCGCCCGGACTTACAGCTCCGGGCGTCGCCGGGCTCAGTCGATCAGCCGGCGCTCGCGCAGCAGGTTTATGATGGCCTCGGCGGCCTCGTCGCTGCTCATCTCGGTGGTGCGGATGTGCAGGTCGGGTGCCTCCGGGGCCTCGTAGGCGGAGTCGATGCCGGTGAAGTTCTTCAGCTCGCCGCGCCGGGCCTTCCTGTACAGCCCCTTGGGATCGCGGTCCTCGGCGACGTCCAGCGGCGTGTCGATGAAGATCTCGAGGAACTCGTCGGCCTCGACCAGGTCGCTCGCCATCTGGCGCTCGCTGCGGAAGGGCGAGATGAAGGCGGTCAGCACGATCAGCCCGGCATCCACCATCAGCCGGGCCACTTCGCCGACGCGGCGGATGTTCTCCACGCGGTCGGCATTGGTGAAACCGAGGTCGCGGTTGAGGCCGTGACGCACGTTGTCGCCGTCCAGCAGGTAGGTATGCCGGCCGCCGGCGTGCAGCTTCTTTTCGACGAGGTTGGCGATGGTCGACTTGCCGGCCCCCGAGAGCCCGGTGAACCACAGCACGGCCGGCTTCTGGCCCTTGGCCAGCGCCCGGGCCGGCTTGTCGACATCCACCGGCTGGCGGTGAATGTTCTGGCTGCGTCGCAGGGCGAAGTGCAGCATGCCGGCACCGACGGTGTTGTGGGTCATGCGGTCGATGAGGATGAAGCCGCCGGTATCCGGTACCTCCCGGTAGGGGTCGAAGGCCACCGGGCGCGACAGGCTCAGCGTGCAGACGGCGATGCCGTTGAGCTCCAGCTGCTTGGCGGCCGCGTGTTCCAGGGTGTTGACGTTGATCTGGTACTTGATGTCGCTCACGGTCGCCGTGACGGTCTGGGTGCCGAGCTTCATCTGATAGGGGCGCCCGGGCAGCAGCGGCTGCTCGTGCATCCAGACCAGCGTGGTCTCGAACTGGTCGGCGGTCTGGGCCGGCGAGTCCGCGCCGGAAATCACGTCGCCGCGCGAGATGTCGATCTCGTCGTCGAGCAGCAGGGTGACGGACTGGCCGGCCACGGCCTCGTCCAGATCGCCGTCGAAGGTGTAGATGCGCGAGACCGTGCTGGTCTTGCCGGACGGCTGTACGCGGATGGCATCGTCGGGGCGCACGCGGCCGCTGGCGATGTGGCCGGCAAAGCCGCGGAAGTCCAGGTTGGGGCGGTTGACCCACTGGACCGGCAGGCGGAACGGGGCCTGCTGGTGACGCTGGTCGTCGACGGCGACGGTTTCCAGGTAGGCCATCAAGGTCGGGCCGTGGTACCACGGCATGTGATGGCCGTGTTCGATGACGTTGTCGCCCTTGAGCGCCGACATGGGGATGAAGGTGATGTCGGTCAGGCCCAGCTGCCGGGCGAACTCGCGGTACGCCTCGACGATGGCCTCGAAGCGCTCCCGGGCGTAGTCCACCAGATCCATCTTGTTGATGGCCACCACGATATGGCGAATGCCGATCAGCGACATCAGGAAACTGTGCCGCCGGGTCTGGGTCAGGATGCCGTGGCGGGCATCGACCATCAGGATGGCGGCGTCGGCGGTGGACGCGCCGGTGACCATGTTGCGCGTGTACTGCTCGTGCCCCGGGGTGTCGGCGACGATGAACTTGCGCTTGTCGGTGGAGAAGAAGCGGTACGCCACGTCGATGGTGATGCCCTGTTCGCGCTCGGCGGCCAGGCCGTCGACCAGCAGGGCGAAATCCATCTCGCTGCCCTGGGTGCCGTACTTCTTCGAGTCCGCCTCGATGGCGGCCAGCTGGTCCTCGAACAACAGCTTGGACTCGAACAACAGACGGCCGATCAGCGTGCTCTTGCCGTCATCCACGCTGCCGCAGGTGATGAAGCGTAGCAGGCCCTTGTGTTCGTGGGCCTTCAGGTATTCTTCGATGTCGCTCTCGATAAGGCCGGATTGATGAGACATGTCAAACCTGTAGCTGTGAGCTGTAAGCGATAAGCTGTAAGGAAAAACAGCTTGTTAGCCATCAGCGAGTTACTCATTGTCCAGCGAGGAGATGAGGCCGTGCAGCATGGAAGAGATTTCTCGAGTCTCTTGCAGCCACCGCCGTCCCTGCTGGGCTTTTATGTAGTCGATATCCATGCCGATATAGATCTGCGTGCGCAGCTCGGAGCATGAACCTCTTGCGATAACCAAGAAGTGCCGCTTGTCCCGGGGGGTATAGCGCGTCATTCCTTCGGCGATATTGCTGGGTATGGACAAGCCGGCTCGCGTGACCTGATCCTTGAAGCCGAAGTCCCGGAGGTGTCGCAGAGCCTTGTAGAGTTCCGCCGACAGCCTTGCGGAGCGCTGCCATACCTGAAGCTTCTCGAAATTCATGATCGCCACCTCTGCAAGCTGTTGGGGTTGCTTACAGCTTACGGCTTCGGGCCTTACAGCTCTTCTAGGCGCTCCGCGCCTAGAAGTACCCTTCCGCCTTCTTCTTCTCCATCGATGCGGCGCTGTCGTGGTCGATCACCCGGCCCTGGCGCTCCGAGGTGCGGGTCAGCAGCATTTCCTGAATGATCGCCGGCAGGGTGTCGGCCTCGGACTCGATGGCGCCGGTCAGCGGGTAGCAGCCCAGGGTGCGAAAGCGCACCTTGCGCATCATCGGCACCTCGCCGGGTTCCAGCGGCATGCGCTCGTCGTCGACCATGATCAGCGTGCCATCGCGTTCCACCACCGGGCGTTCGGCGGCGTAGTAGAGCGGCACGATGGGGATGTCCTGCAGGTAGATGTACTGCCAGATGTCCAGCTCGGTCCAATTGGAGAGCGGGAAGACGCGGATCGACTCGCCCTTGTGCCGGCGCGTGTTGTAGAGCTTCCACAGTTCCGGGCGCTGATTCTTCGGGTCCCAGCGGTGCTGAGCGGTACGGAAGGAAAAGATGCGCTCCTTGGCCCGGGATTTCTCCTCGTCGCGTCGGGCCCCGCCGAAGGCGGCATCGAAGCCGTACTGGTCGAGCGCCTGCTTGAGCCCTTCGGTCTTCATCACGTCGGTGTGGAGCGCCGAGCCGTGGGTGAAGGGGTTGATGTCCTTCTCGATGCCTTCGGGGTTGATGTGCACCAGCAGTTCCATGCCGGTTTCCCTGGCCATCTGGTCGCGGAACGCGTACATGGCGCGGAACTTCCAGCGGGTGTCCACATGCAGCAGCGGGAAGGGCGGTGGCCCGGGGGCGAAGGCCTTGCGCGCCAGGTGCAGCATCACGGCGCTGTCCTTGCCGACGGAGTAGAGCATCACGGGGTTTTCGGCCTCGGCGACCACCTCGCGCATGATCTGAATGCTCTCGGCCTCGAGCCGTTGCAGGTGGGTTAATGATGTCATGGGTTCTCAGTCCTTGGTTATCGAGCGGTAAGCCGTAAGCCGTAAGCTAAAAGTCTGCCGCTTCGCGGCGAAAACCAAACCCTTTGGAACGGGGGTTACTTACCGCTTAACGCTTACGGCTTACCGCTTATCTCTTACCGCTCGGGAGTAGCCCGACGGGTAACGTCACAAGATGCATTTGCGGGTTTTGTTCAAGCCAGCGATCTATCTCCGGGCTTGCCGTAAGGTCGGCACCCCGAAAGATCACGACGTTGCCGCCGTTGGCCCGCAGGCGAGTGAAGAGCTGCAGGTAATCGTCGGCGCGGGGCGGCGCCGTGAAGCAGCG
The DNA here is from genome assembly GCF_010993675.1 of Modicisalibacter sp. 'Wilcox'. Lineage (NCBI taxonomy): Bacteria > Pseudomonadati > Pseudomonadota > Gammaproteobacteria > Oceanospirillales > Halomonadaceae > Modicisalibacter > Modicisalibacter sp. 'Wilcox'. Next base: position 124,666 of record NZ_WNXF01000010.1, read on the forward strand.
GGTGTACAGCATGTCCCGCTTGCCGTGGGCGAAGAGCTGGTAACGGCGGGGGTGACCCGGTGTCGCGGCGCATACCCGGGCGCCCGCCTGCCACACGTGGCCGCCTCCGGGGCTGTGGCTGGCGATGGCCGGCAGTACCTGCCGGCGGTACCAGCGCCCCGCCATCGAGCGTCGTCGCTCCAGGCCGGCGAGGTCCAGCGGGGCCGGCTTGAGATCCTGCCGGGTCAGCCAGTGCTCGACGGCACGCGGCGAGGCGACGCCCGGCGAGGCGACGCCCGGCGAAGCGACGCCCGGCGATACGTCGCCCGGCGAGGCGTCGACTTCTGCATCGTCGTTATCACCCAGCGACTGGGCCAGGGTGCGCGCGCTCCAGCCCGGCTGATCGCCGGGCGGCCACTCGGCGAGCCGTTGTGCCAGCTGGCGGCGTTGTGCGTCGCCGAGCGTGGCTCCCTGCCCGGCGGGCCGCCCGCGGGGACGCACCGGCACCGCCTCCCAGCCGCCTTCGCGAAAGGCCTTCCAGGCGGCGGAGACGGTCGGCGGCGAAAGTCCGGTGCGTTGCGCCGTTTCGGCGACGGTCATGCCGTCGAGCCGCAGGCGAACGGCCTGCAACCGGCGCGCGTTGAGCGTTTCAGGCGAAAAATGTTTAGTGCTCAATGTGTTTTCAAATTATTGAAAATAAACGGATAATTTAAAATAAAGGCTCATTGAGTCTGCCTTAATTAGACTAAGCATAAAACCCGCCGTAGAATCGCACAAGCACGCGTTCAGCCACCAAGGACACCACCGATGACACCCTGGGCCGTACTACTCTCCCTGGCCGCCTTGCTGGTTTTGCTGGTTGCCGGCCGGGTCCGGCCCGCCATGGGCTTCGTCGGCCTGGCCGGGGTCTACCTGCTGATGGGGCTGGTGGACACGGCCACGTTGCTGCGCCAGTACACCAACCCGGCCCTGGCCACCTTGCTGCTGCTGTTGCTGGTGTCGCTGGCGCTGGAGCGTTCGCCGCTGCTGGAGCGCGTCTCGAATCATCTGGTCAACGGCCGCCCGGAGCGGGCGACGCTCAAGGTCATGGGCACCAGTGCGGTGCTCTCGGCCTTTCTCAACAACACCGCGGTGGTGGCCACCTTCCTGGGGGCGATCTCGCGTCAGCGCCGGATCGCGCCCTCGCGGTTGCTGATCCCGCTGTCCTATGCGTCGATCCTGGGCGGGATGACGACCCTGGTCGGCACCTCCACCAACCTGGTGGTGAACTCCTTCACGATGAGCACGGCCGGCTTCGAGCTGAGCCTGTTCCAGTTCAGCTGGGTCGGGTTGCCGGTGGCGGCGGTGACCTTCCTCGTGCTGCTGTGGCAGTCGCGGCGGCTGCCACATCACCAGCCCGAGGCGGCGGCCGATGCGCTGGCCTACTTTCTGGCGGCCGATCTGCAAGCCGGGTCGCCGATGATCGGCCGCAGCATCGAGGCCAACGGCCTGCGCAGCCTGGACGGGCTCTACCTGCTGGAGATCGAGCGCCAGGGGCGGCTGATCAGCCCCGTCGGGCCGGCCGAGGTGCTGGAAGCCGGCGATACGCTGGTGTTCACCGGCGAGGTCAACCGGGTTCAGGCGCTGCAGCGCTTCCCGGGGTTGCGCCTGTTCGGCCGCCCGGCCGGCGACCTGCTGGCGACCAACCTGGTGGAGGTGGTGATCTCCCATGAGTCGGAGCTGGCCGGGCGCACGCTGCAGGCGGTGGACTTTCGCAGCATGTTCGACGCCGGGGTGGTGGGCATTCGCCGGGGCGGAAGGCGCCTGGAAGGGCAGCTGGGCAAGATTCCGCTGCGCGCCGGCGACTGCCTGCTGCTGGCGGTGGGCAGCGACTTCCACCAGCATCGCAACCTCGACCGCAACTTCCACCTGCTCAGCGGCAGCCTGACGCGGCCCCGGCTCAACCGCCGGGAGAGCGGCCTGACGCTGGCCGGCTTCGCGGCGGTGATCGGCCTGGCGGCAATGAGCGTGCTGCCGCTCTTTCAGGGGCTGCTGCTGTTGCTGGGGGCGCTGCTCGTCGGCGGCGTGCTCAGCCCGGCGGAGCTGCGCCGGCGCTTTCCGTTCGAGCTGTGGCTGATCATCGGCTCGGCCCTGGCGATCGCCCAGGCACTGGAACACTCCGGCGCCGCCACCCTGATGGCCCACGCCATGCAGGGGCTGTTCGCCGGGCATGGCGTGTATGCTGCCTTCATCGGCTGCTACCTGCTGGCGCTGGTGCTGACGGAAACCGTCACCAACAACGCCGCTGCCGCGCTGGCCTTCCCGGTCGCCTGGTCGACCGCGCAGGCCTTCGGTGCCGACCCCATGCCCTTCATCATGGCCGTGGCCTATGGGGCCAGTGCCTGCTTTCTGATTCCCTACGGCTACCAGACCCACCTGATGGTCTATTCACCCGGGCGCTATGCGCTGGGCGACTTCCTGCGCATTGGCTTGCCGGTCAGTCTGACCTATTCGATTGCGGTGCTGATCTTGACGCCGCTGATCTTCAACTTTTGAACAGCCCCCATAACCGAGACATCAGCGCCTTTCCGGATAAACGGGGAAACCTGTCGAGGAATGGTTGTTGCCCGTGATGGAGTGTCTCAATCCTCGCACAGCCCTCCCAGGCAGTGTGCCACCAGCACTTCAGCCCCGGCGGCACTGGACGACTCGGCATAACAACGCATCTCCGGCGCATTGCCGGAAGGACGCAGATGCACGATATCTACGCTGGCCAGGGCGAAACGGAGGCCATCTGTGATATCCATCTCGACAATGGCGTGCTTCAAACTCAAAGCTGCTGAATGATGGGCAAATCCTCGCGCCACCCGATCAGCAGGGCTTGTCTGCGACGAGCGGCGGCGATCAGCATTATTACCACTCCCAAGGCGCTGCTGCCATGCTGGGACGGCAGTCTAGGATGAGCGGCAACTGAGACACCTCCTTCTGCTCACGCATCATGGTAAAAACATTGTAGTGAAGGCCACGCAGACCCATCAGTAATCTGTCCTCTAGACTGTGAGCGCCGCTGGTGCCGAATGCAGGGGCTCTCTGAAATTATGTCATTGTCTCGCGCTATCTTCTTGGAAGTTGATGGCTTTTACATAATTAGTCATCGTTGGGAAGTTTCACAAATTGTCTTTACCCGAGATGTTTTCGGTGCTATGAGGAAAGCGAGATGTTACTGATTCTCCTTGAGTGCGTCAGATTTTGGGAAAGTGTTTAAGTTACATCAACTGATAGTGATAGCGGGGTAAATCCTACTTCTTCAAACCAGAACTGGTTTTCCCTTACGAGAGATATTTCAAGTCTATAACTTCCTGGCTGGGTAGGCGAGAAAAGTGATATCTCGCTTCTATAAGCCTGTCTGGGGTGCAGAGAGGAAAGTTGAAGGGAGGCTCTGTTTTTCAGTGCGCTCCACTTTTCTCCCAAAGAGTCGGTCCAAAAGTATCCAATATTGATAGGGTTTTTTGTTGTAGAGTACCATGTATTACAGCTATTGTTAATAATGGTGCAGTCTGCGTATAACTTTTCGCCAGCTTGTGTTTTTAGCGGGGGGTTGTCCAGTGTTATTTCTCCCCTTCCATCAGAAAAGCTCAGTGACTGTGTTACCAACCACTTAATGAGGGCTTCTTGCTTACTGCTTGTGGTTGCTTCGCTTTTTTTAATTTCTATGTATGAACCGCTATCGTCATTCAAACACATTCCATAATTTTTTTTCAAAAAATCTGCGCTTTCCATTGAAGCTTCGGCGACTTTTTCCAGGTCGATCAAGTCAATCGGTATTTCTCCTCCAGGAATAGAGTTCAAGAAGCGACCAAATAGACTATAAAAATGGGCGGGGAAGAAGGTGTCATATACACATTCTTTTTTAAGCTGTCGAATTATTTCAAGCCCCACGCTTACGCCGGCATCGCTCAGCGATTCATTTTCATTTTTTGTGCGTTTAATGTAATCGCTATTAATATCGCAAACTTTCAAGAAATCGTTTACTACATCTCCTCCTGCTAGAGAAAAAGAGTCATACTTTCTTAGGATTATGTTCTTTCTGCCAAAAACTGACTCAAGCTTTTCTATATTGGCTTTGTGGTTAACAATTGGCAGTTGTTTGTAGGGGTCCCTTCCAAACTTTACGCTTTGGCTTATTGCGCTCCTTAGATATGAAGCTGGGGGTCTGAAGTAATATATAATGTTTATGCTGCGGGAATGTTTTTCTAAAAAAATCCGCATCTTTTCTAGCGCGGCTTTTTCCATGGTTGCATACCCTTCGTAAGAAAGAACAAGGCGCTCGCAAGGGGCCGCTTTCTCAATCCATTTCATAAAGTCTTGAAGTGCTTTTTTTGCCCTTGATTTTGCAGCCTCCTTTTCTGTGATGCCGAGTTCAACAAAATGGACATAACGCGTAGGGTCATCATAGAAATAGCCGCCAAGAGGAAGTGATGTGTGCGGAGGAGGGTAAGCAGCAACTCCTCTTTTTTCCAGTTCTATGCGTGACTTTTCCATCATCTCTTGTATCGACGAGGTTCCGGTCTTATCGGTGCCTACATGCAGGTAAGTAACAGAAAATTTTTTCATAAAATCAAATTTAAAGACGCTTTTTTTGATAACCTGTAAGGTGTTGGAGAAAATAGTGTCACGGCTCATCCGAGATGGCTTTTGAAAACAGGAAGTTTGAGCTTTCAGTCCATCTCAGCCATGGTATAGAGTTGGAGCTGCACGCTTCTCCTAGTCGATACGCTTTTACCCACTGCGAGATGATTTCTCCCGCCGTTTCGGGTTTCATGTTCTGGGGGAAGTAAGTTGCATGTTCTCTTGCCACCTCACGAAATACCGGAATATCCCGCGCGATGATCGGCAAGCCTTTCTGCGCGGCTTCGATCAACGGCAGGCCGAAGCCCTCTCCGTAGGACGCAGCGATCAGGCAAGCACTGGCTTCGTAGACCTTTTCCAGATACTCGTCGCTGATGCCGGCCAGCCAGAACAGCCGGCGATCGTATTCCGGGTGGTTCTTGATCCGCTCGGCGAGTTCCTGAACCTTCCAGCCCATCTTGCCGACGATCACCAGGTTGATGTCTTCGCCCTGGCGCCATAGCGCATCGAACACGTCGAGGGTATCGGTGTAGCCCTTGCGCGGCTCCAGGGTGCCGACCATCAGGAAACTGGGGCGGGATGCCAGCGTTGCCAGCCGTTGCGCGGCATCGTCCGGCATGCCCTTGCTGGGGGCGGAGTCATCAATATCGGCTCCGAGGTGTGACCAGTCGATCTGCAGCGGGCGCTCACGGGTGGGGCCGTGTTCGTTCACCCACTCACGCAGCTCGTTGGCCACAGTGCGCGAAATACAGATCACGCCATCGGTGGCGGTGATGGAGCGAAGCCATTGGGTAAAGCCTTCCTCATTACCTTCCGGAAAGCATTCCGGCATTTGGATTGGCAGCAGATCATAGAGTAGAAACTTGACTATGGTACCCTGGCGGCGCAGGCGCTGATAGAAGGGCTGCTGGGCTATCTGCACCTGGAGCTGCATGTCCAGGCCGAAGAACACATCGCCTGGCGCGTAGTCGATCAGTTCGTCTTCCAGCGTGGCGGAGGGCCAGCCCATGAAGTCCAGGGTGAAGCGCCGGGCATAGCGGTAGCCGTCATCCACGCTGCCGTAGACCGGCTCCACCCGGTAGCCCTCGGGCGGGTGGCGCAGCCATTCCGTGAGGATGCTGCGCACCACACGTTGAATACCACTGCGGGCGTCATGCTTCACCAGCTCGGAGATATCGACGAGCAACTGCCGCCGGGGGTAGCGTTCGGCCACCAGCTCCTGCTTGAGCTGTTCGGCACTTTGTGCCCAGGTTTGCCAGCGCAGCGTGCTTGATTTCGGCTGTGCGCTCTGGCGGTACAAGTCCAGCCATTGGCTCAGCTCTTCGGCCAATGCCTCGCCCGTTGCTCCCTGGAAGTAGAAGGCGCTGGACTGGGCGACCTCACGGAACACGGGGATATCCCGAGCGATGATGGAGATGCCGTAGCGGGCCGCCTCGATCAGCGAGAGGCCGAAGCCCTCATTGATGCTGGCTGCCACCAGGGCGCTGCTGTCCTGGTAGACCTTCTCAAGGTATTCATCGCTGATGCCCTCCAGCCAGAACAGCCGTTTGCCATTCTCGGGATGCTCGCGGAGCTGGCTGGCCAGCGCGTCGATCTTCCAGCCTTGCTTGCCGACCAGCACCAGGTTGACGTCCTGCCCTTGCGCCCAGAGCGCCTGGACGGCGTCGAACAGCTGCTCCTGCCCCTTGCGCGGCTCCAGCGTGGAAACGATCAGGAACGTCGGGCGCTGATGAATGCTGGCCAGCACCGCCTCGGCCTCCGCCGGGATGCCGGTGGAGGGCCTGGAGCCGGCCAGATCACCGCCGTTGTGTACCCAGGCCATGCGAAAGCCGGGTGTGCGGAAGACGTTGTTTTCCGAGATCCACGCATCGAAGGCATCGGCAGTCGCCTTCGAGACACAAATAGCACCATCGGTGGCTGCCACCATGGCAAGCCACTGTTCATGAAGCTGCCGGGCGTCGTCATCCTTGAACAGGTCGGCCAGCTGGATGGGCAGCAGATCGTGCACCAGGAACTTGACCGTGACGCCGTCGGCCTGCAACTGGCGGAAGAATGCCTGATGGGCCAGTTGCACATGATGCTGCATATCCAGCGCGAAGAAGATATCGCCCCGCTGCCAGTGGATGGGCGCCTCATCATCCAGCGTCTGCTGGCTCAGGCCTTCGGGCAGTTCTACTCCGTAGTGGCGAGCCAACTGCCAGGCGTAGCGATAGCCCTCTTCACGCGTGGCGTAGACGGGCACAACCTGGAAGCCGGCGGGAGGGTACTGCAACAGCGCCTGAAGGTAGCTGCGCACCACACGCTGCACGCCGGTGGCGGCATCGTTGTTGCGGATCTCGGAGACATCGAGCAACAGCTGGCGGGTCAAGCCGGCCTGCTGGTTGAGGGCAAGGCTACTGGCGATCTCGCTCAATACCAGCTTACTGGGGCGGTCCAAGTGACCAATGATGGCCCTTTCAAGCGGCTCCCTGTGCAGGTGCCCAGATTTCGTGCCGCTTCTAGCCCTTTCGTCGCGGCTCGCATAAAGAGCCTCCCAGGCGGCGATCGCTCGCTTGGCGGAAGCGTCCCAGGAAAACAGCCCGGCCTGCCGCTCGCCATGGGTGATCAGTCGCTGTCTGAAGGGCTCATCGTTCAGGGCCTGGGCCATCCTGGCCGAGATGGATTCCACACTCATGGGATCAAAGAGCGCTTCATCCAGGCCAATCACCTCGGGCAGGCTCGAGGTGTTGGCACCAATGACGGGAGCGCCGCACTGCATCGCTTCCAGTGCCGGTAGGCCGAAACCCTCATGCCAGGTCGGGAAGACGTACAACTTGCAGAGGTTATAGAGCTTCACCAGCTCTTCATCAGACACGAAGCCTGTAAAAAGAAGTTCGTCGTTACCAAGCCCGGCTTGCTCAGCCACTTGTTGTAACTCGGCAATATTGCCCCGAGGCATCTTGCCGGCAAATAGCAGCTGGTGCGTCGCTCTAGTCTCGCTGGGTAGGCTAGCGTAAGCTTTAATCAGACGAGGCAAATTCTTGCGTTGGTCCGCCCCGCCACTGTACAGGGCAAAAGGCCGAGTCACACCAAACCTTTCGGTCAAGGCCTTGGCCTCAACCTCTGAAATTTCCACTTGGCGGAAGCTATCTTCTGCCGCCACGGAGGTATTAACCACCTTCTCGGCAGCAATACCAAGATGATCTATTGCTTCCTGGCTGGACGACTCCGAAATGGAAAGAAACAGTGAGGCGCGCTTGAAATGATCAATCTTGTTGGCGTAGTAGCGGGAAAAAGCAAGGTTGGGTTCGAGGTACTGTTGAGGATAAAGCAGCGGTATCAGATCATACAGCGTTATGCTGACCGGGGTCTGACGATCAAATCGGCCGACACTCAATACGGCGTCGTCTCCGAATCCCTCGAAGAGACTGTGAACATGCACTATATCCGGGTTCAGGCTCGCCAGAAAGGCCTCACGTTCCAACTCCGCGACTAGCCGGCGGGAGTCATTTTCCGGATTAGCCTCGAAAACCGGCCCAGGGGCGTTCCAAACGCGAATATTGTCCTGCGGTAGCAAACCCTGAAAAGCGCCTCGGATTGGCTCAATCGTCTCCGGAAACAAGCCGTTGAGTGCAAGAATTATCTCATGCGCCCCCCGGTTCTTCACGATTGCCTGGGTAAGAGACAACGTATAACGACCAATCCCCCGAAACCGGCTTTCTGTCTGGGAACCTTGCATATCAATGACGATGCGCATCAGTGGGCCACCTCCATCGTGCTGCGCTTGAGCTGTTGATAGAGAGCACGCGCATGTCGGGTCAGCCCATCGCCGTCATACTCCAGAACTGTTAGCGGCATCTGGTGAACACTCAGTTCTTTTTCTTCCATCCAGAACTGATCTTCCATCACCATCGTCGCCATCAACTGGTAGTCGCCTGGGGAAGTCGGTACGACGACATCCATCTCCATGGCCAATGTTTCACCCGGAAGAATTGGTCTGGGTAATAGTGTACGCTTGCCATCAAGGTCGTGGACATTTCCTTCATCATCATACCAGTGATAGGCTGCAAAAAGTGGCTTTTCGGGAGAAGTTTTCCAGATTGATGTCGAGCGGTTCTCAACATTGATCAACAGCTTGCGGCGACCGTCGGCATGAAACTCCAGGTCTTGGTCAATGATTTCGACACTGCCACTCGAAATACATTTTTCAATATTGTCGAATCGGATTTTTTCGTGATCATGAGTGTGTCCATGCTTTATCTGTTCCAGCATATGGCGTACATCATGGCCTTCCAGGAGCCTTTCTAGCCAGTAGGACTTCGCTGCTTGATCAGTGTCTTCCGGGCGAAAAATATTCAGCGCCCTTTCCACCAGCTCCGCCTTGTGTCGGCGGCGAAGCTGGTCAATATCCATCTCTGCATCCATTGTTGGTTACTCGCTTTTCCCGGTTCCCTGAGTCTGTTTCTGCAACATGTCAGGTAGAGATATCCCATAGTTCGCTTGCCAGGCCGTGGTTTCCTCTTGTCCGGCTGGGGTGGCCGTCGTTTTTTGTTGGCGTTGTGCGAGCACGGCGTAATCGGGGCTGACCCCGGTGAGAATATCGTTGATGTTGTAATGTGTCTTGTCATGCAGGGAGGGTGCTTCCTGCAGGCGCAGTACCTTGACCCGTTCGAAGCCGTAGTATTCCGGCACGAAGGCCAACAGTGGCGGCGGCAGGGGGGTGTGGTGGGTCGGGTCCATGTAGAAGTTGCAGCTACCCACCGAGATGTTTTCGGGGTTGGGGGTTTCCATGATCAGAACGCCATCCGGCACCAGCACGCGCCGAGCCTGCTGGACGACATGGCGCAGCGCGTCGAAGGGGATATGTTCGACTACCTGCATCAGGCTGATGCTGATACGGCTGGCATCTGGTAACTGGCGTAGGTAAGCCAGCGCCTCGCCTTCTTTCACGTCCAGGTCGAGCTCCCGGTTGCCTTGCAGCATGCCGGTATCCTGGTCGATTCCCTCGGCCTCGATACCGGCATCTTTGAGAACTTCCAGCCATTCGCCCCGCCCGCAGCCCAGGTCGAGTGCCGGTACCCCGGGGTGTCGCTCGGCCACGGCGGCCACGAAGGGCAGGTAGACGCGAACGCGGCGCTTGATCTCCTCACGTGAGCCACGAAAGCGGTCCTCGAAAGCGCGGTAAAAGCCATCCTGTAATGGCGGGAGGTCTTCGGCTCTCTCTCTGTCGGTTCCGTCGGCTCCACCGGGCGGGGCGAGATGGGGCAAGTCCTTGCCGAGCGACTTGGCCTCCTGCCCGGCGCGGGCCCGCACCAGGGTGGCGGTATCAGTGTCGTTCAATGCGGCAAGTTGCATGCTGGCCGAGAAGTGCCGCGCGATGCCGCTTTCATCATCACGAAGAACTGCCATGCGCCCCAGGGTGTTGTAAACCCCGGCGGCCAGCAGGCGTGCCACGGCTTGCGGCGCCATGCCCCACTGGATGGCACGCCGCGCCCAGCTACGGGTGGCATCATGATCGGCCAATTGTTGGTGGGCGCTGGCCACCAGCAGCGCCAGGGGGGCTCGCTCGACGTCATGCGCAATCTGCTCGGCCGTCAGTTCGGCCAGATGCTGCCATTCCCCGAATAGCCATTGCGTACGGGCGCGCCCGAGCAGCGTTGATGCCTCGGAAGAACGCTTGGAAGTCGCGACATCGCGCTCTGATGAACGTTGCCTAGGCCTCCTATGGCGAGGCTGCGGCTGACGTTTACGCTTACGAGCCATGTCAGAAGTCCTTGCCGTGGGTCAGAATCTCGCGAACCAGGTCCAACTGCGCTTCGGCCTTGAGCATTTCCTGTTCCACCAGTTTTTGACGCTGCCATTGTTCCTGCTGCAGCTGCTGATGATGACGTTCGGCCTGTTGGCGGGCAGCCTGCAGTTCCTGGTGTAGGTGGTCGCGTTCTTCAGTCAATTGCACGCTTGCTTGGCGCGCTTCGTTCAGGGCTTCATGATTGATGTGGTTCTGGTGCAGAGCGTCTTCCCGCTGCCGGGTGAGTTCATTCACCTGATGCCGTGCTTCGTCGCGCTCTCGAGTCAGCGTCTCCCCTTTGTGCCACAGCTCATCGCGCTCTTGAGTGAGTGCTTCTCTCTGATGCTTCAGGGCATCTCGTTCCTGCAAGAGGCTTTCCAGCCGCGACGCCTGTTCGTCACGATCGCGAGTCAGCTCGGTAAGCTGCTGGAGGGCCTGTTGTTCGCTCTGCCTTGCCTGTTCCAGGGTATGCTCGGCTTCTTCCCTCGTCTGGATGTTGGCGTCACGTTCCTGAGTTCGGGTTTTTAGTTGTTGCTGGAGTTCGTCGCGCTCTTGGGTATGCGACTCCCGCTGTTGCTGCAAATGGTGCAGTTGGGTTGCCTGTTCTTCCTGGTGCGACTCCAGCACAGCCAGTCGCTGTGTGAGTCGCTGGTTCTCGGCGGCGTACCGGGAGTTTTCTGGTAATAGCGGATGCGGCGTGTAGTAGTGCGCGTTATCAGCCAGCCAGTCCAGTGTGAAGGGCGGCGTGACCGGACCGTGCAGTGCCGCGAGCGGTTCCGGCATAAACGCCTGGCGCCGAGGCGGTACCACGGCGATGCCGGAAAAATGCAGTAACTGGCGGCCCTGCGCCAGCGTCTGCAGCAGATCCCACGTCTGCGCTCCCAGGTCGATGACTAGCAGGGCATCGCAGGTGTCGGCGAGCGTCAGGGCCGCCAGGATATTGTCCATCAGTTCGCTGACGGCGATGCCCTCGCGCTCTTCACGCGCCAGGCAGCGTAGCCCGGGGTAAAGCCGTTGCACGGCCTCGTCAGGTTCATGCACGCCATTGAGCGAAGTCAGGTTGTAGTCATGAAAAATGGTGGACCGGGTCGCCGTATCGACCACGGCCAGTTCGGTGTGAACATTCGCCAGGCCTGCCGTTGCGTCTTCCAGCCGGGCCAACTGACTGCGAGACCCCTCCACCAGCCAGAGGGTATCAGCCATGTGGATGCAGGCCTCGAGGGATGGGCTGGCACCGGCTCCTAAATAAATCAGCACGGAATGACGCGGTGAGCCATCGTGATTATCCATGAGGGAACATTCCTTCTGGGCGGTGGGGCCGGGGGTCATGCTGACCGGGCGATATTGGCGCGCAGAATGCGCCGCATGTCGTCAGCCAGTCGGTACCATTGTGGCCAGTCACGTTCCGGTGAGTGCCCGTTTTTTTCCAGTTGCTGGAGAATGCTCGGCAGTTGCAGGATCAGTTCGCGCAGCAGCTGCCGATCCCGTTCCGGCAGTTTGTTCCACACTTCGCCGTCCATGGCTTCAGGCTGTGCGAAACGTAGCTCCAGTTTCTTGCCGAAATCATCCTGGCTTTCATCGAACCAGCCCGAGAGCAGTTGCTGTCGTTGCCAGGGAACTTCGAGCTTGGGGTGCTGGCCGAAGGCCTGTGGCGTCACGTTGGCGCAGGACAATCGGAACTGCCAATCCATGGGCTCGGACTTCGAAAATCGCGCCTGACGCAAGGTGATCCACAAGTGCTCATAATCTGGATTGATCTGCACGTGATGCAGGTCGGGCTTTGCGAAGGCCAGGCGCGGTGGTTGCTCGGCCAGCTGTTGTTGCAGCTTCGTCAGTGCTTGTTGCCACTGCTCCTTGCTGTCGGGTGCCGTGACGGCCTGGGCCAGGTGGCCCTGCAGTAGCTCGGGCAATACATTGGCGACCAGCCTCTGCTCTGGCAGCAGAAAATCCAGGCTGGGCTGATCTGCGGACTCCAGCTGCCAGGGGGTGCCGCTTTCCGGTGCCACCTCGATAACGAGCCCCCCGCGCTTGAGCGCTCCGGTGACAGCCAACGACACTTGTTCGTCACCGCCGATCAGCACGTTCTCGAAGCGCCATTCGACCTGCTCGGGGGTAGGGCGATTGACCTTGACGTTATCGGCTGCCAGCAACACCCCACCCCGCTGCTTCAGGGCAATTACCCGCTTTTGAAGCTCATCCCGAGTTGCCTGTTGCTGATGGCCTTGTCGTGTCTGTGCCTCCAGATCTTCCTGGGTTCGGTGCAGCGAAAATAGCAGTGCTTCGCACTCCTGTTTGAGACGTTCGGCTTCCCGTTCGGCCGCCTGAAGTTGAGATGACTGCTCTCCAGCGGCTTCGAGCTGTTGCCGAGCCATGTTGAGATCGGCCGATAACGTGTCGCGTTCCTTCTCCAGTGCTTGGCGGTGCTGGTCGGCCCGAGCCAGCTGCTCGTTCTCCTGGCGAGTATCCTCTAGCTTGCGGGAAAGTTCTGAGCGCTCATTGTCAAAAGATTGCTGCTGGGCCTGGCGCTGGCTCAGGCTTTGCTCCAGCTGCTCCTGCGTCTGGTGAAGTGTGATCAGGAGGCTCTCGCTTTCCCGGCGCAATGTGCCGAGCTCATCTTCGAGCGCTGCAATACGCGTGTTATCCCGGCGGCATTCCTCCAGCTTACCGATGAGGTCGGTGCGCTCATTGTCAAAGGCTTGCTGCTGGGCCTGCCGCTGGCTCAGGCTTTGCTCCAGCTGCTCCTGCGACTGTTGGAGCGTGATCAGCAGACTCTCGCTTTCCTGCCGCAATGTGCCGAGCTCATTTTCGAGCGCTGCAATGCGCGTGTTATCCCGGTGGTATTCCTCCAGCTTACCGATGAGGTCGGCGCGCTCATTGTCAAAGGCTTGCTGCTGGGCCTGGCGCTGGCTCAGACTTTGCTCCAGCTGCTCCTGCGACTGTTGGAGCGCGATCAACAGACCCTTTTTCTCTTGCTGCACCTGGGAAAGCTCGCTCTCGGCCAATGCCAGACGCTTGTTTAGCCCCCGATTTTCCGTGAGAAGTGTGGCCCGCTCCCGGTCTTCTTCCGTCAGTCGGGTCTCGAGCTGTTCAACGTCTGCTCTGGCTTGCGCCAAGCTTTTTTTCTGAGTCCGTTGATCTTGTTCTTCCTGATAAAGCTTGAGAAGCAGTGGCCATGGCGGGGCGCCGGTTCGCTCATCAGGCCATGTCTTCGCGCTAGATGGAGGTTCCCCCGAGCTCAATGGCTGCTGGGCCGCTTCCAGCTCTAGGCGGAGTGATTCCAGCCGTGTGGAATGTTGCACGATCCACGCACGAGCCCAATCGCGGGCCAGTTGGCTACTCAAGGAGTCGGCTGGCATATCGACGTCTATAGTGATGTCGGGTCGCTCAACAGGCAATTGCCATTGCATCTTTACCAACTCGATAAGCGCGAGGGGGGCCCGGGCAGCTTGGTCGGTATCCACCAGCACGCAACGATCTGGGTGAGACAGGTAAAATTTCAGCATGCGGACATGGATGGTACGCCACTGCTCGAGATAGGCATCTTCGCGATGTTGCTCGCTATCCCTCAGCATGGAGCGGGCCAGAAAGGCCTCGGGAGATTCACACACCAGAAGAAAGTGAATGCCCGGGTCAAGATCGGCCCAGAAGTCGAGCGCCCAAAGGCTTTCGGGATCGCTCCAGCCCCAAGCTTTATCCAGGAAGTTGGCAAACAGTAGCTCTTCTGCTGCCTTTTCCCATAACCGCCCTATTGGCTGTTCATGGCGTAGCATGGGCGAAACGCGGCGATGCCAGTCACGCAGGTCTATTGCAACGCCTTTCTGAAGGGCTTTGGCCGGTTCAAGGCCAGCCTGGTAAAGCGGCTTGGCAACGTGGGCGAGTTCCTGGCTCGACGCGCTGCCCGTGATGCAAAGGGTCTTCATTGGGCAAGCCCTTGGTTGTCCGTGTTGCAGTAAAGTGACGTTCAGCGCTGTGGTGCTCGGCCATAACCGTCCTCGAAACGGACGATATCGTCTTCACCGAGGTAGCTTCCGGATTGCACCTCGATGATATCGAGCGGCACCTTGCCGGGGTTTTCCAGACGGTGGACTTCGCCCATGGGAATAAAAGTCGATTCGTTTTCGCGTAGGAGGAAGCTGTTTTCACCGATGGTCACACGTGCCGTGCCACTGGCCACGATCCAGTGCTCGGCTCGGTGATAGTGCATCTGCAATGAGAGCTTTTCGCCGGGCTTGACGGTAATTCGCTTGACTTGGTGCCGATCGCCCAGGTCGATACCGCGGTAGCAGCCCCAGGGCCGATGCACCACGGTGTGCAGGTTGTGCTCGTCGCGCCCTTCACGCTTGAGCTGCTCGACCAGTTTCTTCACGTCCTGTGCCTGGTGGCGATTGGCCACGACCACGGCGTCGTCGGTCGCCACGATGATGAGGTCTTCCACGCCCGTGGTGGCGACCATGGCGTGATCGGCATGCACGTAACTGTTACGGGTCTCGTGCAGCAGTACATCGCCTCGGGTGACATTGCCGTTCTCGTCCTTGGCTTCAATCTCCCAGAGGGCCGACCAGGCGCCCAGGTCACTCCAGCCCATGTCCACCGGCACCACGGCCGCCTTGTCGGTACGCTCCATGATGGCGTAGTCGATGGAGTCCGCGGGTGAGGCGGCAAAGGCGTCGGCGTCCAGGCGGCAGAAGGTCATGTCCTGCTGGCTGTTGTCGAGTGCAGCATTGACCGACGCCAGCATCTCGGGCTGGTAGCGCGCCATCGCCTCTAGATAGGTGGCGGCGCTGAACAGGAAAATACCGCTGTTCCAGGCATAGTCCCCGGCCTCGAGATAGGCCTGCGCGGTGTCGCGATCCGGCTTTTCGACAAACCGCGTGACTCGATAGACCCCGGGTGCATTACCAGCCCAGGCCTCGCCGCGCTGGATGTAGCCGTACCCGGTCTCCGGAGCGTCCGGTGTGACCCCAAAGGTGACCAGCGCGCCCTCGTCGGCGGCCCGGGCCGCCACTTGCACGGCATCATGAAAGCTTGGTTCATCCAGGATGACGTGGTCGGAGGGCATCACCAGCATCAGGGCTTCCGGGTTGTACTGGCTGATTCGTGCTGCGGCCACAGCCACGGCCGGAGCAGTATTGCGGGCGGCGGGCTCGAGAATGATGTCGCTGGGCTGAATGGCCGCTTGGCGCAGCTGTTCGGCGACGATGAAGCGATGTTCTTCATTGCAGACCAGAAGCGGTGCGGTAAATTCCTCCCCTTGAGCGCGCCGAGCCGTTGCCTGCAGCATGGTTTCGCCGCCATCGCCATGTAAAGCCAGAAACTGTTTCGGGTAGCCGGCCCGCGACATGGGCCAAAGCCGGCTGCCGGAGCCTCCGGAAAGAATGACGGGGGTAATAGGGGCAGAATTCGCACTCATGAAAGCCGTTCCTTGAGAGTCATTGAACGTTACTGGACGGTTGTCGTGAACAAAGAAAGCGGCAAGCTGGCCAGTATTTCCCGGTAATACCGCCCCACAGCAACTGGGCTATAAGTGGCATCAACCAACTGCCGGCCCTGTGCGGCTAACTGGTGGCTCATTTCGGAATTCCTCTGTAATTGCTGCATCCACCAGGCGGCACTCTCAACATGTGGTTCCGCCCAGTATTGACCATTGCCAAAGGGATAGTCTTTTTCGCCGAGTGGGGTCAGGTGATGGTCCACGAGAGCGGCTGTGCCGGGGGTGGTGAAGTCCATGTTGCCGGAGTGCCCGGTGGTGATGACTGGTTTCCCCAGTTGCATGGATTCTGCGATACCACGACCGAACCCTTCGCTGCGATGAAGCGAAATGAAGCAGTCACAGGCGCGGTAGAGGTCCAGGACTTCGCCGCGACTCAGAGTTTCATTGATTATGTGTATGCGTCGGTCTCGAGCAGCTTTCTGATGCAACTGTTGCCAGAGAGGATTGTCGTCGGTAGCGCGCATGGCCTTGACCACCAACCCCACCGGTTCGTCGCCCTGCGGGAAAGCCTGCTGAAAGGCCGCTACGCAGGCCTGGGGGTTCTTGCGGGCAAGGCTTGATAGAAAGTCAAATGAAAATACGAACAGGAAATCTTTGCTGGGTAGGCCGAAATCGGCGCGAGACTTGTCCGCGGTCTCACTGGTCGTTACCGCCATCGGCATGTGTCGTAAGGGCTTGGGGCTCGAGCCTTGAAAAGCCTGGTAGGCAAAACGGCTCGAGGCCCACACTTCATCGACGAGGTCATAGGCATGCCGCCATTGACGGGGCCACTCTGGTAATTCCCATGGCCAGTAGCCGATGTTGTAGCGATGCTCAAATAGTTTGTGGCCTTCCACGGCGGCCAGGCGAGCAGTTTCTATGCCGGTGGTACAGAATAGGTTGATGGTATATGGCAGATGGTCGGACACATGTGCCTCGACGCTGCTGTCGTTCTGCGAGACTTCCCTGCCAGGCTCGACATTATAGATAGAGAAAGGAATGTTGGCCTCTAAACAGGCCTTGGCCGCCATCCGCACGTCTTCGCCAATGCCGAACTGACCACGCGCATAGCCGATAAGATTGAGACCAAAAGGCAAGCTTCCTGGCGCATTCCGGTTCATTGTGTTGGCGTGTGTGGACTGAATATTACCCGACACTAACTGGCGAAGCTCACGAAGTATGGGGTACTGTTCCTCTCCTTGATTGCGCGTCCACTGACGAAGTGACTCGGCTCCGGGGTCAGGGTATCGCTGCTGCAGTTGCCTGTCGCTATTCCAGATCAGTGCCAGGATGTTAGGCGTTCTCGGCATTCCTGTCGCAGCACTTAGCAACCAGTTAAGTTGGGCCGTGGTTAGAAGCGATGTCAGGCCGAGCTCCACGACACCCTGGATGAAATACCAGCGAATGAAAGCCCGTTGGCCTGATGGCGACTGGATGTCAAACGCATGTTGCAAGTCTGTACGCAGTGACCAGAGACCTTTCATGAAGCGCGTCAGAGTCGGTCTAACCTCGTTTATCGCTTCCGGAGCAGGTCCATTTAGGATCTCTTGCGGAACCTCTGGATGCAGCTCCGCCAGGCCCTGGTATTCGTGAACACCGCTGGTTACCAACCAGCATTTGAAGGTGTCAGGGTTATCAGCGGCCAGAGTCTGTAGGTCAGGTCGCGTGAGCCATATCGTTTTTATGACGTGATCTAGCCGGAGCCTTTGCCTAGTAGCCGTTTCATGCATTTGAGGATTCTACCGGTGTGCGACTGTTTTCTGGAAATGGTGAATCAGCTCGCGTGCTACGGCGGAGCCAATAAAGCTGGTACTGCTGGTAATCAGACCTTGTTTTTCATTTTGAGCCTCAAGCTGGCTGCCGTTATTTTCGCGCATAACCCCACAGGTTGTAGTGCGCATCGGCGGTCACGCGCACTTCGGCGAAGCCGGCCTCGCGCAGGACCTGGCCGAGCCGCTGCGTGTCGAAGCCGGTGCGGTGCGCCATGTAGTGGTTGCCCCTGGCAACGGACGCGCGATGCCCGTAGAGGATATCCAGCGGCGTGATGGGCCCGGCCGGGGAGTCGTAGAGCGTCTCGGTGAGCTTGCCCTGGGCGACCCACTGGGCAACCTGCTGAAGGTCCGGCAGGGTGATCAGCAGAAAGCCGCTGGGGCGGATGACCCGGTGCATCTCCGCAAGGGCGGTGGGCACGGCGTGGTCGTCCAGGTGTTCCAGGTTGTGCGAGGAGAAGACGGCGTCGACGCTCTCGCTTTCCACCGCGGAAAGGTCCGTGGTGTCGGCGAGGATGTCGGGCTCGACCTCGGGGTTGATGTCCAGGCGAATCTGCCGCCACCCGGGCTGGCGCAGGCATTCCGGCAGGCGTTCGGGGCCGGCGCTGCCGCAGCCGACGTTGAGAAAGGTCCTGGGGGCGCTGTCGTTCATGGCCGGCTGCAGGGCCTGCAGGTCGGCGGCGGTCATGGTCATGGGGAATCCTTGGCTACGGGCTACGGGCTACGGGCTACGGGCTACGGGCTACGGGCTACGGGCTACGGGCTACGGGCTACGGGCTACG
>NZ_WNXF01000011.1:0-140235 GCF_010993675.1 Modicisalibacter sp. 'Wilcox'
TTCACTGATGAAGCATGAGACGGGATATCGCCCTCCAAGCCCCATCAAGGCTTGACGGGCAACATAGAATCTCCCACAAAAGGGCCGGTTCTCCGGTGCAAGCGGGCGCCACCTTGTGGGAGGGGGTTCATCCCCGACGGCGGGGTCCGGTGGCAGGTGCATCGCGACTGAAGTCGCTCCCACAAAAGGGCCGATTCTCCGGTGCAATCGGGCACCACCTTGTGGGAGGGGATTCATCCCCGACGGCGGGTCCGGTGGCGGGTGCATCGCGACTGAAGCCACTCCCACAAAAGGCCGGTTCTCCGGTGCAATCGGTCACCACCTTGTGGGAGGGGATTCATCCCCGACGGCGGGGTCCGGTGGCGGGGCCATAGCGACTGAAGTTGCGCCCACGGCTAGGCTCCGGATGATTCTACCGGGAGATCACAACTGGCTGCGATAGGCTCACGGACGACGCCGGGCGGCTTTATTGCGACCAGACGCTTCCTCTACAATCAGGATTCCTTCCCTTTTCGGCGGGCCCGCGGCGTATGCTGGCATTTCTTCAAGGTCTGGCCTACGGGCTGTTCGTGACCTGTCTACCCTGGTTTCTGATCGGCATGGTCGAGCCGCGCCTGGCGCTGGCGGAGCCCCATCCCAACCGCCTGCAGGTGATCCTGCGCTACTGGCTGCTGGTGCCGTTCATCGCCTTTCTGATCTGGCTGACCTCGCTGTGGGGCGGCTTCGGCCCGTCGCTGCTCGGCTGGCTGGCCGGGCTGGGGGCGATCGCCGTCGAGCTGCCGCTGGAGCGCCGCTGGCGCGGCTGGCTGGCTCGCCGCCGGGAGCGCCGGCGGGCAGCGCGGGAGGCGGCCGAGGCGGCGAATCGGCGCGCCGAGCAGGCCCGCCAGGCCCACGAGAAGGGCGTGCAGACCCTCGACCCCGACCACCCGCCGTCCGATGCCGACGACCTGGTGCTGGCACTGGCCGACGCCAAGCGGCAGCTGCAGACCGCCGGCCGCGACGACTTCGCCGTCCAGGCCGACCGGCTCTACAGCCGCTATCGGCATGTGCTGGCGGTGCTGGGCGAGCGCTTCGCCGCCGAGGAGCTGACCTTTCATCGCGCCCGTTCGCTGGTCCGCGAGGTGTCGCTGGGCGCGGTGGACAACCTCACCGCCATGGCCTCGCAGGCGCGGGGCGTGGCCGAGGTCGACGGCGAGTTCGTGCGGCGGCGCCTGAGCGAGGAGAGCGTGCATCTGTCGGTGGCCGAGCGGCTGGCCCTCAAGCGTCGCCTGGAGCTGCTCGAGCAGACCGAGCGCCACCTGCGCGAGCTGGCCGCCCGCAACGAGTCGGCGCTGACCGCGCTCGACGATGCCGCCGTGGCGCTGGCCCGCGTGGAGACGCAGCGCCCGCAGGCCTCGGTGGCCGCCGACCGGGCACTGAACGAGCTGCGCCGCTTCGCCGCCGGGGCGGCGCGTTACGGGCGCGGCGCACAATGACGCCGCGCCTTCGGCCCCTGTTCCCTCGCCAAGGAGTTTCGCCATGACCGATGCGCGTCAGCCCGATGACCGTCCGCTGGCCCTGCCCGCGATCGAGACGCTGGAAAGCCGCTTCGCGCCCGACGAGGCGTCGGCGGCCGACGATCGGCTCGCCGCCGAGGCCGAGGCCTTCGTCGAGGCGCTGATGACCCCGGAAAGCGGTGCGGCGGGCCAGCGCGAGGCGATCGACGCCCTGGGGCTCGAGCTGCAGCGCCAGGCGGCGCACCAGAGCGAGATGCTCAAGACGCCGCTGCGCCGGCTGGCCCATCAGGGCGACGAGGGCGGCCCGGTGGCCGCGTCGCTGCTGCAGTTGCGCGAGCGCATGACGGCGCTGGATCCGCAGCACCATTCGCTGGGCGGCGGGCGCTGGGACAAGCTGATGGCGCGGCTGCCCGGCGTGGGCAGCCGGCTGACCCGCTACTTCCAGAAGTTCGAGAACGCCCAGCAGGCGCTCGACGCCATCATCCACGACCTGGAGGGCGGGCGCGACATGCTGCGGCGCGACAACCTGACCCTCTCCGACGACCAGACGGCGCTGCGCGAGACCCTCGGGCAGCTCGACCAACAGGTCGCGCTGGGGCGGCTGATCGACGAACGCCTCGAGCGGCGAAGCCTGGCGCTGGACGAGGCCGACCCGCAGCGGGCCTTCATCGAGGAGGAGCTGCTGTTTCCGCTGCGCCAGCGGCTGGTCGACCTGCAGCAGCAGCGCGCGGTGAGCCAGCAGGGGGTGCTGGCGCTGGAGGTGGTGATCCGCAACAACCGCGAGCTGATGCGCGGCGTCGACCGGGCCATCAATGTCACCGTCGCCGCCCTCAACGTGGCGGTCACCGTGGCGCTGGCGCTGGCCAACCAGCGCCTGGTGCTGGACCGCGTCGAGGCGCTCAACAGCGCCACCTCGTCGATGATAGCCGGCACCGCCCGGGCGCTGCGCAGCCAGGGCGTGGAGATCCAGACCCGCGCCTCGTCGGCGATGCTCGACCAGCAGGCGCTGACGGAGGCCTTCAGCGACGTGATGGCGGCGCTCGACGATGTCGCCCGCTACCGGCGCGAGGCGCTGCCGCGGCTCGATACGCAGATCGATCGGCTCGAGGCCCTGGCGCAGCAGGGGGATGCGGCCATCGCCCGCCACGAGCAGGGCAATCGGCAGTCGCCCGATGCGACGGCGTAGGCGTTCGCCGGACCGGGATAAGCTTCGCATTATGCCTGACGGACCAGGTATAATGCTTTTCGAATAACTGGAAACTATTTCAAACTGTTGATTAAATCCCTTCCATAACAGCAAGTTGAGTCGAGTTGTTCGATTAGACTTTTTTCTATATTCTGGCCGGCACATCCCATGACCGACCGGATACCGAGCATGACCGACGCCAAGAAGCAAGCGGCGCTTGACTATCACGCCCAACCGATCCCCGGAAAGCTGTCCGTCGAGATCACCAAGCCGACCGACTCCGCCAAGCACCTCGCCATGGCCTACAGCCCGGGCGTGGCGGAGCCGTGCCGCGAAATCGCCAGGGACCCCGAGAACGCCTACCGCTACACCGGCAAGGGCAACCTGGTGGCGGTCATCTCCGACGGCAGCGCGATTCTCGGCCTGGGCAATCTGGGGCCGCTGGCCAGCAAGCCGGTCATGGAGGGCAAGGGGGTGCTGTTCAAGCGCTTCGCCGGCATCAACTCGGTGGACATCGAGGTCGACGCCGAGAGCCCGCAGGCGTTCATCGACACCGTGACGCGCATCGCCGACACCTGGGGCGGCATCAACCTCGAGGACATCAAGGCGCCGGAATGCTTCGAGATCGAGCGCGCGCTGATCGAGCAGTGCAACATCCCGGTGTTCCACGACGACCAGCACGGCACCGCCATCGTCACCGCGGCGGGCATGCTCAATGCGCTGGACATCGCCGGCAAGTCGCTGGAGGAGGCGCGGATCGTCTGCCTGGGCGCCGGCTCGGCGGCCATCGCCTGCATGAAGCTGCTGGTCTCCTGCGGGGCGAAGGCCGAGAACATCTTCATGCTCGACCGCAAGGGCGTAATCCACAGCGGCCGTGACGATCTCAACCAGTACAAGGCGATGTTCGCCACCGAGACCGACAAGCGCACCCTGGACGAGGCGATCGACGGCGCCGACGTGTTCGTCGGCCTGTCCGGCCCCAACCTGCTCTCGCCCGATCAGCTGCGCCGGATGGCCGCCAATCCGGTGGTCTTCGCCTGCTCCAACCCCGATCCGGAGATCCATCCGGAGGTCGCCCATGAGACCCGCGACGACGTGATCATGGCCACCGGGCGTTCCGACTATCCCAACCAGGTCAACAACGTGCTGGGCTTCCCGTTCATCTTCCGCGGGGCGCTGGATGTGCGCGCGACCTGCATCAACGAGGCGATGAAGATCGCCGCGGTGAACGCCATCAAGGATCTGGCGCGCGAGCCGGTGCCGCAGGCGGTGCTCGACGCCTACGAGGTGGAGTCGCTGTCGTTCGGACGCGGTTACATCATCCCCACGCCGCTGGATGCGCGGCTGCTCGACCGGGTCTCCTCGGCGGTCGCCCAGGCGGCGGTGGATACCGGCGTGGCGCGGCGCTCCTACCCGGCGCACTATCCGCTGGAGAGCGTGGCCGACGTCTACGGCTGATCCCGCCGCGGCGCCTCGCCTGCCCCCTCCGACAGCCGGCCCTGTGCCGGCTGTCGGCGTTTCTACCAGCGGTAGAGCAGCGAGGCCGCGGTGGTCAGGTCGGTGTCGGAGGCACTGGCCTCGGGCGGGTTGGAGTTGTTCTTGATCTCGTGGGAGAGGCGCAGGGCCAGGTGGGCATTGAGCTGGGCGGTGATCGCCGAGAACACCCGCGTGGTGACGTTGGCGTCGGTGCCCTCGACGGAGAGTTCCTGCTGGAAGTTCGAGCCTTCGCTGAACTGCCACTGGTAGTCCAGGGCGCCGTAGCCCACGGCCAGGTCCTTGTCGGTGCCGTTTGCCAGTGCGTCATGGCGGTAGCCGGGACCGGCCTCGAGCGACAGCGTGTGGGTCGGCCCCGCGAGCAGCTGCCGGCCGTAGCCGATGATGGTGGTGAACTGGTAGTCGTAGCCGCTGAAGCGGTCCTTTTCCCAGCGCGTGAAGCCGAACAGGTAGTGCGGGCCGTCGAGATCGTAGCGTTCACGGCCGGCCGCCAGGTACTGCTCGGCGCTGGCATTGCCGTTCTCCTTCACCTGGCGGGTCTCGCCGCGCAGGGTGTGGGTCAGCGTGCCGGTGATCCAGGTCAGCCGCCCCTTGGCGATCAGCGTCTCGCTGTCGGTGTTGCCGGAGAGGTTGGTGTAGCCCAGCTCGGCCTGGCCGCTGAACTCGGGCGTGTCGTCGCCGGGCCGGGGCGGTGCGTAGAACAGTGATTCCTCTGCCAGTACCGGTGGCGTCGCCACCAGCAGTGCCAGCCCCACGCCCGGGAGCGCTGTGCGCCACAAGCGGGTTCGCCACGACATGTCGGGGCTCCTGTAATTGCGACTGTGCCGGAGTGGCGCCGTGCGTGAACGCGACGCCGCCCCGGTGGAGAGTGGCAGGGCCCGGACGGGCCCGTTGCCCTCGTATCAGAAGATGGCTTCGTAGGTGCCGGTGCCCTGGGCGCCGCTGCTGTCCTCGAGCTGCTGGTCGATGCGACGCGGCGCGAAGTCCGGCAGGTTCTCCTTGCGGAAGATTTCCTCGATGCCGCCGGGCTGGTCGTCGTGCAGACGCTGGCCGGTATGGGGATCGATGCGGGCGGTGACGATGTCCTCGGGCTGTTCCGGGGCGGCTTCCGGGGTGCCCTTGAGCGCCGGGCCCATGAACTTCTTCCAGATCGGCAGGGCGGCCTGGGAGCCGTACTCGCCGGTGCTCGAGTTGTCGTCCTTGCCCACCCAGACGGTGGTTTCCAGCCGCGAGTTGAAGCCCGAGAACCAGGCGTCGCGCTGATCGTTGGTGGTGCCGGTCTTGCCGACGATGTCGCCGCGGTTCAAGTCCAGGGCGCCGCGGCCGGTGCCCTTCTCGATCACGTCACGCATGATGTCGCGCAGGATGTACAGCGCATCGGGGTCGACCACCCGCGGGGCGAGCGGGTAGGTCTTGCCGTCGATCTGTGTCTGCGTGGCGTCCTCGGCGCAGTCGCGGCAAGCGACCTGCGGGGTGGTCTCGAGAATCGGCTGATCGGAATCGGTCTTGTTGACCCGCTGGATGTACCAGGGCGAGACCTTGAAGCCGCCGTTGGCGAGAATCGCGTAGGCGTTGGCCACCTCCAGCGGGGTCAGCGAGGCGCTGCCCAGCGCCAGCGACAGGCCCTGGGGCAGGCGTGCCTTGTCGAAGCCGAAGTTCTCGAGGAAGGTCAGGGCCTTCTCGAGTCCCAGCGACTGCAGGATGCGGATGGTCACCAGGTTGCGCGACTGGTACAGGCCGACGCGCAGCCGGGTGGGGCCGAGGAACTCGCCCTCGGCGTTCTCGGGGCGCCAGTCGTCGCCGCTGAACTGCTCCATCACCACCGGGGCGTCGTTGATGATGGTGGCGGCGGTCATGCCGCCCTCCTGCAGGGCGGCCAGATAGACGAACGGCTTGAAGTTGGAACCGACCTGGCGCTGGGCCTGGGTCGCCCGGTTGAACTTGCTGGCGTCGAAGCTGAAACCGCCCTGCAGGGCGCGGATGGCTCCGGTCTGCGGGTCGAGCACCACGATCGCCGCCTCGGCGCCGGGCTGCTGGGCCAGCCGCCAGTCACCGTCGTCGGTCTGCATGACGCGCACCAGCGCACCGCGCTTGGCGATGTCCCCGGCGTTGGCGGGCACGTCGCCGCGCCATTTGGGGCTGTGGTATTCACGCGCCCACTTGAGGCCGTCCCAGCCGATGGTCTCGACCTTGCCGTCGCGGGTCAGCACGCGCATCTCGCGGCCTTCGCTGGCCACCACGACGGCCGGTTTCAGCGGGCCGTAGGCGGGGGTGCGCTGCAGCACCTTCAGCCAGTTGCTGACGTCGCCGTCCACGCCCTCGACCTTGGCCTGACTGCTCTGGGCCGCCTGGCGGGCGGTCTTCCTGACCTCGGGGGAGGCCGAAAGCTCCTCCTCGAGCCCGCTCTTCTGAGTCTGGTCCTGAGCCTCGACCAGGCTGGGCGGGATGTCGGTCTGTTCGGGACCGCGCCAGCCGTGGCGGCGATCGTACTCGATCAGGCCCTCGATGAGTGCCTGGCGGGCATCCTGCTGCAGCCGGCCGTCGAGCGTAGTGGTGATGGTGTAGCCGCCGGAGTAGGCGTCTTCCTTGCCGAAGTGGTTGACCGCGAACTGGCGCGCCATCTCGGCGACATAAGGCGCCTGGACATCCACCTGGGTGTCGTGCTGGCGTGCGCTGATCGGTTCCTGCACGGCCTGCTGATAGGCAGCCTGATCGATATAGCCCAGCTCGCGCATGCGATAGAGGATCCAGTTGCGACGGATCAGCGAGCGCTCCGGGTTGGCCAGCGGATTGAGCGCGGAGGGCGCCTTGGGCAGCCCGGCGATCATCGCCTTCTCGGCCAGGGTAAGTTCACCCAGCGGCTTGTCGTAATAGATCTTGGCGGCGGCCCCGATGCCGTAGGCACCGTTGCCCAGGTAGATCTTGTTGACGTAGAGCTCGAAGATCTGGTCCTTCGAGAGGATCTGTTCCATCTGCAGCGACAGCAGGATCTCGCGAATCTTGCGGGTGAAGGTGCGGTCGAGCGTCAGCAGGTAGTTGCGCGCCACCTGCATGGTGATGGTGCTGCCGCCGGACTGGATGTTGCCGCCGTGGGTGACGAGCTCCAGTGCGGCGCGGACGAGCCCCTTGGGATCGACGCCGGGGTGCTCGAAGAAGCTGGCGTCCTCGGCGGCCAGGAAGGCCTCGACCATGTCCTGGGGGATGGCGCTGTAGTCGACCGGGCGGCGGCGCTGCTCGCCGAATTCGCCGATCAGCTGGTGGTCCCGGGTGACGACGCGCAGCGGTGTCTGAAGCTCGTAGCCCTGCAGCTGGTGGACGTCGGGCAGGCCGGGCGCGAAGTAGAGCGCCGCGCCGATCACGGCGAGGAGGCTGGCGGCGCCGAGTGACACGAAGAACCACAGGGTCGAGGTCAGCAGGCGTTTGAGAAGCTTCATGAAAGGGCGATATCCATGGTGTACGGGTGGCGGTCGGCCGCGATGCGCGCGTTCAATCCCTTGAGCAGCGCATTATAGGAATCCGGCGAACGACCGGCCAGCGTTGAAGGGCGACCCCGCGAGCCGTGTGTAAATGGCCTGTATATCAGGTAGTCTCGTGGCCTCGGGCGAGACGCCTGATACTGCAGCATGACAACCATAATCACCGCATCGCGCAGAGGACCATCATTGTTCGGGTTGAGCCAGTCCGGCAAGGGGCTGATCGGTATCGATATCACCTCGGCCACGGTGAAGTTGCTCGAGCTCCGGCCGGGCCGCCAGCACTTCCGTGTCGACAGCTATGCCGTGCGCCCGCTCGCCGAAGGCGCGGTGGTCGAGCGCCGTATCCGCCGCATGGAGGATGTCGTCGAGGCGATCAAGCGCGCCGTCGATCATGCCCAGCCCCATTCGCGGCGGGTCGCGGTGGCGGTGCCCGCCAGCGCGGCCATCACCAAGACCCTGACCCTGCCGGCCTCGTTGAGCGACGACGAGATCGAGGCCCGCATTCAGCTGGAATCGGACAAGCACATTCCGTTTCCGTTCAATGAGGTGGCCTTCGATTTCCAGCGGCTGGGGCTGAACGAGCGGTTCGGCGACCAGCAGGACGTGCTGCTGGTGGCCTGTCGTCAGCAGGATGTCGGCCAGCTGACCGAGGCGGTGATGCAGGCGGGACTGGAGCCGGCGGCGGTGGACGTCGAGACCTTCGCCATGGAGCGCGCCTTCGGCGAGCTGCGCCACCAGCTGCCGGCGGTGGACGAGGAGCCCGCCGTGGCCCTGGTGGACATCGGCGCCAACATGAACGCCTTTCACGTGCTGCGCGGCGACCGCATCATCTTCAGCCGGGACACGGTGTTCGGCGGGCGTCAGCTGACCGAGGCGATTCGCGGCCGCTACGGGCTGAGCTTCGAGGAGGCGGGGCTGGCCAAGAAGCGCGGCGGGCTGCCCGAGGATTATCAGGGCGAGGTGCTGACGCCCTTCATCGAGACGCTGATCCAGCAGATCGGCCGCTCGCTGCAGCTCTACTATACCGCGGGCCGGCACCCGGCCGTGAGCCGGCTGATCCTGGCCGGCGGCTCGAGCGTGATTCCCGGGCTGCGCGAGCGTCTGGCCGAAGACAGCGGCCTGACCATCGAGGTCGCCAACCCCTTCGCGCGGATGGCGATCCATTCGCGCATCGACATTCACGCCCTGGCCAGCGACGCGCCGGCGATGCTCACCGCCTGCGGGCTGGCGATGAGGGCCGGGACATGAGCATCGAGATCAACCTGCTGCCGTGGCGCGAGGCGCGCCGCGAGCGTCGCAACCGGCGCTTTCTGGTGATTCTCGGGCTGGTCACGCTGCTGGCCGTCGCCGGTGCCTGGGGCGTGGCCACGCTCTACCAGCAGCGCCTCGACAGCCAGCAGCGGCGCAACGACTACATTCAGGCGCAGGCACGCCGGCTCGATCAGGACATCTCGACCCTGAGCGACTTCCGCGAGACACGCGAGCGAATGCTGACCCAGATCGACCTGATCCGCCAACTGCAGTTCAGCCGGCCGCAGACGGTGCGAGTCTTCAACCAGCTCGCCGCCAGCCTGCAGGACGGCGTCTACTACACCCGGCTCGAGCGCGAGGGCGACATGCTGCGCCTGAGCGGCAAGGCGCGTACCAACCGACAGGTGTCCGCGCAGATGCGCGCGCTCGAGGCGAGCCCGGTCTTCGGCGTGCCGACGCTTTCGGAAGTGCAGGCCGCCGAGGACGGCTGGCGGGCGTTCAGCCTGAGCGTGGACGAGCGGCTCGTGGACAAGCGCCCGGCGTCCCGGAGCGCGGACACGGAGGAATCCCTATGAGGCTGGCGGCGGAATGGCGGCGGCTGCGCGAGGTGGACTGGCGCGAGCTGGACCTGCGCGAGGCGGGCAACTGGCCGGTATCGCTGCAGGTGCTGACCTGCCTGCTGGTGGGGCTGGTGCTGTTCTGGCTGGGATATCACTTCGTGGCCGCACCGCGGCTGGACCGCCTCGAGCAGGCCCGGCAGCAGGAGCACGCCCTGCTCGCGCAGTACGAGACCAAGGCCTACCAGGC
This sequence comes from Modicisalibacter sp. 'Wilcox', assembly GCF_010993675.1. Classification (NCBI taxonomy): domain Bacteria; kingdom Pseudomonadati; phylum Pseudomonadota; class Gammaproteobacteria; order Oceanospirillales; family Halomonadaceae; genus Modicisalibacter; species Modicisalibacter sp. 'Wilcox'. The sequence goes on from NZ_WNXF01000011.1 coordinate 9,711, forward strand.
GGCCAACCTGCCCGCCATGCGCCGCCAGATGCAGACCCTGGAAACGCGCATGGACACGTTGCTGAAGATGCTGCCTACCGGCGCCGAGGTGCCGTCGCTGCTCGATGACATCAGCGATACCGCCCGGCAGCATCACCTGACCATCGACGTCATCCGCCTGCAGACGCCGGTCGAGAAGGCCTACTACATCGAGCAGCCGTTCTCCATTCAGGTGGAGGGCGACTACCATCGTATCGCCGCCTTCCTGTCCGGCGTCGCTGCCCTGCCGCGTATCGTCACGCTGCACGATTTCACCCTGACGCCGGTGGACGAGCAGGGCACCCTCAAGCTCTCGATGCTGGCCAAGACCTACAACCACCGGGCGCAGGAGGCGGGCGAGTCGGCCGACACGGCGGAGGGCGGCTCATGAGGGCGCAACGCCTTTTGTTGCTGGGCGTGCTGCTGGCTGCGCTGGCCGGCTGCGGCGACGCTCGGCTCGACGCGCTGGACGCCAGGCTGGCCACGCTGCGCGATCGCCCCAGCGGCAAGCTGCCGGCGCTGCCCGACACCCCCGAGTATCGTCCGGTGGCCTACGAACAGGCGGATGCCCGCAGCCCGTTCCGTCCCGAGCGGCCGGACACCCGCAGCGCCGCCTCCGGCAGCGGCGACCTGACGCCGGACCTGTCGCGGCCCAAGGAGGCGCTGGAGCGCTTTCCCCTGGACGCCCTGACCCTGGTCGGCACCCTGTCGATCGGCGAGCGCCACGTCGCTCTGGTGCGCGACCCCGCCGGCAAGGTGCATTCGCTGGGCGTGGGCGCGCACCTGGGCACGGACTTCGGGCGCATCGTCGCCATCGATGACGGCCGGGTACGCCTGGTGGAGCTGGTGGCCGACGGCGGGCAGGGCTGGGACGAACGCTGGCAGACGCTGTCGCTGGGCGGTGGCGACACGAACCACGACGACACGACGCCGCCCCGGAGCGGGGCGGCGTCGCGAGGTGACGAGAGGATCCCATGAAGGCTTTGATTCGCGGACTGCTGAGCGCCGCCCTCGTGCTGCTGGCCCTGCCGGTCATGGCGGCGTCGACGCTCACCGATCTGTCGTTCGAGCAGCGCAGCGACGGCCAGCTCGACGTGCGGCTGCACTTCGACGACCAGGTGCCCGAGGTGCGCGGCTATCGGGTCGGCTCGCCGCCGCGTCTGGCCATCGATCTGATGGACACCGTCAGCCGGCTCGATCGGCGGCGCTTCGATCTGGGCATGGCAGGGGTCGATCATGTCGTCGCCCTGTCGGCGGGCGAGCGCACGCGGCTGGTCTTCAATCTCGATCAGCCGCTGCCCTACGCCACCCACGAACAGGGCAGGACGCTGGTGCTGACGCTGGGCCGGGACGCGGCGCGACGCGCCGCAAGTGGCTCGTCCGGGAGCGCCCGGCACACGTCGGTCTCGGGAGCGCCGACGATCGACAATATCGACTTCCGGCGCGGCGCGGACGGCGCCGGCCGCCTGGTGGTGAGCTTCGACCGTGCGGGGGTGGCGGCCGATGTCAGCGAGCAAGGCGGCCACATCGTCGCGACGCTGGGCCGGGTCGAGCTGCCCGCCGAGTGGAATCAGGTGCTCGATGTCGGCGACTTCGGCACGCCGATGCAGCGTGTGGTGCCGGCCAGCGACGGCGACGGTACCCGGCTGCGCATCGAGACCCGCGGTGACTACGCCATGGTGTCGACCCAGAGCGGCCGGCAGCTGACCATCGAGGCGCGGCCGGTCAGCCAGGCGGCGCAGCGCGAACAGCAGAAGCAGCAATTCCCCTACACTGGCAAGAAGATCACGCTCAACTTCCAGGACATCAAGGTGCGCGAGGTGCTGTCGATCATCGGCGAGTACACCGGGCTCAACGTGGTGGCCAGCGATAGCGTGCAGGGTAGTGTGACCCTCAACCTGCAGGACGTGCCCTGGGATCAGGCGCTGGACCTGGTGCTCAAGAGCCACGGGCTGGACAGCCGGCGCGTCGGCAGCGTGCTGATGGTGGCGCCGGCCGACGAGCTGGCGGCCATGGAGCGCCAGGAACTCGAGGCGCGCCAGCAACAGCAGGCGCTGGCGCCGCTGACCACCGCCTACATTCCGGTACGCTATGCCAAGGCCGCGCAGCTGGCCACGCTGCTGCGCGGCGACAACGGCCTGGGCCTGCTCTCGGAGCGGGGCCGGATCAGTGTCGACGAGCGCACCAATACCCTGATCGTCCAGGAGACCGCCGAACAGATCGAGCAGATCCGCGACACCATCAATCAGCTGGATATCCCGGTGCGCCAGGTGCAGATCGAGGCGCGGATCGTCATCGCCCGCGACAAGGCGGCCCGGGAGCTGGGGGTCAACTGGGGTGTGACCTCCAACAACCAGCCGTCCGGCACCGGCAACGATGTGGTCAATACCGCCACCACCGGCACGGGGCGTGCCTACGGTGGCCTGGCCGTGGACCTGGGCAGCGCGGCCAACCCCGGTTCGTCGTTCAACTTCGGTTACCTGTCCGGCGACGTGCTGCTGGATCTGGAGCTGCGGGCCCTGGAGAGCGAGGGCAAGAGCCAGACCATCTCCCAGCCCAAGGTGATCACCGCCAACCAGCAGCCGGCGATGATCAAGCAGGGCCAGGAAATTCCCTATCAGGAATCCACCTCGAGCGGGGCGACCAACGTCGAGTTCAAGGAGGCGGTGCTGTCGCTGGAGGTGACGCCGCAGATCACTCCCGACGATCGCATCATCATGGATCTGACCATCAACAACGACGATGTTGCCAACACCCAGTTCAATGGCGCACCGGCCATCGACACCAATCAGATCCAGACCCAGGTGCTGGTCAACAACGGCGAAACGGTGGTGCTGGGCGGCATTCTCACCACCGAACAGCTGCACAATCTCTACAAGACCCCCCTGCTCGGTGACCTGCCGGTGCTCGGCAAGCTGTTCCGCTATACCGAACAGAGCAATGAAAAGGTAGAATTGCTGATCTTCATCACCCCGAAGATCATCGAGGACAATCTGGCGATTCGCTGATGCAGGGTTTTCCCAATCTCTTTCTGGTCGGCCCCATGGGGGCCGGCAAAAGCACCATCGGCCGCCTTCTGGCGTCCGAGTTGCAGCGCGATTTCTACGACAGCGACCATGAAATACAGGCTCGCTGTGGCGCGGATATCCCCTGGATCTTCGATATCGAGGGCGAGGCCGGCTTTCGCGAACGCGAGGTGCAGATGATCGACGAGCTCACCGGGCTCGACGGCATCGTGCTGGCCACCGGTGGCGGCGCGGTCATGAACGAGGCCAACCGCCGGGCGCTGCGCGAGCGCGGCACCGTGATCTATCTGCAGACCAGCGTCGATCAGCAGCTCAAGCGCACCGCCAAGGACCGCAACCGGCCACTGCTGCGCAACAAGGACCCGCGGGCGGTGCTCGCCGAGCTGTTCGAGCGCCGCGATCCGCTGTATCGCGCCACCGCCGATCTGGTCATCCGCACCGACCGGCGCGGGCCGCGTTCGGTGGTCAATGAAATCCTCAAGCGCGTCGAGCGCCTCGTCGACCCGCTGCAGACCAAGGTGTGACTCCATGAGCCAAGACGGCGACTCCCGCGTGCGGACCCTGAACGTCGAGCTCGGCGAGCGGCGCTACCCGATCCACATCGGCGCCGGCCTGCTCGGTGAGCCGGGGCGGTTGTGCCCGCATCTGGCCGGCCGGCAGGTGATGATCGTCACCAACGAGACGGTCGCGCCGCTGTATCTCGAGACGCTCAAGCGCGGGCTCGACGCCGACCTCGAGGTCCGCGAGGTGGTGCTGCCCGATGGCGAGGCGACCAAGACCCTGGCCAGCGTGGAGCGCATCTGGGATGCCCTGCTGGCCGCCGGCTTCAATCGGCGCTGCACGCTGGTCGCGCTGGGTGGCGGGGTCATCGGCGACATGACCGGCTTCGCCGCCGCCTGCTACCAGCGCGGCGTGGCGTTCATCCAGGTGCCGACCACGCTGCTCTCCCAGGTCGACTCCTCGGTGGGCGGCAAGACCGGTGTCAATCACCCGCGCGGCAAGAACATGATCGGTGCCTTCTGGCAGCCGCGGGCGGTGCTGATCGACACTGCAACGCTGCGTACGCTGCCCGGGCGCGAGCTCTCGGCGGGGCTGGCCGAGGTGATCAAGTACGGGCTGATCCGCGATCGCGACTTCCTCGGCTGGCTCGAGGCGCAAATGCCGGCGCTGCGCGGGCTGGACGACACGGCCCTCGGCGAGGCGATCCGCCGCAGCTGTGCGATCAAGGCCGAGGTAGTGGCCGAGGACGAGACCGAGCAGGGCGTGCGCGCGCTGCTCAATCTGGGCCACACCTTCGGCCATGCCATCGAGGCGCACCAGGGCTACGGCGTCTGGCTGCACGGCGAGGCGGTGGGTGCCGGCATGGCCATGGCCGCCGCGCTGTCTCACCGGCTGGGCTGGCTCGAGGCGGACGACGTGGCGCGTGTCGAGGCCGTGCTCGACGCGGCCGGGCTGCCCGTGGCGGCGCCGGCGGCCATGGATGCCGAGGCGTTCATCGTCCGCATGCGCCTCGACAAGAAGAATCTCGACGATCGCATTCGCCTGGTGCTGCTGCAGGCATTGGGCGATGCCTGTCTGCACGATGCGACCCCGCCGGCCGAACTGGCCGCCTTCATCGACGCCTATCCGCGTGCCTGACTCGCACCGGCCCGGCGGCACCGCAAGCCCGCTCCTGGAGCGGGTTTTTTTGTGCCTGTCGGTCGGGGGGTTCTGTCAGCATTCGCATGACTCATGCAGGATTGGCATGGGGAAGATTGTCGACAGAACGGCTGGCAGCGAGGCGCGCCAGAGTTTTCGGGATTCGATTCTAAGCCTTTGACAGGGCTGGGGTTTTTTCGAAGCTGTGCGCTAAGGTCGCGTTTTTTCGGCGGTTTATGGGTGCGGAATGTCGGTGCGAGAATTGCGCCGGCAGGCGAGAGTGGCTATTCTGGTCGGCCTTTTCACGTCAGAAAGCGGCCCGTTTAGCGGGCCAAATAACAAGAAAATAACTTTTAAAAATATCATGCTTTCTGGATGGACACAAGATCTGGATTACTGCGAGGCACGCCCATGATGAGAGGTCTCCACCAGCCTGGCGAATTCCGCGACAACTGTGGCTTCGGCCTGATTGCGCACATGGAGGGCCAGGCCAGCCACGACCTGCTGAAAACCGCCATCGAGTCGTTGACGTGCATGACGCACCGCGGCGGCATCGCCGCCGATGGCAAGACCGGCGACGGCTGCGGCCTGCTGTTCAAGATGCCGGTCGACTTCATGCGCGCCCTGGCGCGGGATTCGCTGGGGGTCGAGCTCGGCGCGCGCTTCGCCGTGGGCTGCGTCTTCCTGCCCGACGACGATGATCGCGAGATGCGGGCTCGCGAGACGCTGGAAGCCGAACTCGGCAAGCGCCATGTCCGCGTGCGCGGCTGGCGCGACGTGCCGGTCGACCCCGAAGTCTGCGGCCCGATGGCGCGGGAGTGTCTGCCGCGCATCCGCCAGATCTTCGTCGAGCCCAGCGACGACCGCCTCGATCAGGCCTTCAACGTCGACCTGTTCATGGCCCGCCGCCTGGCCGAGGAAGCCCTGCGCGACGAGGAGGACTTCTATGTCTGCTCGCTGTCGTCGAAGGTGGTGTCCTACAAGGGGCTGATGATGCCCGTGGACCTGCCGACCTTCTATCACGACCTCGGCGACGAGCGCCTGGAGACCTCGATCTGCGTCTTTCACCAGCGCTTCTCCACCAATACCGCGCCGCGCTGGCCGCTGGCCCAGCCGTTCCGCTTCCTCGCCCACAACGGCGAGATCAATACCATCGAGGCCAACCGCGGCTGGGCCAACTCGCGCAAGGAAAACTTCGTCAGCGAGCTGCTGCCCGACATCACCGAGCTCGACGAGATCGTCAACACCGTGGGTTCCGATTCCTCGAGCATGGACAACATGCTCGAGGTGCTGCTCACCGGCGGCATGGATCTGTACAACGCCATCCGCATGATGGTGCCGCCGGCCTGGCAGAACGTCGAGACCATGGACGGCGAGCTGCGCGCCTTCTACGAATACAACTCCATGCACATGGAGCCGTGGGACGGCCCGGCCGGCCTGGTGATGACCGACGGTCGCCACGCGGTGTGCATGCTCGACCGCAACGGCCTGCGCCCGGCGCGCTGGGTGATCACCGACAACGGCTACATCACCCTGTCCTCCGAGATCGGCGTGCATGACTATGCCCCGGAGAGCGTCGTGGCCAAGGGCCGCGTGGGCCCCGGCCAGGTGCTCGGCATCGACACCGAGACCGGCGAGGTGCTGCACACCCCCGACGTCGACAGCCGCCTCAAGTCCGCCTACCCCTACAAGCGCTGGCTCAAGGAGCACGCCCACTACCTGGAGTCCGCACTCACCGAGCTGGCGCGCTTCCAGCCCTTCGACCGCGACGTCCTGAACGTCCACCAGAAGATGTTCCAGGTCACCTTCGAGGAGCGTGACCAGCTGCTGCGCCCGCTCGCCGAGAGTGGCCAGGAGGCGGTCGGGTCGATGGGCGACGACACGCCGATGGCGGTGCTGTCGCGCCAGAGCCGGTTGCTCACCGACCACTTCCGGCAGAAGTTCGCCCAGGTCACCAATCCGCCGATCGACCCGCTGCGCGAGGCGATCGTGATGTCGCTGGAGACCTGCATCGGTGCCGAGCTCAACGTATTCGAGGCGACGCCCGAGCATGCCAACCGCATCATCCTGACCACGCCGGTCCTGTCGCCGCGCAAGTTCACCGCGCTGGTGACCCAGGAGGACCCGGCCTTCCGCAGCCAGACGCTGCCGCTGTCCTACGACCCAGAGCAGGCGACCCTCAAGCAGGCGCTGCTGGCGCTGTGCGAACAGGCCGAGCGGGCGGTGCGCGAGGGTGTCGTGCTGCTGGTACTCTCCGACGCCGAGCTGGAGAAGGGCAAGCTGCCGATCCATGCGGCGCTGGCCACCGGAGCGGTGCATCATCACCTGGGCCGCCTGGCGCTGCGCCCGCGGGTCAACCTGGTCGTCGAGACCGGCTACGCCCGCGACGCTCACCAGATGGCGGTGCTGTTCGGGGTCGGTGCCACGGCGATCTATCCCTACCTGGCCTACCAGGTGATGGCCGACATGCACCGCAGCGGCGAGCTCACCGGCAACCCGGCGGACACCCGCGAGAACTATCGCAAGGGGCTGCAGAAGGGGCTCTACAAGATCCTCTCCAAGATGGGCATCTCGACGCTGGCCTCCTATCGCGGCTCGCAGCTGTTCGAGGCGGTGGGGCTGTCCTCCGAGATCATGGACCTGTGCTTCCCGGGCATGATGTCACGCATCGAGGGCACCGGCTTCGCCGAGCTGCAGCTCCAGCAGGAGCTGCTGGCCCGTGACGCCTGGATCCCGCGCAAGGGCATCCATCAGGGCGGGCTGGTCAAGTACGTCCACAACCACGAGTACCACGCCTACAACCCGGACATCGTTAAGGCGCTGCAGGAGGCGGTTCAGCAGGGCGACTACGCCAAGTGGAAGACGTTCGCGGCGCTGGTCAACGAGCGCCCGGTGGCGACCATCCGCGATCTCCTGACCCTCAAGCCGGCCCCCGAGCCGCTGCCGCTCGACGACATCGAGCCGGTCGAGGACCTGCTGCCGCGCTTCGACAGCGCCGGCATGAGTCTCGGCGCGCTGAGTCCGGAGGCCCACGAGGCGCTGGCCCAGGCGATGAACGAGACCGGCGGGCGCTCCAACTCCGGCGAGGGCGGCGAGGATCCGGCGCGCTACGGCACCATCCGCTCGTCGAAGATCAAGCAGATCGCCTCCGGGCGCTTTGGCGTCACGCCGGCCTATCTGGTCAACGCCGAGGTGCTGCAGATCAAGGTCGCCCAGGGCGCCAAGCCCGGCGAGGGCGGCCAGCTGCCCGGCGGCAAGGTCAACGAGCTGATCGCCCGGCTGCGCTACTCGGTGCCCGGCGTGACGCTGATCTCGCCGCCGCCGCACCACGACATCTACTCGATCGAGGACCTGGCGCAGCTGATCTTCGATCTCAAGCAGGTCAACCCGGACGCCCAGGTGTCGGTGAAGCTGGTCTCCGAGCCGGGCATCGGCACCATCGCCACCGGCGTGGCCAAGGCCTATGCCGACCTGATCACCGTCTCCGGCTATGACGGCGGCACCGCGGCCAGCCCGCTGACCTCGATCAAGCACGCCGGCTCGCCCTGGGAGCTGGGCCTGCCCGAGGTGCATCAGGCGCTGCGCATCAACGGCCTGCGCGACAAGATTCGCCTGCAGACCGACGGCGGCCTGAAGACCGGCCTCGACGTCATCAAGGCGGCGATCCTCGGCGCCGAGAGCTTCGGCTTCGGCACCGCGCCGATGGTCGCGCTGGGCTGCAAGTATCTGCGCATCTGTCACCTCAACAACTGCGCGACCGGCGTCGCCACCCAGCACCAGTATCTGCGCGACGAGCATTTCCGTGGCACTGTCGACATGGTCAAGCACTACTTCCGCTTCATCGCCGAGGAAGTGCGCGAGCTGATGGCCATGCTGGGCGTGAGCCGGCTCACCGACCTGATCGGCCGCACCGACCTGCTCGAGATCCTCGAGGGCGAGACCGCCGCGCAGCGCAAGCTCGACCTGACGCCGCTGCTGACCAACGACTTCGTGCCCGCCGAGGCGCCGCAGTTCTGTCAGGTCAGCCGCAACGTGCCGCACGATCCCGGTGCCAAGAACCAGGAGGTACTGGAGACGCTGATGCCGGCGATCGAGGCGCGCTCCGGCGGCGAGTTCGACTTCACCATCACCAACTGCGACCGCAGCGTGGGCGCCCGCGCCTCCGGCGAGATCGCCAAGCGCTACGGCGAGGCCGGCCTCGAGGAGGCGCCGGTCGTCGCCCGCTTCACCGGCGTGGCGGGGCAGAGCTTCGGGGTGTGGAACGCCCGCGGCCTGCACCTCTACCTGGAGGGGGATGCCAACGACTATGTCGGCAAGGGCATGAACGGCGGCAAGGTGGTGATCGTTCCGCCCCGCGCCAGCCGCTTCAAGTCCCACGAGACGGCGATCATCGGCAACACCTGCCTGTACGGCGCCACCGGCGGCAAGCTGTTCGCCGCGGGCACCGCGGGCGAACGCCTCGCGGTGCGCAACTCCGGCGTGCATGCCGTGGTCGAGGGGGCCGGCGATCACTGCTGCGAGTACATGACCGGCGGCCTGGTCGCCGTGCTCGGCGAGACCGGGGTCAACTTCGGTGCGGGCATGACCGGCGGCTTCGCCTACGTGCTCGACCAGGACCGCACCTTCGTCGACAAGTACAACCATGAGCTGGTGGAGATTCACCGCATCAATACCGAAGCCATGGAGGCCTACCGGCGCCACCTGCGCGAGGTGATCGAGGAGTATGTCGCCGAGACCGGCTCCGCCCGCGGTCGCGAGATTCTCGACGACTTCTCCGAGTTCATCCGCCATTTCTGGCTGGTCAAGCCCAAGGCGGCAAGCCTCAACGGCCTGCTCGCCGAATCCCGCCGGCGGCCCGAGTAGCGTGAGCTGCTCCATCGAATAGGAGAGGAGAGACGACCATGGCAAACCGTCTGAACAACGACTTCCAGTTCATCGATGTCGGCCGTCAGGATCCGCAGAAGAAGGATGCGCGCAAGCGGGCCCGGGAATTCGCCGAGATCTACGAGCCGTTCAAGCCCAGCGAGGCGGCCAGCCAGGCGCATCGCTGCCTGCACTGCGGCAACCCGTACTGCGAGTGGAAGTGCCCGGTCCACAACTACATTCCCAACTGGCTGAAGCTGGTCAACGAGGGCAACATCCTCGAGGCCGCCGAGCTCTCGCACCGGACCAACACCCTGCCCGAGGTGTGTGGCCGGGTGTGCCCGCAGGATCGCCTGTGCGAGGGCGACTGCACCCTCAACGACGGCTTCGGCGCGGTGACCATCGGCTCGGTGGAGAAGTACATCACCGACACCGCCTTCGCCATGGGCTGGCGCCCGGACATGTCCAAGGTGGCCTGGACCGACAAGCGCGTGGCGGTGATCGGCGCCGGCCCGGCGGGGCTGGGCTGCGCCGACATCCTGGTGCGCAACGGCGTCAAGCCGGTGGTCTACGACCGCTACCCGGAGATCGGCGGCCTGCTGACCTTCGGCATTCCCGAGTTCAAGCTCGAGAAGCACGTCATGGAGCGCCGCCGCGCGGTGTTCGAGGAGATGGGCGTCGAGTTCCGCCTGAACACCGAGATCGGCAGGGACGTCGCCATCGACGACCTGCTCGCGCAGTACGATGCGGTGTTCATGGGCATGGGCACCTACAAGTACATGCAGGGCGGCTTCCCCGGCGAGGACCTGCCGGGTGTCTACAAGGCGCTCGACTACCTGGTGGCCAACGTCAACCACTGCCTGGGCTTCGAGACGGACCCCGCCGACTACGTGTCGATGGAGGGCCGCCGCGTGGTGGTGCTGGGCGGCGGCGACACCGCCATGGACTGCAACCGCACGGCGATCCGCCAGGGCGCCACCGGCGTGACCTGCGCCTACCGTCGCGACGAGGAGAACATGCCCGGTTCCAAGCGCGAGGTGGCCAACGCCCGCGAGGAGGGCGTGGACTTCCTGTTCAACCGCCAGCCGGTGGCGGTGGTCGGCGAGGAGCGGGTCGAGGGCGTCAAGCTGGTGCGCACCCGCCTCGGCGAGCCCGACGAGAACGGCCGCCAGCGCCCCGAGGTGGTGCCCGGCTCCGAGGAGGTGCTGGCCTGCGACGCGGTGATCATCGCCTTCGGCTTCCAGCCCAGCGACATCCCCTGGTTCGCCGAGCAGGGCATCGAGATCGACGAGCGCGGCCGGGTGACCGCGCCCGAGCGCGGCCGCTTCGCCTTCCAGACCAGCAACGAGAAGGTCTTCGCCGGTGGCGACATGGTGCGTGGCTCCGACCTGGTGGTCACCGCCATCCACGAGGGGCGTCAGGCCGCCGAGGGCATCCTCGACTACCTCGGCGTGTAACGCCGGCGCGCGCCGCCCGCCCTCCACGCCGCCCCCGTCCCGACGGGGGCGGCGTCGTCATGGGCCCGGAATCGCCGGCTTGGGGGTGGTCGTCGCCCCGGCATACACTGACCGGGGCGACGATCACAGGAGGCCGGCGACATGGACGACACACTGGGAGCCCTGGGACTGGAGATTCCCGACTGCCTTCACTTCGCGGATGACGGCGCGATTCCCAACAGCCGTCTGGCCACGCTGGTGTTTCGCGCCCACCGCGTCCCTCGCTCGGAGGGTGGCGATCGCGAACGGCTGGCGGCCCGCTTCGGTGCGCGCTTCGCCGCCAGCGGCTGGCCCGCCAGCTGGCGCGGCGAGGTGTTTGACTATCACCATTACCATTCCACCGCGCACGAGGCGTTCGGGGTGCTCTCCGGCTGGGGGCTGCTGCGCTTGGGCGGCGAGGCGGGACGTGACGTCGAGGTGCGTCGCGGCGACGTGCTGGTGCTGCCCGCCGGCACCGGGCACTGCCAGCGCGACGCCAGCGAGGACTTCCTGCTGCTGGCCGCCTATCCCGAGGACCAGCCGACGCTCGACCTGATCGGTGCCGACCCGGCCCGGCACGACGCCGCGGTGGCGCGCATCGCCGAGGTGTCGCAACCGGCTCGCGACCCGCTGGGCGGCGAGATGGCGCGCTGGTGGCCTGCCCCGGAGTGATCGCCGGGGAGGGCGTGGCGGGTCGCGTGGGCAAATTGAGCGCGCCGGGCGAATCTGCTATTCTGGCGTCCCATCCGGGCCTCGTCCCTCCAGGCCATACTGATCACGTTTCAACAGGTTCTCCATGACACGATATATCTTCGTGACCGGCGGCGTTGTGTCCTCACTCGGCAAGGGCATCGCGTCGGCCTCGCTGGCGGCGATTCTCGAGGCGCGTGGCCTCAAGGCCACCATGCTCAAGCTGGATCCGTACATCAACGTCGATCCGGGCACCATGAGCCCGTTCCAGCACGGCGAGGTGTTCGTCACCGAAGACGGCGCGGAGACCGATCTCGACCTGGGCCATTACGAGCGCTTCATCCGCACCAAGATGACCCAGGGCAACAACTTCACCACCGGCCGGGTCTACGAGCACGTGCTGCGCAAGGAGCGCCGCGGCGACTATCTGGGTGGCACGGTGCAGGTGATTCCGCACATCACCGACGAGATCAAGCGCCGCGTCTACGAGGGCGGCAAGGACTTCGACGTGGCACTGGTGGAGATCGGCGGCACGGTGGGCGACATCGAGTCGCTGCCGTTCCTCGAGTCGATTCGCCAGATTCGCAGCGAAGTCGGTGCCAACCGCGCGCTATTCATGCACCTGACGCTGGTGCCCTACATCAAGACCGCCGGCGAGACCAAGACCAAGCCGACCCAGCATAGCGTCAAGGAGCTGCGCTCGATCGGCATCCAGCCGGACATCCTGATCTGCCGCAGCGAGGTCGAGCTCGAGGAGAGCGAGCGGCGCAAGATCGCGCTGTTCACCAACGTCGAGGAGCGCGCCGTGGTGCCGCTGCAGGATGCCGACACCATCTATCGCATCCCGCTGATGCTCCACGAGCACGGTCTCGACGAGATCGTCTGCGACAAGCTGCGTCTCGAGGCCGGTCCCGCCGATCTGGCCGAGTGGATCCACGTGCTCGACGCCAAGCTCAATCCGCTCAAGTCGATCAACATCGCCATGGTCGGCAAGTACATGGAGCTGCTCGACGCCTACAAGTCGCTCAACGAGGCGCTGATCCACGCCGGCATCCAGACCCGCATCAAGGTCAACATCGACTATATCGATTCCGAGGACATCGAGCGCCACGGTACCGAACGTCTGGCCGGCAAGGACGCGATCCTGGTGCCCGGTGGCTTCGGCGAGCGCGGCGTGGAAGGCAAGATCGCCACCGCCCGCTATGCCCGCGAGAACGGTGTGCCGTACCTCGGCATCTGTCTGGGCATGCAGGTGGCGGTGATCGAGTTCGCCCGCCACGTGGCCGGCTGGGACGACGCCAACTCCACCGAGTTCACCCACGATACGCGGCACCCGGTGGTCGGCCTGATCACCGAATGGGTCAACGCCGAGGGCAGGATCGAGCTGCGCGACGAGGCCTCCGATCTCGGCGGGACCATGCGCCTGGGCGGCCAGGTCTGCCATCTTCAGGCCGGCTCGAAGGCTCGCGAGGCCTACGGCATGGATGCGATCACCGAGCGCCATCGTCACCGCTTCGAGGTCAACAACCAGTTCGTCGAGCAGCTCGAACAGGCCGGGCTGGTGGTGTCCGGCAAGAGCGTCGACAACTCCCTGGTGGAGATGATCGAGCTGCCGGAACACCCGTGGTTCGTGGCCTGCCAGTTCCATCCGGAGTTCACCTCCACGCCGCGCGACGGCCACCCGCTGTTCACCGGCTTCGTCAACGCCGCGCTGGAGCAGAAGACCAAGCGCCAGCGCGCCCAGTCCCCGACCCAGGATTGAAGCGCCGATGTCCGACATCACGCCGAAGACCCTCGAATTTGCCGGCCTCAGGGCCGGCAATTCGTTGCCGCTGATGCTGTTCGGCGGCATGAACGTGCTGGAATCCCGCGAGCTGGCCCTCGAGGTCGCCGAAACCTATGTCGACGTGACCCGCCGGCTGGGCATGCCCTACGTCTTCAAGGCCAGTTTCGACAAGGCCAATCGCAGCTCGATCCACTCCTTTCGCGGTCCCGGGCTGGAAACCGGCCTTGCGTGGCTGGCCGAGATCAAGGCACGTTTCGGCGTGCCGGTGATTACCGACGTCCATGAGCCCTGGCAGGCCGAGCCGGCGGCCGAGGTTGCCGACGTCATCCAGCTGCCGGCCTTTCTGGCCCGCCAGACTGACCTGGTGGTGGCGATGGCGCGCACCGGCGCGGTGATCAATATCAAGAAGCCGCAGTTCCTGGCCCCGCACGAGATGCGCCACATCATCAACAAGTGCCGCGAGGCCGGCAACGATCGGGTGATTCTCTGCGAGCGTGGCTCGAGCTTCGGCTACAACAATCTGGTGGTCGACATGCTGGGCTTCGGTGACATGAAGCAGACCGGCCATCCGGTGTTCTTCGACGTCACTCACTCCCTGCAGCGACCCGGCGGTCGCGCCGACAGCGCCGACGGGCGTCGTGCCCAGGTCGCCGAGCTGGCGCGTGCCGGGGTCGCCGTGGGGCTGGCCGGGCTGTTCCTCGAGGCCCACCCCGATCCCGACAACGCCAAGTGCGACGGGCCCTGTGCATTGCCGCTCGACCGGCTCGAGCCCTTCCTCGCTCAGCTCAAGGCGCTCGATGAGCTGGTCAAGGGATTCGCGCCGCTGTCGATCGACTGAACCGCCTGCCGCGCGACAGGTCACCATCGCGGAGCCGTGAAACCGCTACTCTCAACGCTGACAAAGGACGATTCACGATGAGCAAGATTGTCGATATCCAGGCCCTCGAGGTCCTCGACTCCCGGGGTAACCCGACAGTGCAGGCCGAGGTGACGCTCGACGATGGCGCCCACGGCGTGGCCTGTGCCCCGAGCGGGGCCTCCACCGGCTCCCGCGAGGCCCTGGAGCTGCGTGACGGTGACAAGAGCCGCTACCTGGGCAAGGGCGTGCTCAAGGCGGTCGAGGCGGTCAACGGCCGCATCCGCGAGGCGCTCATCGGCATGGACGCGAGCGACCAGCGGGCGCTGGACAACGCCATGCTCGAGCTCGACGGCACCGACAACAAGGCGAACCTCGGTGCCAATGCCATCCTCGCCGTGTCACTGGCCGCGGCCCGCGCCGCGGCGGTGGACAAGGGCGTGCCGCTGTACGCGCACATCGCCGAGCTCTACGGCCAGCCGGGGCAGTACCTGATGCCGGTGCCGATGATGAATATCCTCAACGGCGGCGAGCATGCCGACAACAACGTCGACATCCAGGAGTTCATGATCCAGCCGGTGGGCGCGCCGAACTTCCGCGAGGCGCTGCGCATGGGCGCCGAGGTCTTCCATGCGCTGAAGAAGGTGCTCGCGGGTCGCGGCCTGTCCACCGCGGTAGGCGACGAAGGCGGCTTCGCGCCCAACCTGGCGTCCAACGCCGAGGCCCTGGCGGTGATCAAGGAGGCCGTCGAGCAGGCCGGTTATACCCTGGGCAAGGACATCACCCTGGCGCTCGACTGTGCCTCCAGCGAGTTCTATCAGGACGGCCAGTACAACCTGGCGGGCGAGGGCAAGTCCTACGACGCCGCCGGCTTCGCCGACTACCTGGCCGGGCTGTGCGACGATTACCCGATCGTCTCCATCGAGGACGGCATGGACGAGTCCGACTGGGACGGCTGGAAGGCGCTGACCGAGAAGCTCGGCGACAAGGTGCAGCTGGTCGGCGACGACCTCTTCGTCACCAACACGCGCATTCTCAAACGCGGTATCGACGAGCAGATCGGCAATTCCATCCTGATCAAGTTCAACCAGATCGGCTCGCTCTCCGAGACGCTCGACGCCATCCGCATGGCCCAGGACGCCGGTTTCACCGCGGTGATCTCGCATCGCAGCGGCGAGACCGAGGACACCACCATCGCCGACCTGGCAGTGGCGACCTCCGCCGGCCAGATCAAGACCGGCTCGCTGTGCCGCAGCGACCGTGTCGCCAAGTACAACCGCCTGCTGGTGATCGAGCAGCAGCTCGGTGACAAGGCCCGCTACCCCGGCCTCAAGGCCATCAAGGGCCAGGGCTGAACGCTCCATCAGGTCTCACCGCGCCGCCGGCCAGCCGGCGGCGCTTCCCGCCTGTCAGTCCTTATCCATGTCGCGTGTAAGCGATCTCCTACACGGCCTGTCCGCCGGGGTGGGCAATGTCGCATGCCCACGGACCTTGTGTGATTTAACTTATTGTTCTTAAGGCTTATTCCGTCCGGATTGCGGTTCATTCGCGCTGCCGCCGTCCGCTACCCCGGTTGTGGCAATCCTGCGATGCGGCAAAATGTCCGAGGGATACGGGAAAGCGAACTCGGTTCGCGAAGGCAGGACGCCGCGGGATACGGTGGAATGCCATGGGATGCACAACGGTCCGTCGCGCCTGGCAGGACGCCATGCGGGGCAGGGAAGGGGCCGAGGGAAGCGGGCAGAGGATGTTGCCCGAAAGGGATTGTTTCGGGATCAGGCGGCCAGCGGCCGCCTTTTTTCGTTGCCTGTCCGCCCCGAGGCGGGCCCGGGGCGGGAACCGATCAGCGCTCGAGAAGCGGCTTCTTGCCGGGCTTGCCGTCCCAGTCGGTCGCGTCGGCCGGCGGATCTTTCTTCTCGGTGATGTTGGGCCACTCCTCGGCGAGTTCGGCGTTGAGCGCGATGAACTCCTGCTGGTCGTCGGGCAGTTCATCCTCGGAGTAGATGGCCTCGGCCGGGCACTCCGGCTCGCACAGTGCACAGTCGATGCATTCGTCGGGGTGGATCACCAGAAAGTTCGGCCCTTCGTAGAAGCAGTCGACCGGACAGACCTCGACGCAGTCGGTGTATTTGCACTTGATGCAGTTTTCGGTGACGACGAATGTCATGGTGTCTCCCTCGGATCATGGCGGGTCGGAGGCGACCGACATGTCCGGTACAGTCGGTCATGGCTGGTTATAAATGACGGGGCTATTATAAGGCCCTATTCTAAGTTGGCTCATTCTAGTCGCGGCCCGCCGGGAGCGGCAAGCGGGGCGATCGAACGATTGCGCATGAGGTCATGCCCGCTCGCCGTGCCGCCTAGAGCCGCTCGCGCCAGCGATAGAGCAGCTCGAGCGCCTGCCGTGGCGAGAGCTCGTCCAGCGCCAGTTCACCGAGCTCGTCGACCAGCGGATGCCGGGCGCTGGCGAACAGGTCGGGCTGCTGCGGCGCCGGCGCCGTGTCGTCGGCCCGGATCGGGCGCTGGCTCTGGTCGATCTCCTGCTGCTCCAGCCCGGTGAGCTTCTCGCGGGCCCGGGCGACCACGGCGGCGGGCACCCCCGCTAGCTGGGCCACCTGCAGGCCGTAGCTCTGGCTGGCCGGGCCTTCCTCGACACGGTGCATGAAGACGATACCGTCGCCGTGTTCAGCGGCGGTCAGGTGCACATTGCTCACGCCGTCGATCTGCTCGGCCAGCGCGGTCATCTCGAAGTAATGGGTGGCGAACAGGGTCAGGGCGCGCACGCCCGCCAGATGTTCGGCGCTCGCCCAGGCCAGTGACAGGCCGTCGAAGGTGCTGGTGCCGCGGCCGATCTCGTCCATCAGAACCAGGCTCTCGGCGGTGGCGTTGTGCAGGATGCTGGCGGTCTCGGTCATCTCGACCATGAAGGTCGAGCGCCCGCCGGCCAGGTCGTCGCTGGAGCCGATGCGCGTGAAGATACGATCCAGCGGGCCGATCTCGGCGCTGTCCGCCGGCACGAAGCTGCCGCTGTGGGCGAGCAGGGCGATCAGCGCCGCCTGGCGCATGTAGGTCGACTTGCCGCCCATGTTGGGGCCGGTAATCACCAGCATGTGGCGCTCGCGGTCGAGGTGCAGGTCGTTGGGCACGAAGGGCGCATCACTGACGTGCTCGACCACCGGATGGCGTCCGCCGCGGATGGTCAGGCCGGGCGTCTCGGCGAGCCGCGGACACGCCAGATCGAGCGCCAGGGCGCGCTCGGCGAACGCCGCCAGCACGTCGAGCGCGGCCAGGGCGCGGCCGCTGGCCTGCAGGGCGTCCAGCTCGGCACCCAGGGTGTCGAGCAGCCCCTCGTAGAGCAGCTTCTCGCGGGCCAGGGCGCGAGACTTGGCGGACAACGCCTTGTCCTCGAACTCCTTGAGCTCGGGGATGATGAAGCGCTCGGCGTTCTTCAGCGTCTGGCGGCGGATGTAATCGGCCGGCGCCTCGCGAGCCTGGGCGCGGGGAATCTCGATGTAGTAGCCGTGAACCCGATTGTAGCCGACCTTGAGGCCGGCCAGCCCGGTGCGTTCGCGCTCGCGGGTCTCCAGCCGGACCAGATAATCGCCGGCGTGCTCGGCCAGGCCGCGATGCTCGTCGAGTTCGGCGTCGAAGCCCTCGGCGATCACGCCTCCGTCGCGGATCACCACCGGCGGGCTCTCGACCAGGGCGCGCGTCAGGGTATCGGCCAGCTCGGGGTAGGGGCGGATGTGGCGCTTGAGCCCGTCCAGGGCGGAGCCCTCCTCGAGCGTGGCGAGGCTCGCCTGCAGCTCGGGCAGGGCGTTGAGCGCATCGCGCAGGCGGGCCAGGTCCCGCGGGCGAGCGCTGCGCAGCGCCACGCGGGCGAGGATGCGCTCGACGTCGCCGATGTGCTTGAGCGTCTCGCGCAGGTCGAGATGGCGCTCGCTGTCGAGCAGGCGCTGCACGGCGCCCTGACGCGCGATGACCTGGTCGCGGTCGCGCAGCGGACGATTGAGCCAGCGCTTGAGCAGCCGCGAGCCCATCGCCGTGGCGGTGGTGTCGAGCACGCTGGCCAGGGTGTTCTCGCTGCCGCCGCCGAGGTTGGTGTCGATCTCCAGGTTGCGGCGACTGGCGGCGTCGATGACCACCGACTCGTCGCGACTCTCCACGCCCAGCGCGGTGACGTGGGGCAGGCGCGAGCGCTGGGTGTCGCGGGCGTAGTCGACCAGCACCCCGGCGGCGGTGATCGCGCATTCCAGGTGAGCGCAGCCGAAGCCGCGCAGGTCGGCGACGCCGAACTGGTCGCACAGCAGGCGAGTCGCCGAGTCGTGATCGAACAGCCAGGCGCTCTGGCGCGTCAGCCCCGGGCGCTCGGCGAGGGCCGGCGGCAGCTCGAGGCCTTCGGCCACCAGCAGCTCGGCGGGGGCCAGGCGGTGGATCTCGGCGAGCAGGTCGGCCTCGCCGTCGACCTCCAGCACGCTGAAACGCCCGCTGGAAAGCTCCAGCCAGGCCAGCCCCCAGCGCTCGCCCTGCGGGTGCAGGGCCAGCAGCAGGTTGTCGCGCCGGGCGTCGAGCAGCGCCTCGTCGTGCAGGGTGCCGGGCGTGACGATGCGCACCACCTGGCGCTCCACCGGGCCCTTGCTGGTCGCCGGGTCGCCCATCTGCTCGCAGATGGCCACCGACTCGCCGGCCTTGACCAGCCGCGCCAGATACCCCTCGGCGCTGTGATAGGGCACGCCGGCCATGGGGATCGGCGCGCCCGCCGACTGACCGCGGGCGGTGAGCGTGATGTCGAGCAGCTGCGCGGCGCGCCTGGCGTCGTCGTAGAACAGCTCGTAGAAATCGCCCATGCGGTAGAAGAGCAGCACGTCGGGGTGCTCGCGCTTGATCTTCAGGTACTGGGCCATCATCGGCGTGTGGGTGGTCGACTTGCTGGCAACCGCGTCTGGCATGGCGTTGGAGGCTTCCCTGTGGCGTGGGCACATCCGTCGAAGACGGCGATCGTGGCCGGCCATTCTAGCGCAGTCGACGAGCGGGTCCACAGGCCGCCAGGGCGGGGCACGGGCGTGGCGGCTTCTGCTAAGCTGACGGCTCATGCACAGGGAGACGTGATACGGTGAATCACGGACGGATGCTGTCGCAACAGACGACCCGGGCGCTCGCCGAGCGCCTGCAGCGGCTCTGCCTGGAGCGGGGCGTGATGATCACCACCGCCGAGTCCTGTACCGGCGGCGGGGTGGCCAGCGCCATCACCGATATCGCCGGCAGCTCGGGGTACTTCGAGACCGGCTATGTCACCTATTCCAACGCCGCCAAGCAGCGACTGCTGGGCGTGCCGGAAGCGACCCTCGCCGAGCGGGGCGCGGTCAGCCGCGAGACCGTCGAGGCGATGGTCGCCGGGGCCTGCCATGAGAGCGGTGCCGACCTGGCGGTGGCGATCAGCGGCGTCGCCGGCCCCGGCGGCGGCAGCACCGACAAGCCGGTCGGCACGGTGTGGTTCGCCTGGGGTGACGCCCGGGCCTGTCGCAGTGAATGCCGCCACTTCGCGGGCGACCGCCGGGCCGTTCGCGAGCAGGCCGTGCACCGGGCGCTGGCCGGGCTGATCGAGGCGCTGACCGCTGCCGAAAGCGGTGCGAAGTGGACGCTGGAGGGATAGGCGGAGGCGGTTTTTTTCGTCATAATACTGGTCAATCATACAGTGTCCGGCAGGCGTCGGTTCGCGGCCCTTCCGCCCGTGTCGCCGGTGCTGCTTTCACGCGTTTTCAGGAGGCCTTTCATGGCACAGGACGACAATCGCACCAAGGCGCTCAACGCGGCGCTGTCCCAGATCGAGCGCCAGTTCGGCAAGGGTGCCGTGATGCGCATGGGCGACGCGCCCCGGGTGGCCATGCCGGCCGTTTCCACCGGCTCGCTGGGGCTGGACATCGCGCTGGGTATCGGCGGGCTGCCCTACGGTCGCGTGGTGGAAATCTACGGGCCGGAGTCCTCGGGCAAGACCACCCTGACCCTGTCGGTGATCGCCGAGGCGCAGAAGCAGGGCAAGACCTGCGCCTTCATCGACGCCGAGCACGCCCTCGACCCGAGCTATGCCGAGAAGCTCGGCGTCAACATCGACGACCTGCTGGTCTCGCAGCCGGACACCGGCGAGCAGGCCCTCGAGATCTGCGACATGCTGGTGCGCTCCGGCGGGGTCGACGTGATCATCGTCGACTCGGTGGCGGCCCTGACGCCGCGGGCCGAGATCGAGGGCGAGATGGGCGACTCCCACGTCGGCCTGCAGGCCCGCCTGATGTCCCAGGCGCTGCGCAAGATCACCGGCAACATCAAGAACGCCAACTGCATGGTGGTGTTCATCAACCAGATCCGCATGAAGATCGGCGTGATGTTCGGCAGCCCCGAGACCACCACCGGCGGCAACGCGCTGAAGTTCTACTCCAGTGTGCGTCTGGACATCCGCCGTACCGGCTCGGTCAAGCAGGGCGACGAGGTGACGGGCAACGAGACCCGCGTCAAGGTGGTCAAGAACAAGGTCTCGCCGCCGTTCCGCCAGGCCGAGTTCCAGATCCTCTACGGCAAGGGCATCTATCATGCCGGCGAGGTGGTCGATCTGGGCGTGCAGTGCAAGCTGATCGACAAGGCGGGCGCCTGGTACAGCTACCAGGGCAGCAAGATCGGCCAGGGCAAGGCCAATGCCGCCCAGTACCTCGAGGACAACCCGGCGGTGATGGAGGAGATCGAGAGCCAGATCCGCGCCCAGCTGCTCAACACGCCGGAACCCAAGGCCAAGGAAGGCGAGGCCGAAGCGGTCGAGGCACCGCTCGAGGATCGTGACGAACTCATCTAGGCGGCCGTCATGACCCCGGATTCGCTTGCCACGCCGCGCGACGACGCCATCCGCCTGCTGGCGCGTCGCGAGTACGCCGCCGCCGAGCTGCGCACCCGCCTGACCGCCAGGGGCCATGAGCCGGCGGCGGTCGAGGCGGCCCTCGCCCGGCTGGCCGAGGAGGGGCTGCAGTCGGACGCGCGCTTCGTCGAGCACTTCGTGCGCAGCCGCATCCAGCGCGGCCAGGGGCCGGTCAAGATCCGCGCCGAACTCGGCCGGCGCGGCGTGGATGGCGAACTGATCGGCGCGGCCCTGGACGAGGCCGGCTGCGACTGGCAGGCGCTGGCCTGCGAGGTGCTGGCCAAGCGCTTCGACGGGCCCGGCGACGGGCCCCGCGAGCGGGCGCGACGCCAGCGCTTCCTGGCCGGGCGCGGCTTCGATGCCGGTCAGGTCCATCACGCCCTGGCTCATGCCTGGCGCGAGACCTGATCCCCCCGGTGGCGGGCAGACCCGGTTTCCGAGGTTGCCTGCCCCTTTCCCGTCTCCTCTCTTTTCCCCACCGACCCGGCGACGGCACCGGTGCTCTCTTGCGCCGCCATTGACGGCCGCGTCTTTAGTCCCCCGCTGAACGCGTTATACTAGAGCGCCTTGCGACGGCTCAGGGCGGCCTGTTCCCGTCATCTTCCGGCTCGCTTCGCGCACGTTCGGTGTCGAGGCGTCGAGTGACTGCCATGGCCGCAGCGCCCTAACGCACATTGCCACGGATTTGCTATGAAAAGCGCAGATATCAGACAGGCCTTTCTGGCCTTCTTCGAGGAGCAGGGCCACACCATCGTGCCGTCGAGCTCGCTGGTGCCGGAGAACGACCCGACCCTGCTGTTCACCAATGCCGGCATGGTGCCGTTCAAGGATGTCTTCCTTGGCCGCGATCCGCGCCCCTACGTCCGCGCGACCTCGGCCCAGCGCTGCGTGCGCGCCGGCGGCAAGCACAACGACCTGGACAACGTCGGCTACACCGCGCGCCACCATACCTTCTTCGAGATGCTGGGCAACTTCAGCTTCGGCGACTACTTCAAGCGCGAGGCGATCCGCTTTGCCTGGACCTTCCTCACCGAGCGTCTGGGCCTGCCGGCCGACAAGCTGTGGGTCACCGTCCATGTCAGCGACGACGAGGCCGAGCGCATCTGGAAGGACGAGATCGGCGTCGATCCCGAGCGCTTCTCGAAGCTCGACGAGGACAACTTCTGGCAGATGGGCGACACCGGCCCCTGCGGCCCGAGCTCGGAGATCTTCTTCGATCACGGTCCCGATGTGTGGGGCGGCCCTCCCGGCAGCCCGGAAGAGGACGGCGATCGCTACATCGAGATCTGGAACCTGGTGTTCATGCAGTACGATCGCGATGCCGCGGGTACCCTGACGCCGCTGCCCAAGCCGTCGATCGACACCGGCATGGGCCTGGAGCGCATCGCCGCGGTGATGCAGGGCGTGCACTCCAACTACCAGATCGACCTGTTCGCCAACCTGCTCAAGGCGGCGGCGGACGTCATCGGCCACCATGACATCACCACGCCCTCGCTGCGGGTGATCGCCGACCATATCCGCTCCTGTGCCTTCCTGATCGTCGATGGCGTGCTGCCCTCCAACGAGGGGCGCGGCTACGTGCTGCGCCGGATCATCCGTCGCGCGGTGCGCCACGGCCACAAGCTGGGTGCCCGCGAGCCGTTCTTCCACCGGCTGGTGGCGGCGCTCGACGCCGAGATGGGCGAGGCCTATCCGGAGCTGAGCAAGGCCCGCGAGCAGATCGAGAAGGTCCTGCTCAAGGAGGAGGAGCAGTTCGCGCGCACCCTCGATCACGGCATGGGCCTGCTCGAGGCGGCGCTGGCGGAGCTCGACGGCGAGGTGCTGGCCGGCGAGACCATCTTCAAGCTCTACGACACCTACGGCTTTCCCTTCGACCTGACCGCCGACATCTGCCGCGAGCGCGGCGTGACCCTCGACGAGGCCGGCTTCGAGCGCGAGCTCGAGGCCCAGCGCGAACGGGCCCGGGCGGCCAGCCAGTTCGGCGCCGACTACGGCGCGGCGATCGAGGTGGAGGGCGAGACCGCCTTCACCGGCTACGACCGGCTCGAGGACGAGGCCCGCATCACCGCCCTGGTCGATGGCGAGGGCAATGCGCTGGCGGCGCTGGAGGCCGGGCAGACGGGCGTGGTGGTGCTCGATCGCACGCCCTTCTACGGCGAGTCGGGCGGGCAGGCCGGCGACACCGGCTATCTCGAGGCCGACGGCGCGCGCTTCCAGGTGACCGACACCCAGAAGCAGGCCGGGCATCACCTGCACCATGGGGTGATGGTCGAGGGCGTGCTCGAGGTCGGCGGTCATGTCGCGCCGCGGGTGGACGCCTCGCTGCGAGCGGCGACCATGCGCAACCACTCGGCCACCCACCTGCTCCACGAGGCACTCAAGCGGGTGCTGGGCGAGCATGTCCAGCAGAAGGGCTCGCTGGTGACCGCCGAGCGGCTGCGCTTCGACTTCAGCCATTTCGAGGCGCTGAGCGCCGAGCAGCTCACCGAGGTGGAGGCCATCGTCAATCGCGAGATCCTCGCCAATGCCGCGACGGGCATTGAGCACATGTCGCTCGACGAGGCCAGGGCGCGCGGTGCCGCGGCGCTGTTCGAGGCCAAGTACGGCGAGGACGTGCGGGTGCTGACCATCGGCAGCGACGGCTTCTCCGTCGAGCTGTGCGGCGGCACCCACGTGGCCCGCAGCGGCGACATCGGCGCCTTCCATATCCTCGCCGAGACCGGCATCGCCGCCGGCGTGCGGCGCATCGAGGCGGTCACCGGGGAGGGCGCGTTGGCCTACTTCCGGGAGCAGGAAGCCCGCCTGGCGCGGATCGGCGAGCGTCTGCGGGCCAAGCCCGAGCAGGTCGAGTCGCGGGTCGACGCCCTGCTCGAGCGCAACCGGGCGATGGAGAAGGAGCTCGAGCGGCTCAAGGCCAAGCTGGCCAGCGCGGCGAGCAACGACGTGCTTGCCGAGGTCCAGGAGGTGGCGGGCGTCAAGGTACTGGCCAGGCAGCTCGAGGGGGTCTCCGGCAAGGAGCTGCGCACCCTCATGGATCAGCTCAAGAACAAGCTGGGCTCCGGCATCCTGGTGCTCGGCGTGGCCGATGCGGACGCCGGCAAGGTCAGCCTGATCGCCGGGGTCACCGATGACCTGACCGGGCGGGTCAAGGCCGGGGCGCTGGTCAATCATGTCGCCGGGCAGGTCGGCGGCAAGGGCGGCGGGCGCGCCGACATGGCCCAGGCCGGGGGCAGTCGCCCCGAGGCCCTGCCGTCGGCCCTGGCCGGTGTGCCCGACTGGGTCGCCCAGCAACTGGGCTGAGCGTTTCGCAATGGCCGCGTGGCAGGATGTCACCGGCCCTTTCTCATGGTCGGGGCCGTAGGCTCCGGCCGGCGAAGGGTTTTCCATTCATGTTCCAACACGGATAGGCAACTCATGGCGCTATACGTACAGAAATTCGGTGGCACCTCGGTGGGCTCGGTCGAGCGCATCAAGGCCGTGGCCGAGAAAGTCAAGCGGTTCCGTGACGAAGGCCATCAGGTGGTGGTCGTCGTCTCGGCGATGAGCGGCGAGACCAACCGGCTGGTCGGGCTGGCCAACGAGATCAACGACGAGCCCACCCCGCGCGAGATGGACATGCTGGTCTCCACCGGCGAGCAGGTCACCATCTCGTTGATGGCCCTGGCCCTGCACAAGCTGGGCGTGCCGGCGACCTCCTACACCGGTTCGCAGGTGGGCATTCTCACCGACAGCGCCCACACCAAGGCGCGCATCCAGCGCATCGAGACCGACGAGATGCGCGAGGACCTTGACGACGGCAAGGTGGTGGTCGTCGCCGGCTTCCAGGGCGTCGACGAGGAGGGCAACATCACCACCCTCGGGCGCGGCGGCTCCGATACCACCGGGGTGGCGCTGGCCGCGGCGCTCCAGGCCGACGAGTGCCAGATCTACACCGATGTCGACGGCGTCTACACCACCGACCCGCGGGTCTGCTCCCGGGCCCGGCGCCTCGAGCGCATCACCGTCGAGGAGATGCTCGAACTGGCCAGTCTCGGCTCCAAGGTCCTGCAGATTCGCGCCGTCGAGTTCGCCGGCAAGTACAATGTGCCGCTGCGCGTGCTGTCCAGTTTCGAGGATGGCCCCGGCACCCTGATCGTCGCTGATTCAGATGAAGAAGAGGATTCCATGGAAGAACCGCTGATCTCCGGTATCGCCTTCACGGCCAATGAAGCCAAGCTGACCCTGCTCAACACGCCGGATATCCCGGGGGTGGCCTCGAAGATTCTCGGCCCGATCGCCGATGCCAATATCGAAGTGGACATGATCGTCCAGAACGTGGCGCCGACCGGCAATTACACCGACTTCACCTTCACCGTCGCCAAGAGTGACTTCAAGCAGACCCAGCGGATTCTCCAGAATGAGGTGATCCCGGCGCTGGGCGAGGGGGAACTGCGCGCCGACGACAACATCGCCAAGGTCTCGCTGGTCGGGGTCGGCATGCGCTCCCATGCCGGTGTCGCCTCCAAGATGTTCCGCGTGCTGGCCGAAGAGAACGTCAACATCCGCATGGTGTCCACCTCGGAAATCAAGATCTCGGTGGTGATCGACGAGAAGCACATGGAGCTGGCGGTTCGTGCCCTGCATGACGCCTTCGGACTCGACAAGGATCGCGTGGAAAGCGAGTGAGCCATGCATAGGACCCGAAAGAGGTTCTACGCTGTAGGGGTGTAAGGATACACAAGGGTCCGTAGCAGGGCTTTCATTCAACGTGGTGATGATGTCTCATTGGCCGCGTTGTTGGCCCGCAAGGAGCGTTTGGCGCATAATCAGCGCCGCGCTTCTTCTATGGACCATAGCTGTTGCGCACCCCGTTGGAAGAAGTCTGAAAGGAGATCAGCCATGCTCATCCTGACCCGCCGAGTCGGCGAGACGCTCATGATCGGTGACGAAATTACCGTCACCGTACTGGGGGTCAAGGGGAATCAGGTCCGAATCGGCGTCAACGCACCGAAGAACGTGTCCGTGCATCGCGAGGAAATCTATCAACGCATTCAGCGCGAGAGGACGGAAAGCGACAGTGGAGAGGTCGAGAGCTGACGGGAGCGGGGGAGTCGCGAGTCAGACGGCATGATCGGCGTTACCCCGCATCTTCGACTTCTCGGGGCACCAGGGAGCCCGTTGCACTGCCCCGCCGCCGGACCGATGACAGAAAAAATTGCCGCCAGGGTGGACAGGGCCCAACAAAATCGGTAATCTACGCGCCGTGTTGATGAGGGAGAGGTGGCCGAGTGGCTGAAGGCGCTCCCCTGCTAAGGGAGTATAGGGTTTATAGCCCTATCGAGGGTTCGAATCCCTCTCTCTCCGCCATTCAACATGTGAAGACGGTAATGAGCGCCCGTAGCTCAGCTGGATAGAGTACCTGACTACGAATCAGGTGGTCGGAGGTTCGAATCCTCCCGGGCGCGCCAGAATCCCATCCGCCCTCCCTGCCGGGAGGGCGGATTTCGTTGGTCATCGTGTTTTCCTTGGCAGCTTGGGGCCTGCTGGCGTCGCGAGCCGGTTACCCCGTGGCGGTCGTCTCGAGGCACGTCGATTCCTGTCGACGTGCCTCTTTTTTGTGCGCCTCTCCCGGGGCGTCCCGGCGTCCCGGCGCGCCGGCGTTCCCTCTCGGACGGACGTCAGCAGGCCAGCGGGGCCGCCTCGCGCCGCTCCGGGGCCGGTTCGTCGCCGGGAGCCCGCAGCCCGGCGAGGAAGGCGTCCAGCCGGGTCTCGCGGCGCAGGGTCGCGAAGCGCCGGGCCGCCTCGGCATCGCGGCCGCGCATGATGTTGAGCCATTGCTTGAGCAGCGACACCACGACCCGCTCCGGCAGGTGCTGACGCTGGCGCTCGGCATAGCGGTGCAGCACCTCGGCACGGGCCTGCCAGGGCGTGGCGGGCAGACCCTCGCCGGTGCGCTGCCAGTGGCGGATGCGGCGTGGCAGCAGTGGGTCGGCGAGCACGGCCCGGCCCAGCATCACGTCCTCGCAGCCGGAAAGGCTGCGGGCCTTCCAGTAGTCGGCCAGGGTCCAGATGTCGCCGTTGGCGATCACCGGAATCGTCAGTTGCGCCCGGATGCGGGCGATCCACTCCCAGTGCGCGGGCGGCCGGTAGCCTTCGTTGCGCGTGCGCGCATGCACCACCAGATGGCGGGCGCCGCCGTCTTCCGCCGCCCGGGCACAGGCCAGAGCCAGCTGCTTGTCGGCGAAGCCCAGGCGGATCTTGGCGGTCACCGGGATGGCGCCCTCCACGGCGCCGGCCACCGCGGCGACGGCGCGCTCGACCCGGTGCGGGTCGCGCAGCAGGCTGGCCCCGCCGTCATGGCGATTGACGGTCTTGGCCGGGCAGCCGAAGTTCAGGTCGAGGCTGGTGGCGCCGAGCGCGAGCGCCTGGCGGGCGTTGGCGGCCAGGGCCTGCGGGTCGGAACCCAGCAGCTGAAGGTGAACGGGAATGCCGGCGGGGGTGACGACGCGCGCCTGGCGCAGTTCCGGGCAGTGCTTGTAGAAGACCCGCGGCGGCAGGCGCGCGTCGACCACGCGCACGAATTCGGTGACCGTCCAGTCCAGCCCCTCCTCGCGGGTGAGCAGATCGCGCGTGACGGCGTCGATGACGCCTTCCATGGGGGCCAGGCCGATCCGGCCCGGGTAACGTAATGCCTGCACCGGCGAGTGCCTCCTGCCGCAACCTCTGGGCGCGACAGTCTAGCAGGCGATGCCTGCCCGGCGGGAGCATCGAGTGTACCGTGCCGGGGAGGGCTCAGGGGGCCTCGAGCAGGCTCAGGCGTCCCTTGAGGCGGGACTCGAGTTCGGCCAGCTCCACGGGCGACTCGCTGGGCCAGCCGACGGTGAGCACCACGCCATCGGCGGCGTAGTCCGCCTGCTCGACGGGCACGGCCCGTTCGTCGAACCAGCCGCGGGCCTCGGCCTCGCCGGCGAAATCGACGCGCAGGCGCAGCGGGCGGCGCGCCGTGAAGCTCGCCAGCGGCAGGTCCGCCAGCGCCTGCTGCACCGCCCGGGAATAGGCCCGCACCAACCCGCCGGTGCCGAGCTTGGTACCGCCGAAATAGCGGGTGACCACGCAGCCGATCTGGCCGATGCCGCTGCCGTCGAGCACCTGGAACATCGGGCGGCCCGCGGTGCCGCCGGGCTCGCCGTCGTCGGAAAAGCCGATCGCCGTCTGCTCGCCGGGCGGACCGGCGATGAAGGCGCTGCAGTGGTGGCTGGCGTCCGGGTAGTGCGCGCGGGCCGCGCTCAGCAGCCGCTCGAAGGCCGCGCTGTCCGGGGCATGGCACAGCCAGGCGATGAAGCGGCTGCGCTCGATCTCGATCTCGTGGCGATGCACCGCATCGGGTGCGAGGTCGGGAATCGGATACGCCATCAGGCGGCGACCTCCGAGCGGCGCATCACGCCCATCACCAGCCCCAGCACCTGGATGTCGTCGTTCTTCAGGTAGATCGGCGGCATGGCGGCGTTGGCCGGCTGCAGGCGCACCCCGCGTTTCTCGATGTAGAGCTTCTTGAGGGTGACCTCCTGATCGTTGATCAGCACCACGGCGGTCTCGCCGTTCTCGGCGCTCTCCTGGCGCTCGATGATGATGATGTCGCCGTCGTGGATGTTGCAGTCGATCATCGAGTTGCCGCGCACCCGCAGGGCGTAGGTGTTGCGGCGCACCATGCGTGCGGGAATCGACACGCTGTCGCGATCGGGGCAGGCCTCGATCGGCAGCCCGGCGGCGACCTGGCCGAGCAGCGGCACCTCGACCAGGTCGGTGGCGTCGACCGCCTCCCAGGCGCCGTCGTTGAGGGGCAGGTTGGGCAGGCGTTGCAGGTAGTGCGGCTGGGCGGACTGCATGACCGTCTCCATCGGCTGCGACGTGGGGCCGGGCCAGCGCCGGTACTGGCGCGGATGCCCGGGGGCCAGAGCATCATAGCAAGCGCGGCAGGGGCGGCAAACGCCGCTTCACGGCTGGCTGCCAACGGCGCTTTCGGGGTAAAGTGCCCGGCGAATTCGTGCGGGAGGACGCCGTGACATTTCGTCTCGAGGCCCGGGGGCTGGCCTGCGAACGCGACGATCGCTGGCTGTTTCGCGATCTCGATCTCGGCGTCGGCCCCGGGGATGTGGTCCGAATCGAGGGACCCAACGGCAGCGGCAAGACCTCGCTGCTCAAGCTGCTCGCCGGCCAGCTGCCGCTGCAGGCCGGCGAGCTGCACTGGAACGGCGTGTCGCTGCGCCGGGCCCGTCCGGCCTTTCTCGCCAACCTGCTCTATCTGGGCCATGCCTCGGGCATCAAGCCGGCGTTGAATGCGCTCGAGAACCTCGCCTGGTATCAGGCCCTGCACGGCGAATCCGGCAGTCACCGGGCGCGCCTGGCCGCGCTCGAGGTCCTGGGGCTGGCCGGCTTCGAGGAGGTGCCGGCGGCCCAGCTCTCCGCCGGGCAGCAGCGGCGCATCGCCCTGGCGCGGCTGACGCTCTCGCCGCGCCTGCTGTGGATTCTCGACGAACCGTTCACGGCCATCGATCGTCAGGGCGTGGCGGCGCTCGAGGACGCCCTCTGGAACCATGCGGCGGCCGGCGGCGCGGTGCTGCTGACCACCCATCATGAACTGCACGCACGCGGGGCGCTGACCCGGGTGGACCTGAGCAAGGCGGGCGACTGATGCAACCCCGAACCTCCGTCGCCGGCCTGGGGCCGGCCCTGCTGGCGACACTGCGCCGGGACCTGACCGTGGCGCTGCGGCGCCGCGGTGACCTGGTCAATCCGCCGGCCTTCTTCGCCCTGGTCATCACGCTGTTTCCGCTGGGCATCTCGCCGGTGCCCGAGCAGCTCGCCGCCATCGCCCCCGGGCTGCTGTGGGTGGCGGCGCTGCTGGCCACCCAGCTCTCCCTGGACGCCCTGTTCCGCAGCGACCACGAGGACGGCAGCCTCGAGCAGCTGCTGCTCGCGCCCCAGCCGCTGGCGGCGCTGGTGCTGGCCAAGGTGGCGGTGCACTGGCTGCTGACGGGGCTGCCCCTGGCGCTGATGGCGCCGCTGCTGGGGCTGCTGCTGTCGCTGCCGTCGGGCAGTTACGGCGTGCTGGCGGCCTCGCTGGCGCTGGGCAGTGCCACGCTCGGCCTGATCGGGGCGATCGGGGCGGCGCTGACCGTGGGCCTGGCGCGAGGCAGCGTGCTACTGTCGCTGCTGGTGCTGCCGCTGACCATTCCGGTGCTGATCTTCGGGTCCGGCGCCGTCCAGGCCGCGGCGATGGGCGGGGACGTCGCGCCGGCACTGGCCATGCTGGGCGCCCAGCTGGCCCTGGCGCTGATGCTGGCGCCGTGGGCGATCGCCGGCGCCCTGCGAATCAGTATTCACGGGTGAGGTAACACGCTCATGTGGGACGTCGTTCATCGTCTGGGCTCGCCCAGAACCTTCTACACCATCGCCGGACGCTGGCAGCCGTGGCTGTGGGCGCTGGCGGCCCTGCTGCTGGGCACGGGCAGTGTCTGGGCGCTGCTCTTCGCGCCCGCCGACTACCAGCAGGGCGACAGCTTTCGCATCCTCTACGTGCACGTGCCGGCGGCGATCCTCGCCCAGTCATGCTTCGTGCTGATGGCCGTGGCCGGGGCGATCTTCCTGGTCTGGCGCATCAAGCTCGCCGACATGGTGGCCACGGTGATCGCGCCGTTCGGCGCGGCGATGACCGGCGTGGCGCTGTTCTCCGGCTCGGTGTGGGGCGTGCCCACCTGGGGCACCTGGTGGGTGTGGGATGCGCGGCTGACCTCGATGCTGATCCAGCTGTTTCTCTACCTGGGGGTCATCGCGCTGCGCGGCGCCTTCGCCAGCCGTGACGGCGGCGCCCGGGCGGCATCGCTGCTGACCCTGGTCGGCGTGATCAACATCCCCATCATCAAGTACTCGGTGGACTGGTGGAACACCCTGCACCAGCCGGCCACCTTCACCCTGACCCAGCGCCCGGCGATGCCCGCCGAGATGTGGCTGCCGCTGGCGGTGATGGTGCTCGGCTTCTACGCCTACTTCGTCGCGCTGACGCTGACCCGCACGCGCAGCGAGATCCTGCGCCGCGAGGGACGCAAGCGCTGGGTGCTCGAGCTGGGGAGCTGATCGGGGCGGTCGCTGCCAGCCGCGGTCGGCCGGCAGGGCATCGCCGTTGGCTTTGACGAGGACGCCGTCGGCCCAGCCCGAGTCATGGTTCATCTATCGGCAATAGCCCCGAGTCGGCCTGGGCTTGATCAAAAATGGCGACAATGGTTGTATACACTTTAAAGCCGATAAATGTATACACTTGTGGTATTCGGTAGCCGTCACCCCTGACCCGCGCGGTCGCACCGCGAGACAACCATGGCCTTCGAGTCGCTGAACGCATTCCTGAACATGGGCGGTTATGCCCCCTACGTCTGGCCCGCCTGGGGCGTGACCCTGGCGGTGCTGGTCGGCGGCGGCCTGCAGGCCGTGGCCGAGCATCGTCGCCGGCTGCGGGAGCTGCGCCGTCGGCAGCGGCGCGCGGCGGCGGACGCCGCCCCACGGGAGGCCGTGCCCACGGAAGGCCGTCCCACGAGGTTCCCATGACGCCCGCGCGTAGGCGCCGCCTGGGCGTGCTGCTGGCGCTGATGGTGCTGGCGGCCGTGGCCGCCGGCCTGCTGGGCTACGCCCTGCGCAGCAACATCAATCTCTTCTTCAGCCCGTCGCAGGTCGCCGCGGGCGAGGCGCCGGTCGGCCGCCAGATCCGTGCCGGGGGCATGGTCGAGACGGGCAGCGTGGCGCGCGATGCCGACAGCCTGGCCGTGACCTTCACGGTGACCGACTTCCAGGCCTCGCTCGAGGTCGCCTATCAGGGCATCCTGCCCGACCTGTTCCGCGAGGGGCAGGGCGTGGTGGTGGTCGGCAGGCTGGCCGACGACGGCGTCCTGCAGGCCGATCAGGTGCTGGCCAAGCACGACGAGAACTACATGCCGCCGGAAGTCGCCGACGCGCTCGCGGCGGCCGGCAAGTCACCCGCCGACTATCGGCGCACCGAGTAGCCCGGAGCCGTCGCATGCTTCTCCCGTTCATCCCGGAAGTCGGCCATTTCGCCCTGATCCTGGCGCTGATGATGGCGCTGATCCAGGCCGGGGTGCCGCTGGCCGGGGCGGCGACCCGGCGTCCGCTGTGGATGGCCTACGCCCGGCCCATGGCGCTCGGCCAGTTCGCCTTCCTGCTGGTGGCATTCGCCAGCCTCATGGCGAGCTTCCTGCTCGACGACTTCAGCGTCGCCTATGTCGCCAACAACGCCAACTCGCAGTTGCCCTGGTACTACAAGGCCACCGCGGTGTGGGGCAGCCACGAGGGCTCGATGCTGCTGTGGTGCCTGATGCTGGCCGGCTGGGGATGCGCCGTGGCGGGACTGTCCCGGCGCCTGCCCGCGGCCCTGATGGCGCGCGTGCTGGGCGTGATGGGGCTGGTCGGCAGCGGCTTTTTGCTGTTCGTGCTGCTCACCTCCAATCCCTTCACGCGGCTGTTGCCCAACGTCCCCGGCGAGGGCGCCGACCTCAACCCGCTGCTCCAGGATGTCGGCCTGATCATCCACCCGCCGATGCTCTACATGGGCTACGTGGGCTTCTCGGTGGTCTTCGCCTTCGCCATTGCCGCACTGCTCGAGGGCCGCATCGATGCTGCCTGGACCCGCTGGGCGCGCCCCTGGACCAACGTCGCCTGGGCGTTTCTCACCGTGGGCATCGCGCTGGGCAGCTGGTGGGCCTACTACGAGCTGGGCTGGGGCGGCTGGTGGTTCTGGGACCCGGTGGAGAACGCCTCGCTGCTGCCCTGGCTGGCGGGTACCGCGCTGCTGCATTCGCTGGCGGTGACCGAGAAGCGCGGCAGCTTCAAGAGCTGGACGGTGCTGCTGGCGATCTTCACCTTCTCGCTGTCGCTGCTGGGCACCTTCCTGGTGCGCTCCGGGGTGCTGACCTCGGTGCACGCCTTCGCCAACGACCCGACACGCGGCGCCTTCATCCTGATCCTGCTGGGGCTGACCGTGGGCGGCGCGCTGACCCTGTTCGCCCTGCGTGCGCCGCGGGTCTCCCAGGCCGTCACCGTCGGCTGGCTGTCCCGCGATGCGCTGCTGCTGGTCAACAACATCCTGCTGGTGGTGATGACCGTCACGGTGCTGCTGGGCACGCTCTACCCGCTGATTCTCGACGCCCTGGGGCTGGGCAAGGTCAGCGTCGGTCCGCCGTACTTCAACGCCCTGTTCGTGCCGCTGACGGCACTGCTGTGCCTGTTCATGGGGCTGGGGCCGGTGGCGCGCTGGAAGCGCATGCCGGCTCGCGAGCTGTGGCGGCGGCTGGCCGGGGCGGCGCTGGGTGCGGTGGTGCTCGCCGCGCTGGCGCCGCTCGTCTATCACGGCCGCTGGAATCCCGGGGTGTCGCTGGGGCTGCTGCTGGCCCTGTGGCTGGTGCTGTCGCTGGCCCGCGACCTGTTCGACAAGCTGCGCCACGCCCGCTCGCCGGGTGCCGGACTGCGGCGGCTGGCACCGGCCTACTGGGGCATGCAGCTCGGGCATCTGGGGCTGGCGGTGACCATCGTCGGAGTGACGGTGGTCTCGAACTACAACGTGGAACGCAACGTGCGAATGGCGGTCGGCGACCGGGTCCAGCTCGCCGGTTACACCTTCGCCCTGCGCTCGCTGGACAAGCGGCGCGGGCCCAACTTCGTCGCCGATGTCGCGACCCTCGACGTCAGTCGCGACGGCGAGAGGCGGTTCACCCTGCATCCCGAGAAGCGTCTCTACCTGGCGCGGCGCATGCCGATGACCGACGTCGCCCTGCGCCCGGGCCTGCTGCGGGATCTGTACGTGGCGATGGGCGAGGACCTGGGGGATGGGGCCTGGGCTCTACGTATTCAGTACAAGCCGTTCGTGCGCTGGCTGTGGCTGGGCGCGGCGCTGATGGCCGCCGGGGGCGTGCTGGCGGTGGCCGATCGCCGCTATCGTCGCGGCCGCGGGGCGCAACGGTGCAACGACGAGGGGGTGACATCATGACGCGACGTCTGCTGCTGCTGGTTCCGCTGGTGCTGTTCGCGGGGCTGGCGGTCTTTCTCTACCGTGGGCTGAACCACGATCCTGTCGGCCGCGAGTCGGCGCTGATCGGTCGTGAATTTCCGGCCTTCTCGCTGGCGACCGTCGCCGACCCGGACGTTCGCCATGATGCCTCGCTGCTGGCGGGCAAGGTGACCCTGGTCAACGTCTGGGGCGCCTGGTGCCCGACCTGCCGCGAGGAGATGCCGCAGCTGATGGCGCTCGCCGAGCAGGGCGTGAGGCTGGTGGGGGTCGACTACAAGGACACCCGGGAAGCGGCCACGGAGTTCCTGGACACGCTGGGCGATCCCTTTGCCGTCAACCTGTTCGACCCGGACGGGACCCTGGGCTTCGATCTCGGCGTCTATGGCGCGCCGGAGAGCTTCCTGGTCGACCGCGACGGCATCATTCGCTATCACCACACGGGTGCTATCCGGCCCGAGAATGTCGAGCAGGAAATCCTGCCCCGGGTGCAACGATGGCGCGACGACTGATCCGGACGGTGTTGCTGGCGGGGCTGCTGACGGTGTTGCTGGGCGTGGCCGCGGCGGCGACCATCGAGGTGCGCGACTTCGACGATCCGCAGCTCGCCCGGCGCTACACGACGCTGACCCACCAGCTGCGCTGCCCCAAGTGCCAGAACGAGACCATCGCCGCCTCCGCCTCGCCGATCGCCGCGGACATGCGCGAACGCGTCGCCGCGATGCTCGAGGCCGGGCGCAGCGATCGCGAGATCCAGGATTTTCTCGTGCAGCGCTTCGGTGAATATGTGCTCTACCGCCCGCGCCTGTCGCCGCGGACCTGGCTGCTGTGGGGCGGGCCCTTCCTGCTGGTGGGGCTGGGCGGCGTAATCCTGGCCTGGCGGGTGCGGCGCCGGACGGCGCCCCGAGCGCTCGATGCCGCGGAGCGCCGGCGGCTGGATGCGCTGCTCGACCGCGAGGACCGCTCATGATCGTGCTGTGGCTGCTGCTGAGCCTGATGCTGCTGCCGGCGGTGTGGCTGGTGTGCCGGCCGCTGTGGCGGGCCCGCTTCGAGCGGGCGCCTGTCGACGACCCCGCCCACACGGCCGAGAACGTGGCGGCCTATCGCCGGCGCCTGGCGCGGCTCGATGCGGCCCGACAGCGCGACGAACTGGATGCCGAGCGCTACGCCGAGGAGCGTCTGGCGCTCGAGCGCGGCCTGCTCGACGACACCGGCGAGAGCGCATCGCCGCGCTGGCGTTCGCCTCGGCGTTCGCCACGCAGCGGACGGTGGCTGGTGTTCGTCCTGGCCGCGGGGCTGGTGGCGGGCAGCCTGGGACTCTATCGCGAGGAGGGCGCCGTGGGCGACCTGGCGCTGTACACGGCCATCCAGTCGGTGCGCCATGCGCCCGGCGCCACGCCCGCCGAGCTCGTCGCGCGCCTGGAGACCCAGGCCGAGCGCCAGCCCGGCAACCCCAAGGTGTGGCTGACGCTGGCGCCGCTCTATCGCGATGCCGGGCGGCTCGACAAGGCGATCGCCAGCCTGCGCCGGGCCATCGCGCTGACGTCGCGGCGTCCCGAGCTGCTGGCCCGCCTGGCACAGCTCGAGTTCTTCGCCGCCGGGCGCACCCTGACCGACGAGGTCCAGTCGCTGATCGACGAGACCCTGTCCCGGGACCCGCGCCAGCCGATCGTGCTGGGCCTGCTCGGCGTGGCGGCCTTCGACCGGCAGCACTACGACCAGGCCATCGACTACTGGCGACGGGCCAGCGCCGGCTATGACGACGAGGCCGCGGTGGCGGCGCTCCAGCGCGGCATCGCCATCGCCCGGCAGCGTCAGGGGGAGTCGGGCCGGGCAGGCGAGGGCAGCGGCAGCACCGCGAGCCTGCGGGTCCGTGTCAGCCTGGCCGACAATCTACGCGAGCGTGTCGCGCCCGACGCCAGCGTGTTCGTGGTCGCGCGCGATGTCGACGGCAAGCTGCCGCCGCTGGCCGTCGAACGGCTGCGGGTGGCGGACCTGCCGCGTACCGTCACCCTCGACGATGCGGACGCCATGACGTCCCGTGCGCGCCTCTCCGCGGTCGACCGGGTACGCCTGGTGGGGCGGGTCTCGCAGCAGGGGCAGGCCGCCCCTCGGCCCGGCGACCTGGTCGGCCGGCTGGGGCCGGTGACGCTGGCGGATGACACGCCCGTGCAGGCCCTGCGCATCGACCACGTCGTCGAGTGAGCGCTCGCGCACGATCAGCGCTTGGGCCGTGCCGGTCGGTTGGGTAGACTCTGGCCAACTTCGACCGTTGGCAACGAGGGCCTCCCGCAGCGCATGCGTCTCAAATCGATCAAGCTGGCCGGCTTCAAGTCGTTCGTCGACCCCGTGACCGTGCCCTTCGACGGCAACATGACGGCGATCGTCGGCCCCAACGGCTGCGGCAAGTCCAACGTCATCGATGCGGTGCGCTGGGTGATGGGCGAGTCCTCGGCCAAGACCCTGCGCGGCGAGTCGATGACCGACGTCATCTTCAACGGCTCCACCGGGCGCAAGCCGGTCGGCCAGGCCTCCATCGAACTGCTCTTCGACAACCGCGACGGCAGCATGGGCGGGCCCTACGCCCAGTACGCCGAGATCGCCGTCAAGCGCCAGGTCAACCGCGACAGCCAGTCCACCTACTTCTTCAACGGCCAGAAGTGCCGTCGCCGCGACATCGCCGACCTGTTCCTGGGCACCGGGCTGGGGCCGCGCTCCTACGCGATCATCGGCCAGGGCATGATCTCGCGGCTGATCGAGGCGCGTCCCGAGGAGCTGCGCTCGACGCTCGAGGAGGCCGCCGGCATCTCCAAGTACAAGGAGCGCCGCCGCGAGACCGAGAATCGCATGCGCCGCACCCAGGAGAACCTCGAACGCCTCGACGACATCCGCGAGGAGCTCGACAAGCAGCTCGAGCGCTTGAAGCGCCAGGCCGAGGCGGCGCGCCGTTACCAGACTCTCAAGCAGGAGGAGCATCGCCTCAAGGGCGAGCTGGCGCTGCTGCGCGGTCGTGCCCTGCGTGCGCAGCAGACCGAGCAGGAATCCCGCGTGCGCGAGCTCGAGACCCAGGTCGAGCGCGAGATCCTCGGCCAGCGCGAGTGCGAGACCCGCCTGGAGGAGGCGCGCCTTGAGCACGATCGCCTGGCCGAGCAGCTCGAGGGCCATCAGGCGCGCTTCTACGAGACCGGCGCGGCCATCGCCCGGCTCGAGCAGCGCCTCGAGCACGCCCGCCACCAGGAGCAGCAGCTGGTTCGCGAGATCGAGTCGGCACGGCGCGAGCTGGCCGAGCTGGACCGCCTCGGCGAGTCCGACGGCGAGCGGCTGAGCCAGCTCGACGAACGGCTGGAGACCCTGGGGCCCGAGCAGGAGACGGTGGCCGAGTCGCTGGCCGAGCTGGAAGCCGCCCTGGAGGAAGCCGAGGCCGCCAACGAGGCCGCCCAGGCGGAATGGCAGGACTTTCAGGAGCGCGACAGCCAGGCCGCCCACGAGGCCGAGCGTGCCCAGGACAGCGTGCGCCATCACGAGCAGGCGCTCGAGGCCCGGAGCCGCGAGATCGAGCGCCGCCGCCAGCAGCTGGCCGAGCTGCCCGACGATGCCGCGCTGCGCGAGCGTCGCGAGGAACTCGCCGAACGACTGGCCGACATCGACCTCGAGCTCGAGGCACTGGAGGCCCGGAGCGATGCCCTGCAGGCCGAGCGTGACGCGGGTCGAGAGGCGCTGCGCGCGGCCGAGGCCGAGCGCGAGACCCAGCGCGAGAGCCGCAGCCGCCTGCAGGGCGAGATCGCCTCGCTGGACGCCCTGATCGCCGCCGGCCTCGACGACCAGGACGCCGCGCTGAACGACTGGCTGGCCCGGGAAGGGCTCGAGCGGGCGCCGCGCCTGGCCGAGCGGTTGCAGGTCGCGCCGGGCTGGGAGCGGCTGGTCGCCTGGGTGCTGGGGGCCTGGCTGCACGCGCGACTGCTGCCCGAGCTGCCCCGCGAGGCTCTCGCCCGCGGGCTGGAGAGTGGCGAGCTCGCGCTGATCGCCGCCGACGCCGGGAGCCCGCCACCGGGCACCCTGGCCGAGAAGACGGGGGGCGCCGGCGTGGCCGGCGCGCTGCTGGCGCGGGTGCACTGTGCCGACGATCCGGAGGCCGCCTGGGCCCGCCTGCCCGCGCTGGCCCCCGACGAGAGCGTGATCACCGCCGACGGCCTGTGGCTGGGCCATGGCTGGGCACGGCGTCTCGGCCTCGAGGACGGCGAGGCCGGAGTGATCGCCCAGCGCCAGCGCCGCGAGGCGGCGGGCGAGGAACTCGAGGCGGTCGCCGCGCGGCTCGAGACCTGCGCGCAGCGCCTCGAGGCGTTGCAGGCCCGGGACGCCGAGCTCGAGCAGGCCCTGGAGCAGGTGCGCGTCGGCGAGCGCGAACTGACCGAGCAGCGCCAGCAGACGGCACTGGCCGAGGCGAATCTGGGAACTAAACTGTCCCACGTCGAGGGGCGACATGGGGAACTCGCCGAGGAGATCGCGGGTCTTCAGGAGCAGCGCGAGACACAGGCGCTCGAGCTGGAGAGCGCCCGGGAGCGCTGGCAGGCGGCCATGGAAGCGCTCGAGGCCGGCAGCGAGCGGCGCGAGGCGCTCGACCGGCGCCGCCGCGAGGCCCAGGAGGCGCTGGCGGGGCGCCGTGCCCAGCTGCGTCCCCTGCAGGAGCGCTCACAGCAGCTGGCGCTCGAGGACCAGCGGCTGCGTACCGAACGCGCCGGGTTGCTCGAGCAGCGCGGTCGGGGCGACGAGACCCGCACCCGGCTCGAGGAAAAGTGTGCCGAGCTGGAAGCCGGCCGCGAGACGCTGCGCGAACCGCAGGACGAGGAGCGCGAGCAGCTCGAGGAACTCCTCGACCGCCGCACCCGCGAGGAGCGTGCGCTCAACGCCTGCCGCGACGAGGCCGCGCAGCTCGGCGAGACGCTGCGCGAGACCGAGCTGGCCCGCCAGCAGCACGAGCGCAACCTGGAGGGCATCCGTCAGCGGCTGGAAGAGGGGCGCATGCAGGTGCAGGCGCTCAAGCTCAAGGCCGACGCCCAGGACGAGGCGCTGAGTGAACTGGGGCATCGGGCCGCCGATCTGGAGGCCGCGCTCGATCCCGACGCCACCGAATCGGCCTGGCAGAACCGGCTCGAGACGGTGGGCGAGCGGATTCGCCGGCTGGGCGCCATCAATCTCGCCGCCATCGAGGAATACGACCAGCAGGCCGAGCGGCGCGACTATCTCGAGGCGCAGCATGCCGAGCTCGGCGAGGCGCTGGAGACCCTGGAGCGGGCGATCCGCAAGATCGACCAGGAAACCCGCACCCGTTTCAAGGAAACCTTCGAACGGGTCAACGCCGGTTTCGGCGAACTTTTTCCGCGGGTTTTCGGCGGCGGAACGGCGTGGTTGACGCTGACCGGCGAGGATTTGCTGGAGACGGGCGTGGCGATCATGGCGCGCCCGCCGGGCAAGAAAAACAGCACCATTCACCTGCTCTCCGGCGGGGAAAAGGCGCTGACGGCGCTGTCGCTGGTGTTCGCGATCTTCCAGCTGAATCCGGCGCCGTTCTGCATGCTCGACGAGGTCGATGCGCCGCTGGACGACGCCAATGTCGGCCGTTATGCCAGACTGGTCAGGGACATGGCCGAGAGCGTGCAGTTCATCTACATAACGCACAACAAGATCGCCATGGAGGCCGCCGATCGGCTGATGGGGGTCACCATGCAGGAGCCGGGGGTGTCGCGGCTGGTGGCGGTCGGTGTCGAGGAAGCCGCCGAACTGGCCGAGGCGTGACGCCAATGATCCGGCCCCCGGCGTTCGACAATCGTGTTTCGCCGGCAGGGAAATGAAGGGCGATTGCGCAGGCCACGGGGAAGTCTTGACTTTCCCGTGCAAGTGGCCTTTTTTTTGTCAATCGCGCTATGCTAGTGACGAGGTGAATACCTAGGCATTGCGCCTTACCAAACAGGCAAGACGACCCATGGAACTAAGAGAGTGGTTGATCATCCTGGGGCTGGTTCTGGTGGCGATCATCGTCGTCGATGGCGTGCGCCGCCTGCAGCGCCAGCGCAAGGTCCCCCGGCTCGATGAAGTCGAGGACGACGACCGGGACATCGTGGACCCCGAAGAGGCCGCACGCCGGGCCGAAGTCAACTGGGAGCTGCCCAATGGAGGGGCAAGGGTCGTCAGTCCGGCATCGAAGACGACCGTCGAGCCCAAGCCCGACCTCGAGCGCCAGGAGCACCCGGGGCCGTCGCGGGTGTTCGCGCGCATGAAGCGCGAGGCCGCCGGCGCCCGCGAGGCTGACGCCGAACGGCCGGCCCAGACCCCGCGGGCCCGGCGCGACGCGGAGACGGCCGACGCGCCGTCGGTGTCCATGCCCCTGCATGCCGAGCGGGAGGATGCGCCGCATCGCGACGCCGCGCCGACGCGTGCCGCCGAGCCGGCGGACGGCGAGGATGAGGCACGGGCCCCGCGTGGCGGGTTCGATGTGGCCGGTGGCCTGTCGCGTTCCATGAAGCGCGTGTTCCAGCGTCGCGAGCGGGATGACGAGGCCCACGAGGCTGCCGCCGACGAGCCGGCCTTCGAGATGCCCGAGGCAATTCCCGAGCGCGAGCCGGCCCCCGAAGCCGAGGTCGCGTCCTCCGCGCCCGAGACGCCGGCGGCCGCCAGCGAAGCCGCCGAGGACGCCCCGCTGCGCGACGACGTGGTCACGCCGCACCCGGTGGTCGAGAAGGCGCGCCGTCACCCGGTGAGCGCCCAGCGGGCCCGGGAGGCCCTGGGCCGTGCCGAGGATGTCATCGTCATCAGCGTGATGGCCCGCGACGACGAGGGCTTCGCCGGCACCGACCTGCTGCGGCTGATGCTGGCCTGCGGGCTGCGCTACAGCGACATGGGCATCTTCCTGCGCAACGAGACGGAAGAGGCCGACAGCGCACTGCAGTTCGCCATGGTCGACGTGGTCAAGCCCGGCACCTTCGCGCTCGAGACGATGGACGACTACGCCACGCCCGGCATCACCTTCCTGATGCCGCTGCCCGGCGCCCGGGACTCCGCCGCCGCCTTCGAGGCGATGGTCGAGACGGCGATGGTGGTGGTGCGCAACCTCGGTGGCGAGCTCAAGGACGAGAACCACAGCGTGATGACCGCCCAGACCGTGGAGTTCGCCCGCCAGCAGGTGCAGGAGTTCGAGCGCCGCCACCGGCTGCATCGTTCCCAGGCCACCTGAGCGGTTAAGCTGTAACCTGAGCGTTAAGCTGCAAGTTGAAAGAAAGGCCACGAGCCCTGTGAGCGATCACGGGGCTCGTTGCTGATAGACCCCCTTCACGATGGGGCTTCTAGCCCTTCGGCTTCGACCGGGACCCAGGAACGCATGACCCAGCCTGACCAGCATATCCTTGACGAGGCGGCGCGCCTGCGCACCGAACTCGACGACGCCAACTACCGTTACTACGTGCTCGACGCGCCGGAGCTGACCGATGCCGACTATGATCGCAAGCTGCGCCGCCTGCAGGCGATCGAGGCCGCGCACCCCGAGCTGGTGACCCCCGATTCGCCCACCCAGCGGGTCGGGGCCAGGCCCGCCGAGGGCTTTCCGGAGGTCCGTCATGCGGTG
Source organism: Modicisalibacter sp. 'Wilcox' (assembly GCF_010993675.1). Lineage (NCBI taxonomy): Bacteria > Pseudomonadati > Pseudomonadota > Gammaproteobacteria > Oceanospirillales > Halomonadaceae > Modicisalibacter > Modicisalibacter sp. 'Wilcox'. The sequence goes on from NZ_WNXF01000011.1 coordinate 51,624, forward strand.
CCCATGCTGTCGCTGGACAACGCCTTCGACGAGGCGGAGCTGGCGGCCTTCGTCAGGCGAGCCGCCGACCGCCTGGAGGCCGACGCCGACGACCTGGCGTTCTGCTGCGAGCCCAAGCTCGACGGCGCGGCGGTGTCGCTGGTCTACGAACACGGCGAGCTGACCACCGGGGTCACCCGCGGCGACGGCCGCACCGGCGAGGGCATCACCTCCAACCTGCGCACACTCAGGTCGATCCCGCTGAAGCTGCGTGGCCGGGGCTGGCCCGAGCGGCTGGAAGTGCGCGGCGAGGTCACCATGCGCCACGATGCCTTCGAGGCGATGAACGACCGGGCGCGGGAAGCGGGCGACAAGGTATTCGCCAATCCGCGCAACGCCGCCGCCGGCAGCCTGCGCCAGCTCGACCCGCGCATCACCGCCACCCGGCCGCTGGAGTTCACCGCCTACCAGCTCGTGCAGCAGGCAGTCAGCCTCGCCGATATCGAGACTCCCACCCACAGCGAGCAGATGGCGCAGCTGCGTGACTGGGGCTTCCGGGTCAACGACCGGCTCGAGGTGGTCCGGGGCGCCGGCGGCGTCATCGACTACTGCCGACGGCTCGGCGAGCTGCGCGACGGGCTGGGCTACGACATCGACGGCGCGGTGATCAAGGTCGACGACCTGCGCCGGCAGCGCGAACTGGGCTTCGTCGCCCGCGCCCCGCGCTGGGCGATCGCCTTCAAGTTCCCCGCCCAGGAGCAGACCACGCGGCTCAACGACGTCGAGTTCCAGGTCGGCCGCACCGGGGCCATCACCCCGGTGGCGCGCCTCGAGCCGGTCAGCGTGGCCGGGGTCACGGTGTCCAACGCCACCCTGCACAATGCCGACGAGATCGCCCGCCTGGGCGTGAGGATCGGGGACACCGTGGCCATCCGCCGCGCCGGCGACGTGATTCCCCAGGTGGTGCGGGTGATCGAGAGCGAGCATCCCGCCGACGCCCGGGAGATCGTCTTCCCCGAGCGCTGCCCGGTGTGCGACTCGCAGATCGAGCGGTTCGACGGCGAGGCCGTGGCGCGCTGTTCGGGCGGGCTCTACTGCGCCGCCCAGCGCAAGGAGGCGCTCAAGCATTTCGCCTCGCGCCGCGCGCTGGACATCGAGGGCCTGGGCGAGAAGCTGATCGAGGCGCTGGTCGAGCGCGACTGGGTCGAGACCCCGGCGGCCCTGTTCGACCTCGAGGCCGAGGCGCTGGCCGAACTGCCGCGCATGGGCCGGAAATCCTCGGAGAACCTGGTCGCCGCCCTGGAGAAGGCCAAGGCGACGACGCTGCCGCGCTTCATCTTCGCGCTGGGCATCCGCGAGGTGGGCGAGGCCACCGCCGCCGGCCTGGCCCGCCACTTCGGCACCCTCGAAGCGCTGATGGCGGCGGACCGCGAGTCACTGGAGGCGGTCGAGGACGTCGGTCCCATCGTCGCCGCCCATGTGCACACCTTCTTCCGCCAGCCCCACAATCGCGAGACGATCCAGGCGCTGATCGACGCCGGCGTGCACTGGGAGGAGGCCGAGGTCGAGGCCCGGCCCACGCCGCTGGCCGGGCAGACCTGGGTGCTTACCGGCACCCTGGAGAGCATGACCCGCGACGAGGGCAAGGCGCGCCTGCAGGCGCTGGGCGCGAAGGTCGCCGGCAGCGTGTCGAAGAAGACCGCGGCGCTGGTGGCCGGCGAGGCCGCCGGTAGCAAGCTCAGGAAGGCCGAGGAACTGGGCGTCGAGGTGCTCGACGAGGCGACCTTTCTGACGCGCCTCGCCGCCTGGGAAAACGGGGAGGAACCATGAGCGGACGTTTCGTCGAAGTGCCCCATCGCCTGCTGCCGGGCGAGACGCTGGACGCCCTGCTCGAGGCGTTCGTCACCCGGCAGGGCTACGACACCACCGACACCGGCGAGGGCATGCGCGGCTGGGTGGTCGAGCTCCGGCGCCAGCTGGAGCGCGGCGAGCTGGTCATCGCCCACGACCTGCGCACCGAGACCACCGAGGTGATGACGCTGGCCCAGTGGCGTCGCTTCGGCCGCGACCTGGCCGACGACGAGGAAGGCTAGACTCGGCGGCGGGCTATATCGCGACTGAAGTCGCTCCCACCGGCAGCCTGACCCTGTCGGCTGGCTTGATGGAGGGGCTGTGGGAGGGGATTCATCCCCGATGGTGGTGGCCCGGGGACAAGACATCGCGACTGACGTCGCTCCCGCCACCAGACCGACCCTCGCTCCTTGCCGGCTGCCGTTCAATCCAGCCGCTTGCGCAGCCGTGACACGGTCAGCCCCAGCATCAGCAGGGTGAACACGCCGAGCGCCGCCAGCGACGGCCACAGTTCGGCGAGGCCGGCGCCGCGCAGCATGATGCCGCGAATCAGCCGCAGGAAGTGGGTCAGCGGCAGCAGCTCGGCTACCCAGCGGGCCGCCCGGGGCATGCCGGCGAAGGGGAACATGAAGCCCGAGAGCAGTATCTGCGGCAGGAAGGTGAACACCGCCAGCTGCATGGCCTGGAACTGGCTGCGCGCCAGCGTCGACAGGAAGATGCCCAGCGCCAGGTTGGCGACGATGAACACCAGCGCCGCCAGGTAGAGATCGCCCAGCGAGCCGCGGATCGGCACCGCGAACAGCACGCCGCCGAGCAGCAGCACCAGGGTGACCTGCACGAGACCGATGGCGATGAAGGGCACGACCTTGCCCAGGGTCAGTTCCCAGCGTGACAGGGGCGTGGCGATCAGCAGTTCCAGGTTGCCGTTCTCGCGCTCGCGGACCAGGGCGATGGCGGTGAACATCACCAGCGTCATGGTCAGGATGACGCCGATCAGCCCCGGCACGGTGTTGATCGGCGCCCGCCGTTCCGGATTGTAGTAGTTGACCACTTCCACGGGATCGACCCGCCGCGTCCAGCCGGCGTCGCCGGCCACCGGGAAACGGGCCAGCTGGCGGGCGGCGGCCTGCACCACCTGGTCGGCCCCGTCCACCACCAGCTGCAGCGCCGGCCGGTCGCCGCGGGCCAGGCGCACCTCGAGATCGGCGGGCACCACCAGGGCGGCGCTGATGCGCCCCGCGCGCAGCAGCGCCTCGGCGGCCCGGGGCGTGGCGACCCGGTAGCGCAGGTCGAGCACCTGGCTGGCGCCGATCGCGTCGATGATTTCGCGGGAGTGGGCCGTGCCGGCCTGATCGACGACCGCCGCATCCAGCCCGCGCACATCGAGGTTGATGGCGTAGCCGAACAGAATCAGCTGCATCACCGGAATCCCCACGATCATCGCGAAGGTCAGCCGGTCGCGGCGCAGCTGGCGCAGCTCCTTGACGATCACTGCGAGAAGGCGGCGCAGGCTCACGGCGCCGCCCCAGTGGCCGGTGCGCGGCGGGTGGCGGCGACGAACACGTCCTCGAGGCTCGGCGTGTCGGCCCGGGCGCTCGCGCTCAGGCCGGCCTGCTTCAGCGCCCGGGTCAGGGTCTCGGGGGCGGTGCCGGGCACCACCAGCACGCGCAGGGCGGTGCCGATCTGCGCCACCGCGATCACCTCGGGCAGTGCCAGCAGCCGTTGCTGGGCCTGGCGCGGCCGGTCGGTGACCACGCGCAGCGGGCTTTCCGGCAGGGCCTCCATCAGCGCCCGGGGGCTGCCGTCGGCGACCAGGCGGCCGTGATCGAGAATCGCCAGCCGCGTGCAGCGTTCCGCCTCGTCCATGTAATGGGTCGAGACCAGCAGCGTGGTGCCGGCGTCGGCCAGCTCGAACAGCGCCTCCCAGAAGTCGCGCCGCGACTGCGGGTCGACGGCGCTGGTGGGCTCGTCGAGCAGCAGCAGCGCCGGGGCGTGCATGACCGTGGCGGCCAGCGCCAGGCGCTGCTGCTGGCCGCCGCTCAGGGTGCCGGCCAGGCGGTGGCGCAGCTCGCCCAGCGTGTAGCGTGCCATCAGGGCATCGAGACGCCGTCCGAGGCCCGCCGTCGGCAGGTCGTGCAGCGCCGCCAGGAAGCGCAGGTTCTCGAGCACCGTCAGGTCGCGATACAGCGCAAAGCGCTGGGTCATGTAGCCCAGCTCTCGCTTGAGCCGTTCCGCCGCACCGGGCAGGGCGTGGCCGAGGACCGTGATCTCGCCGGCACTGGGGGTCAGCAGGCCGCAGAGCATGCGCAGCGTGGTCGACTTGCCGGAACCGTTGGGCCCCAGGAAGCCGTAGACCTCGCCGCGCGTCACCTCCAGCGATAGATCGTCGACGGCCAGGGTCGCGCCGAAGCGCTTGCTCAGGCCGCGGGTGCGGATCACCGTCTCAGCGCTCACCGTCGAGCTCCACGCGGACCGGCAGGCCCGCCACCAGCCGCTCTGCCGCCGTATCGGTCAGGCGCGCCCGGGCAAGGTAGACCAGGCGGCTGGCGTCGTCGCCCGCCAGGGCATAGTAGGGCGTGAAGGCCGGCTCGCGGGCCAGGCGCTCCACGCGGGCGGCGAAGGGGCGCGCGATGCCCGTGACGTGCACCGTGACCGGGTCGCCCACGGCGAGCGTCGCGCGCCGGTCGGCGGGCACGTAGAAGCGCGCGTAGGGGGCCTCGCCCACCAGCAGGCTGACCAGGGGGGCGCCCGCCGGCGGCTGGTCGCCGGGGCGAAAGGGCAGGTCGTCGACCCGGCCGTCGCGGGGCGCGGTGACCACTAGGCGGTCACGGTCGATCTGCATGTCGTCGACATGAGCCTGCGCGGCGTCCACCGCGGCGGCGGCGGCGGCGATGCGTTCCGGCCGCTCGCCGCGGAGCAGCTCCTCGAGCCGGGCGGCAAGGGCGTCGGCCTCGGCCCGGCGCTGGTCGCGTAGCGCCAGCGCCTGATCCAGCTCGGCCGAGGCCAGCGCCCGGCGCTGGAACAGGCGCTGACTGCGCTGATAGTCGCTCTCGGCCAGTGTCTGTGCGGCCCTGGCGCGGGCGAGATCCGCCCGGGCCGCGGCGATCGTCTCGCGGCGCGGGCCCTGCCGGGCTTCCGCCAGGGCGGCACGCGCCTCGTCGAGCTGACCGCGGGCCTGCGCCAGGCGGGCGTCCAGGCGCCGCGGGTCCAGCGTCAGCAGTGGCTGGCCGGCCGTCACCCGCTCGCCTTCCGTCACCAGCCAGCGCTGCACGGGCTCCGAGACTTCCGCCACCCGGGTGATGCGATCCCATTCCAGGGTGCCGGGCACACCCGGTGTCGCCTCGCCGCAGCCGGCAAGGAGAAGCAGGGTGAGGCCGACCCGGACGAGGCGCCACACGTCCCGGCTCGTGCGCGGCCGGTGGCGGGAAAGCGGACAGGAACGACGAGCAATGGGCGTGTGCATGGGGCGACTCTACCCCAGCCGCGCCCCCGCGGTCTTGACGCCAATCACGCGGGAAGGCCGGGCCCGGCACCGGGCTTGCATGTTGCAGCGCAATACACGACTTCCTAGAGTGAAGGGCAGAAACCGTCGCCGTGACGGAACGCATCGCGAGTCGCGGGGTCGATTCGAGGTGTCTCTCGAGCCGAGAGTCTCTCGCCAAGGGCTGCAGGGGGTGAAATGGCACGACCCATGAACATCCTGGTCCTGCAGGGCGGTGGTGCCCTGGGGGCCTATCAGGCGGGTGTCTATCAGGCGCTCAGCGAAGCCGACATCGAGCCCGACTGGGTGGTGGGCACCTCGATCGGGGCCATCAACGCCGCGCTGATCGCCGGCAACCACCGTCGCGACGTGCTCGCCCGGCTGGAGGACTTCTGGACCCGTGTCGCCCAGCCGTCGTCGAGCCGCGGCGCGGCGCTCGAGCACTACGAGACCGAGTTGGCCAAGTTCCTGGCGCTGACCACCGGTGTGCCGGGATTCTTTCATCCGCGTCCGCTCTGGGAGCTCCCGCTGACCCACAACTGGTGGGGCACGCCGCCGAGCTTCTACGACGTCGCCCCGCTCGAGCGGACCCTGGAGACGCTGGTCGACTTCGAGCGGCTCGGTACCCGCAACCTTCAGGACGGCAAGCGGCTGAGCGTCGGTGCGGTCAACATCAGCCGCGGCACGATGCGCTACTTCGACAGTCACGACGAGCCGCTCTCGGCCCGCCACGTGATGGCCAGCGGCGCGCTGCCGCCGGCCTTCCCGCCGGTCTGGGTCGACGGCGAGGCCTACTGGGACGGCGGCCTGTGTTCCAACACGCCGATCGACTACGTGCTCGAGAGCGAACGGCCGGGCACCGACATGGCGGTCAACTGCTACGTGATCGACCTGTGGAGCCCGCGTGGCCCGGTACCCGAGACCATCAGCGATGCCATGCATCGCGAGAAGGATATCCAGTACGCCACCCGAGCCGGCCACAATCTGCACTTTCTCAAGGAGATCAACCGGCTGCGCGAGGCGCTGCGCAAGCTGGGCAAGCATCTGCCCGACGCCGCCCGCGATGACGACGAGGTCGCCGCGCTGCTGGGACTCGCCCGACAGTCGCCGGTCAACATCGTGCGGCTGCTGGCACCGGCCCGCGAGGCGGAGACCGCGCAGAAGGATATCGACTTCTCCTATTCGACTATCATGGAGCGCTGGCGTGCGGGGTATCATGACATGAAGGGAGCGCTTGCGATCTGCCCCTGTCAGCGCGATCCGGTCAGCGACGAGATCGGTGCCAACGTCTGCAGCTATCGCAGCAATCTGGACGGCCACCTCGAGGACCTGACCGATGTGCCGTTCGAGTGACGCGGCCGACCGCGTCCCGATGGATCAACCGAGGAGGAAAACCAGCATGTCATCGCATCCCGCGCAGAACCGACTCCAGAATCAGGTCGCCCTGATCACCGGCGCCGCCAGCGGCATCGGCAAGCAGATCGCCACGCTGTTCGCCGAGCAGGGCGCCCGGGTGGTGATCCTCGATCTCGATCGCGAGGCGGCCCGGGCGACCGCGCGCGAGCTGTCCGAGCGGGGCGGCGTGGCGCTGGGAGTGGGCGCCGACGTCACCGACGAGGCGCAGGTCGAGGCCGCCTTCAAGGAGGCGATCGACGCCTACGGGCGGCTCGACGTGATGGTGGCCAACGCCGGCTCGCAGCATGTCGAGCCGATCCACAAGCTGTCCTACGACAACTGGAAGAAGGTCACCAATATCCAGCTCGACGGCAGCTTCCTGTCGACCCGGGCGGCCTTCCGCCAGATGATGACCCAGGACAGCGGCGGCTGCCTGATCTACATGGGCTCGGTGCACTCCCACGAGGCCTCGGCGATGAAGTCGCCCTATGTCACCGCCAAGCACGGCCTGCTGGGCCTGTGCCGCACCATGGCCAAGGAAGGCGCCGAGTACGGCATCCGCGCCAACACCATCTGCCCCGGCTATGTGAAGACCCCGCTGGTGGAGAAGCAGATCCCCGACCAGGCCCGCGAGCACGGCATGAGCGAGGACGAGGTGGTCGAGAAGGTGTTCCTCAAGGACACCGTCGACAAGGAGTTCACCACCGTCGAGGACGTCGCCGAGACGGCGCTCTACCTGGCGACCTTCCCCTCCAATGCCTTGACCGGCCAGTCGATCGTGGTCAGCCACGGCTGGTTCATGCAGTAGACGTCACGCCCGTCCCGGCGGCCCGTCTCAGCGGGCCGCGCCACGAATCAGCTCGGCGATCAGCCGCCGCCCGGGATGCAGGTGATCGGCCAGTACCCGGGGCAGCGGCAGCGGCTCGTCGCAGATCCGCGAGGCGATCAGCTCGGCGCACAGCGGCGTGCTGGCCAGCCCCCGCGAGCCGTGGGCGGCGCTGATCCACAGCCCCGGATGATGCCGCCCGGGCGTCTCCGGCACCCGGCGCCGGGCATCCTTGCTCAATGCGGCATAGTCGCGGCGCCAGGCCGCGGCATCGGGCACCGGCCCGGCATAGGGCGTCTTGTCGGGGCTGGCGGCGCGCACCGCCGCGCGGCCTTCCAGCCGCGCCGGGTCGAGATCGATCCCGGCCACGCGCAGCGCCGCGACATAGCCCGGCAGGGTGCGCTCCAGTTCGGCCAGGTTGGCGGCGTGGTCGGCCTCGCGCACGGCCGTGTCGGTCACGTTGGGGTGAAAGGTGGCACCGAAGGTCAGGGCGTCGCCCACGGGCGGCGGCAGGTAGCCGCCGGCACACACCACCTGGCGCGGTCGCGGTGCCGACGCGGGCAGCGTCAGGTGGGTGACCTGGCCGCGAATCGCCTGCAACGGCAGGTCGGCGGTCTGGGCCAGGCGTGTGCCCTCGGCGGCGGTGGCGATCACCACCTGATCGGCCGCGAGAGTGGTGCCGTCGGCGAACCCCAGCGACCAGCCGTCATCCGCGGCGTTCAGCGTCGCCACCTCGCCGTGACGGAAGGCGATGCCCGGCGTGTCGGCCAGCCGCCGGCACAGCGCCGCCGGGTCCACCCAGCCCGCCTGTGGATAGTCCAGCCCGCCCGTCTCCAGCGGCCAGCCGATGGCCCGGCTGGCGGCTTCGGCATCGAGCCCCGTGACCACCGCCCCGGGCAGCGGATGGTTGTCGAGAAAGCGCCGCTGACGCCGTGTCTCGCGCTCGCCGGTGGCGCGCTGCAGCACGCCGCAGTCCTGCCACAGGGTTCGGTCGGGATCGAGGGCGGCGAGCCAGCGCCGGGTGTGCAGCAGCCCGGCGAGATAGAAGCGGCTCTGCCGATTGGTCTCGGCGGCGAGCTTGACGTAGAGCGCGCCCTGGCGATTGCCGGAGGCGCCGGCGGCCGGCCCCTCGCGGTCGATCAATGTCACCGCCACGCCGCGCCGGGCCAGGGCGTGGGCGACACCGGCGCCCGCCAACCCCGCGCCGATCACCGCCACGTGCTCGGCCTTCCGGGGGCCGGGAGGCTGGAACCAGGGTGTGGCCCGACGGGCGTCATCCACCGGCGGGTCGGCCAGCTCGGCGACGAGCATCTCGCGCTTGCGGCCGAACCCGGGCGCCTTGCGCCAGGCGAAGCCCGCGGCCTCGAGGCCGCGCTTGACCACCCCCGCGCAGGTGAAGGTGGCCACGCTCGCCCCCGGGCGGCTGGCCGCGGCCATGGCGGTGAACAGCGCCGGGTGCCACATTTCGGGGTTCTTGCTGGGCGCGAAGCCATCCAGAAACCAGGCGTCCACCCGCCCGTCGAGCTGGGCAAGCGCCGCGGCACTGTCGCCGAAGTGCAGGTCGAGCACGACGCGCGCGTCCAGCCACAGCCGGTGCACGCCGGGCACCGGCTCGGGCCACTGGGCGATCAGCCGGGCGGCCAGCGGCGCGAGATCGGGCCAGGCAGCCAAGGCGCGGGCCAGGTCGTCGCGGGCGAGCGGGAAACACTCGGTGGAGACGAGATGCAGCCGGGCGCCGGGGGCGGCGTGCTCGCGGAAGCAGGCCCAGGCGCAGAGCATGTTGAGGCCGGTGCCGAAGCCGGTCTCGCCGATCACGAAGGGGCGGCGTTCCTGCCAGGCGGCCAGGCGCTCGGGCAGCCGGTTGGCGCGGATGAAGACGTGCTCGGTCTCGGCGCGGCCGTCCTGACGCGAGAAGTAGACGTCGTCGAAGGCCAGCGAGTGCGGCGCGGCCGCCTCGCCGGCGTCGTGGCGCCACTCCAGGGCGGGGGCGTCCAGTGCCGCCAGCGGCGGCAGGGACGTGGCATCCGGGGATGAAGACAAGCGGAAACTCCGGTGACGTGGCAATCGATTGGTCAAATTTTACCCGATCGAAGCCAGGCGGCGAACGTCATGGGCTGTCGACACCCGTCCGCGGGGTTTTCACAGAGTTTTCCACAGCTCCTGTGCATGAACGCCGGCTGTGGACGAGCAGCGAGAACCGACTGACCGTCGCGGCTATTCAGCTCGGCGGGGCCGGCGGGACGACGCCGTGGGCCTTCGGGCCTGGCGGCCGTCGCGATAGCCATTGGCGATGCGCCGCTGGATCGCTCCGGGAGAGAAGTCGGCCGGCCCGCCGCCGTCATTGGCATCATGATTGCCGATCACCCACAGCCGGTCGATATGACGGTAGGCGAGCAGGCGGCGATAGGCGGAGCGCCGGCGTAGCGGGCTGTCCGCGGGCAGGGCGGCTTCCATCTCCTCGACGAGCTCGATCAGGTCGTTGATCCGGCGCAGCAGCTTCAGGTCCAGCTTGAGCTTGCTGGCGAAGTTGATCTCGAACGCGCGCTCCACGACGTCGAGGAACTGTTCGGGCGCCGGGGCTCGTTGGCGGAAGGCATCGATGACGATCAGCTCGCGCTGTACCTCGGCATCGCCGGGCGCCAGTGATTCGAGGGCATCGATCGCCGAGCGCAGCGGGGTATTGGAAACCAGGCCACCGTCCCAGTAGCCATGGCCGTGGAGCCGTGTCGCCGGGAAGCCGGGCGGCAGGCTGGCGCTGGCCAGGATATGTTCCAGCATCAGGCCGTGGCGGTTGTCGAACTCGACGAGCTCGCCGCTTTCCACGTCCACCGCGGTGACGGTCACCCGGATACGACTGGCGTTCAGGCGCTCCAGGTCGATCCAGCGTGCCAACGACTCGCGTAGTGGTGTGGTGTCATAGACGTGGGTGGCGAGCCAGGGCGCGGTCAGCCAGGCAGGATCGAGCCGATACATGGCCGGGTTGCCGAACAGGCCCTGGTTGGCCTGGAGCGTGTCGGGCACCAGCGGCGCCGGGGTCAACGACAGCTGGTCCCACATTGCCTGCAGCGTGGTGATCGGCTCGCCACGGGCGCCCACCAGCACCGCTGCGGTAATGGCGCCGATCGACACGCCCGAGACGGCGTCCAGCCGGAAGTCCTGACGTTCGTGGAGCGCCTTGAGGACGCCGAACTCATAGGCACCCAGCGCGCCGCCGCCCTGCAGGGCGAGCGCCGTCAGGCGACGGCTCATGAGGTGCCGCCGGCGGCGATCCAGCGGGCGATCGGCGGCCAGTACTCGCTGAGCGTGCGGTGACCCATGAACAGGCCGATGTGGCCGCCCGGGGCGAGTGCCCGGGTCACCGCGCCGGGGGCGCTGCCGAGCAGGGTCTCGGCGGCGAACACCTGCTCGCGGGTGGTGATGTCGTCTTCCTCGCCGGCCAGCAGGTAGGCGGGGCAGGTGACGTCGGCGAGCGCCAGGCGTCGGCCCAGCCCGACGAAGCGGCCGCGGGCCAGGCGGTTTTCCTTGAACAGCTCGGTGATCGCCTGCAGGTACCAGCGCCCGGGCAGATCGAGCGGATTTTCATACCAGCGCGAGAAGGCCTCCTGCTTGGCCAGGTAGACGGGGTCCTCGATGTGCTCGTAGAGCTCCAGGTACTTGTCGATGTACTGCCTGTCCGGGTGCATGTTCTTCCAGCCCTGGAGCATGAACTCGCCGCGCATCAGCCCGTCGCCGAGCGCCACCAGATGCTCGTAGAAGGCGAGCGGCAGCTGTTCGACCATGCGCTTGATGGGGCCGTCGCCGGCGGCGGTGTCGATCGGCGAACCGGCCAGCACCAGGGTAGCGACGCGGGACGGGTAGCGGGCGGCGTACATCGCCGCCATCCAGCCACCCTGGCACAGCCCGACCAGATTGACCCGGCCGCCCAGCTCGTCGATGCAGACGTTGAGTTCGGCCAGGTAGATGTCGATGTCGTAGTCCTTCATTGCCGGCGTGGCGCTGTGCCAGTCGGTCACCAGCACTCGCGACAGGCCGCTGTCCAGCAGCGTCTCGACCAGGCTCTGGCCAGGTTGGTAGTCGGCGATGGTGGCGTGGTGGCCGGCGTAGGGAGCGATGACCAGGGTGGGCGTCTCGTCCGCGTCGGCCTCGTCGGGCGAGAAGTCGCGCAGCGTCAGGGTGTGCAACACCAGGCGCGGGCGATTCGGCGTGACGAACTCCGGCGGCGGGCCGTGATCGATCGCCGCGGTCTCGGCGAGGAACTTGAGGTTGTCATTGAACAGTCGCCACTCCTCCTCGGCCAGCGTCGCCGCGGCAGTGAACGGCCAGAAGAGGGGAACGCTGTTCTCGGCGAGCGCGTGGTGGCTGGTCTTGGTGGATCGAGTCATCATGTTTCCCGGTAATCAGGCCTGACGGACGTAGCAGCCCGGGGCATCGGCCAGCGGTGGATAACCCTCGGCGCCGAGGGTCGGCGGAGCGACGTCACCGGTGGAGCGTGCCGCCAGCCAGGCCTGCCAGGCCGGCCACCACGAGCCTTCCCGAGTGGCGACGGTCTGCCGCCAGGTGTCCGGGTCGACGTAGGGCTCGTCGTCGCGATAGGTGTGCATCTGGTAGCGCCGGTGCGGGTGCCCGGGTTCGCTGATGATGCCGGCGTTGTGCCCGCCGCTGGTGAGCAGGAAGGTGACCTCGCTGGCATCGCCCAGCAGATGGATCTTGTACACCGAGTGCCAGGGGGCGACGTGGTCCTTGCGGGTGCCCACGGCGAAGATCGGCACACGGATGTCGCTGATCGCCACCGGCCGGCCGCCCACCGTGTAGCGCCCGGCGGCCAGTTCGTTGCCCAGGAACAGCCGGCGCAGGTACTCCGAATGCATGCGGTAGGGCATGCGGGTGAGGTCGGCGTTCCAGGCCATCAGGTCGCTCATCGGCTGGCGCTCGCCGAGCAGGTAGTCGTGCACCACCCGCGACCAGATCAGGTCGTTGGAGCGCAGCAGCTGGAAGGCGCCGGCCATCTGGTCGCCGGCCAGGTAGCCCTGGTCCCACATCATGTTCTCGAGGTAGGCGACCTCGCTGTCGCTGATGAACAGCATCAGCTCGCCGGCCTCGGTGAAGTCGACCTGGGTGGCCAGGGTGGTCAGCGAGGCCAGCCGCTCGTCGCCGTCGCGGGCCATCGCCGCCGCGGCGATCGACATCAGGGTGCCGCCCAGGCAGTAGCCCACCGCATGCACACGCCGCTCGGGCACGATGGCGCCGATCACGTCCAGCGCGGCCATCGGCCCCAGGCGCCGGTAGTCCTCCATGCTCAGGTCGCGATCCGCCGAGGTCGGATTGCGCCAGGAGATCATGAACACCGTGTGTCCCTGGTCGACCAGGTAGCGCACCAGCGAGTTGTCCGACGACAGGTCGAGGATGTAGTACTTCATGATCCAGGCGGGCACGAACAGCACGGGTTCGGCCTTCACGGTTTTCGTGGTCGGGGTGTACTGGATCAGCTCGATCAGGTGGTTGCGATAGACCACCTTGCCGGGGGTGATCGCCAGGTTCTCGCCGACGCGGAAGTCCTCGGCGCCCACCGGGGGCCGGGTGCTGAAGCGGCGCTCGGCATCCTCGACGGCATTCTGCCAGCCACGCACCAGGTTCATGCCGCCCTGCTCGAGGGTGGTACGGGTGATTTCGGGGTTGATCCACGGCAGGTTGGAGGGCGACCAGCGGTCGAGCATCTGCCGGGCGATGAACGACACCACCCGCTCGGTGTGGGGCGAGAGGCCGTCGATGTCGGTGGTGGCGTTGTGCCAGAACTGCTGGTTGAGCAGGAAGCCCTGATAGATCAGCGTGTAGGGCCACTGCCCCCAGGCCGGGTCATCGAAGCGGTGGTCCTGGGACAGCGGCTCGATGCAGGGCGCGGTGGGGCCCTTCGAGGCCAGCTGGCCGGTGTGGACCGCCAGGCGCAGCCACTTGCGCATCGCCTTTTCCTGCAGCTCGAGCTGCTTGCCCGGCGACAGCACGAGATGGCTGAGCCACTCGACGTAACTGCTGGCCAGCCCCGCGGGGCTGATGCCCAGCGTCACCCGCGCCAGATTGGCCTTGAAGGCCCGGTCCAGCGCCCGCGCCGTGTAGTACCCGGGCAGCGGCGGCAGGGCCAGAGGCGAGAAGGGGGCGACCGGGTGGCGGGGCGGCTCGGCGTGGCTGTCGCCGAGGTCGAGCGTTTCGGGGGGCGTGTCATCGGGACGGGCTTCGGCCATGACGGTCTCCGGCGGGTGGCGGGCGGGACTGTCAGCATAGTGGCGGGAGCGGGTGGGCGCCCAGTGGCGGGAAGGGCGATATCGCCAAAGCCTGATCTCGGTCAGGCACGGCCGGTCAGGCACGGCCGGCCGGGGCGGCCGGCCGGGGCGGCCGGCCGGGGTCGCTCGGTCAGGGCAGGACCTTCTTGAACGGCTTGACGGTGACCCGGGTGTAGACGCCGGCGATCATGTATGGATCGGCATCGGCCCAGGCCTGGGCGTCGGCGAGGCTGTCGAACTCGGCGACCACCAGGCTGCCGGTGAAGCCGGCGTCGGCCGGGTCCTCGGCGTCGACCGCCGGGTGCGGGCCGGCCAGCACCAGGCGGCCTTCGTCGCGCAGCTTCTCGAGGCGCGCGAGGTGGTCGGGGCGGGCGGCCTTGCGCTTTTCCAGGCTGTCCTTGACGTCTTCACTGAGGATGGCGTAGAGCATGATTGGCTTGTCTCCTTGGGAATGACGGGCGCCTCAGCGGTCCTGACCGCCGGGCGCGGCCTCGGCATGGCGGCTCAGGTACACCCCCTGGGCGAGAATGAACGCCAGGGTCAGGCCGAGCATGCCGAACAGCTTGAAGTCGACCCAGGTGGCCTCGTCGAAGGTCTTGAAGACCACGACGTTGAGTACCGCCATGGCGATGAAGAATACCACCCAGGCCAGGTTGAGGCGCTGCCAGATCGCCGCGGGCAGGGCGATGGCGCGCCCCATCATGCGCTGGACCAGCGGCTGGCCGCCGAAATACGGTGACACCAGGAAGGCCACCGCGAACAGGGCGTTGACCACGGTCGGCTTCCACTGGATGAAGGCGGCGTTCTTGAACACCACCGTGGCGCCGCCGAGCACCACGATCAGCCCCAGGGTGACCAGCTGCATGGTCTCGAGCCGGCGGGTGCGCCACCACTGGAAGCCCACCTGGGCGAGACTCGCCGGAATCAGCACCAGCGTGGCCAGCACGATGTCGCCGCTGAGCTGGTAGACCACGAAGAACAGCGCGATGGGCAAAAATTCGAAGAGCAGTTTCATGGCAGGGTCCTGACGGGCGCGGCGTTGACCCGCGGGGTGCGGGGCCGCAACATGAGACTCCATTCTGACAAAGACGCCCGACGGCGTCATGCCGATGATCCCGCTTCCCGATACTCTCGCCGCCCCCGGCGTCGATCTGCACATGCACTCCACCGCCTCCGACGGCGCGCTGTCGCCCGAGGCGCTGATGAGCCTGTGCCGGTCGCGCGGGCTGACCCACGTGGCCCTCACCGACCACGACAGCGTGGCCGGCGTGGCCGAAGCCGCGGCGGCCGCCGAGCGGCTGGGCCTGACCCTGCTGCCCGGCGCCGAGCTGTCCGTGCAGTGGCGGGGCCTCACCGTGCACGTGCTGGGCTATCTGCCCGAGGGCGCACTGGCGCCCATGTGCGAGGGGCTGGCCGCCCAGGCCGAGGCCCGCGAGGCGCGCAATCTCGAGATCGCCCGGCGGCTCGAGGCGGTGGGGCTCGACGACGCCCTGGCGCGGGCCCGGGCCGGGGTGACCGAGCAGCGTCCGCTGGGGCGGCCGGACTTCGCCCGGGCGCTGGTCGAGGCCGGTGTGGTGCCGGATATCGCCGCCGCCTTCAAGCGCTACCTGGGCGCCGGCAAGCGCGGCGACGTCAAGATGCACTGGCCCTATCTCGGCGAGGCACTGGGCTGGATCCGCGCCTCGCGCGGCGTCGCGGTGCTGGCGCATCCGCTACGCTACAAGCTGACCCGACGCAAGCGCGGCCTGCTGCTCGACGACTTCGCCACGGCCGGCGGCGAAGGGGCGGAGCTGCTCAGTGGCTTCCAGAACCCCGACGAGACCCGCGACCTGGCCCGCCAGCTCGCCGAGCGCGGCCTGCTGGCGTCCCGGGGCAGCGACTTCCACTTTCCCGGCGGCCATCTCGCGCCGGGCACGGTGAGCGACGTCCCGCGTACGCCGGTCACGCCGCTGTGGCATCATCCGTCACTGGCGGCCTTCGCCGGGCGGGCAGTGCCAAGCTGACGCCCGAGACGTCGTCGGCCGCTGCGTCCCCGTGCCGAGGGGCGCCGATTACCACCGCAAGGAGGGGCCATGACTCAATTCTTCCAGATTCATCCGGAAAACCCGCAGAAGCGCCTGATCGATCAGGCGCTGAAGATCATCCGCGACGGTGGCGTCATCGCCTATCCGACGGATTCCGGCTATGCCCTGGGCTGTCATCTGGGGGACAAGAAGGCGATCGAGACGATCAAGTGGCTGCGTTCGCTGGACGACAAGCACAACTTCACCCTGGTGTGCTCGGACCTTTCCGAGATCGGCACCTACGCCAAGGTCGACAACGCCGTCTTCCGCCTGCTGAAGAGTCACACGCCCGGACCCTACACCTTCATCCTCAACGCCACCAGCGAGGTGCCGCGCCTGCTGCTGCATCCCAAGCGGCGCTCGATCGGCGTGCGCGTGCCCGACCATCGCATCACCCACGCCCTGCTCCAGGCACTGGGCGAGCCGCTGATGAGCGTGACCCTGATCCCGGTCGGCGAGGAACTGCCGATGACCGACCCGGAGGCGATTCGCGAGCGCTTCGGCGCCCACCTCGACCTGGTCATCGACGGCGGGGCCTGCTCGCTGGAGCCGACCACGGTGGTCGACCTGCGCGAGTTGCCGCCGACCATCGTCCGCGAAGGCCGCGGCGATACCACGCCCTTCACCGAATAGTCCTCGCCCGCCGCAACGGCGGCCCCGGCGGTGAAGATGCCGGGGCCTGAATGACGTTCAGTGGTCTCGGCCCCGTTCGTGGTGGCGCGGGTCCTCGGTTTCCTCGTCGAGCCAGGTGCCGCAGCGCCGGCAGTAGCGTGCATCGCGCTCGTGCCCCTCGTGGCCGCAGCCCGGGCAGGCCTCGTCGGAGTAATGCTGCTCGCGGATCGAGCGGATCATCTCCGCCGAGAACACCCCGGTGGGCACGGCGAGGATCGCGTAGCCCATCACCATCACCATCGCCGAGATGAACTGGCCGATCGGCGTGATCGGCGTGATGTCGCCGTAGCCCACCGTGGTCAGGGTGACGATCGCCCAGTACAACGCCTTGGGAATGCTGGTGAAGCCGGCCTCGGCGGGCTCGATCAGGTAGATCAGCGAGCCGAAGATGGTCACCAGCATCAGCACCGTGGAGAAGAACAGCAGGATCTTGCGGCTGCTGCGCCTAAGCGCCTGGACCAGCAGCGTGCCCTCGCCGAGGAACTCCATCAGCCGCAGCACCCGCAGCAGGCGCAGGACGCGCAGGATGCGCACCACCAGCAGCGACTGCGCGCCGGGGATCAGCAGGCTCAGCCAGGTGGGCAGGATCGACAGCAGGTCGATGACCCCGTAGAAGCTCCTGAGATAGCGCAGCGGGCGCTCGAGACAGTACAGGCGCAGCCCCAGCTCTGCGGTGAAGGCCAGGGTGAACCCCCACTCGAGCAGGCGGAACAGCTCGCCGTAACGCGCGCGCAGGGCGGCCACGCTGTCGAGCATCACCACCGCCACGCTGACCAGGATCAGGCCGATCAGCAGCAGGTCGAAGCCCTTGGCGAGCCGCGTGTCGGACTCGAAGATGATCTGGAACAGCCGGGTACGCAGGCCGACGCCGGCCGGACGAAGTGAAGGCACGCGGGTCTCCTCGAGTCAGCGGCGGTGCAGGGCGGCGAGCAGGGCCAGGCTGCGGCGGCCGAAGGCCGGGGTCAGCCAGGGCGTGGCGTCGAGTGCCGTGGCGAGCTCCCGGGCCGCGTCGCGCTGGCCAGCGGGCAGCGAGTTATCGTCGGCCAGGCTCTGCAGTGCCGTGCGGGCCACGCCGAGGAAGCGCTTCTCGCCGCTGTCGGCCAGGGCGTCGAGGGCGGTGATGGCCCGGTCGAAGCGCGCCGCCGCCTCACCGGGCAGCGGGCCATCCTCGAGCGGCCAGCGGCCGTCGCGCAGGGCGGCGCCACGGGCGGCCTTGCTGGTATTGGCCGGGCGCAGCGCCAGGGTGTCGGCGATGTCCTCGGCGAGGCGCCACAGGGCTGTTGGCTCCCCCGCCTTGAGTTCCAGTTCAAGCTCCTCGATGGGCGCGCGGCGCTCGCCGGCGCGGACCTCGCCGCGGTCCAGCGCGACCTCGATGGTGGCCTCGGGGCCCTCCAGCCACCAGCTCGTGCGCTCGAAGTCGGTGGTGAAGCCGGGTTCCAGCGCCTGGCGTATCTCCTCGCCCAGCGCCTGCATCGGTTCCAGCGTCGCCAGCCCCTCGCGGTCCAGGGCCGGGCCGGGGATCTCCCACTCCCACTCGCCACGGGTGGACAGCCCGCCGGAGCCCTGGCCGGCGGTCTTCAGGGTCTGCCGCCAGCGGTCGGGCGTGCGCCGGGTGCGCAGGGCCACCCGGGCGCGTTCCAGATCCCCCGCGGGCGTATCGTAGTAGGTGTTGGCGAGGTGCTCGCGCACGGGGGCGAGCCCGGCCAGCCGCGGGTGCGCGGGCAGCGCCTCGGCGGCACCGGGGCCGAGGGCCAGCTTGAGTTCGATTTCCTGCGGCATCGTGCTATCTCCATGATTCGGCAAAGATGAATTTTTCATGACGCTGGGATGGCGAGTCACTATACTGGGCGCGCCATTACCCAATCGACGAATGATGCCTTCATGGTGACATCCAACCCGTTTTCCGCGTTGTTCGGGCGATCGCCTTTTCAACCGCTGCTGGCGCACATCGTCAAGACCAGCGAGTGTGCCGCTCAGCTGCTGCCGTTCTTCGACGCCGCCCAGGCCGGTGACTGGGAATCGGCAGCCCGGTGTCGCGAGGCGGTCACCGACCTCGAGCACGAGGCCGATGTGCTCAAGACCCAGCTGCGCCTCAACCTGCCCAACACCCTCTTCCTGCCCGTCTCGCGCTCCGATCTGCTGGAGCTGATCAGCGTGCAGGACAAGATCGCCAACAAGGCCCGCGACATCACCGGCATCATGCTGGGGCGCCGCATGCAGGTACCCGAGTCGCTGGCCGTGCCGATGCGCGAGTATCTGGTCACGGCGGTGGCCACCGTGAATCAGGCGCGCAAGGCGCTGGAGGAACTCGAGGATCTGCTCGAGTCCGGTTTCGGTCGCAATGTGTCGGATCTGATGCAGAACCTGATCCGCGAGCTGCACGAGCTCGAGCATCAGGCCGACGATCAGGAAATCACCATTCGCCGCCAGCTGTTCGATCTCGAAAGTCAGCTGCCGCCGGTGGATGTGATGTTCCTCTACAAGATCATCGACTGGATCGGCGATCTGGCCGATCGCGCCGAACGCGTCGGCAGTCGTCTGCAGATTCTCACCGCACGCTGAGCCCGGGCGTTCGCCCCGGGCTTTGACACGTCACTCAAGAACAGTCCTGCCTATGTCCATCATTGCGCAATACGGCGACGTATTCATCATTCTCGCCTGTGTCTTCGGTTTCTTCATGGCCTGGGGCGTCGGTGCCAACGACGTGGCCAACGCCATGGGGACCTCGGTCGGTTCCAAGGCCATCACCATCCGACAGGCGATCATCATCGCGGTGGTCTTCGAGTTCCTGGGCGCCTGGCTGGCCGGCGGCCAGGTCACCGAAACCATCCGCAAGGGGATCATCGACCCCTCCCTGCTGACCGGAAGCCCCGAGTTGCTGGTCTACGGCATGCTGGCCTCGCTGCTGGCTGCCGGGTTGTGGCTGCTGATCGCCTCGGCCCGGGGCTGGCCGGTGTCCACCACCCATTCCATCGTCGGGGCGATCGTCGGTTTCGCCGTCGCCGGCCTCGGCGTCGACTCGGTCGGCTGGGGCAAGGTGGGGCAGATCGCCGCCAGCTGGGTGGTGTCGCCGCTGCTGGCCGGGTCCATCGCCTATGTGCTGTTCCGCTCGGTGCAGGTACTGATCTTCGAGAATCGCGATCCTTTCGCCGCCGCCAAGCGTTACGTGCCGGCCTACATCTTCCTGGTGGGCTTCGTGATTTCCATGGTCACCCTGGTCAAGGGGCTCTCCCACGTGGGGCTCGACCTGAGCTTCGGCCAGAGTCTGCTGATCGCCGCGGCCATCGGGGTGGTGATCATGGTGCTGGGCATCCTGCTGGAGAATCGCGTCAACCGCGAGAAGAAGCGTGCCGGCGACAGCTTCGGCTACTCCAGCGTCGAGCGGGTGTTCGGCGTGCTGATGATGTTCACCGCCTGTGCCATGGCCTTCGCCCACGGTTCCAACGACGTCGCCAACGCCGTCGGCCCGCTGGCCGCGGTGATCAGCGTGGTCGGCTCCAATGGCGATATCGGCGGGGCCGCGGCCCTGCCCTGGTGGGTGCTGGTGCTGGGCGGCGGCGGCATCGTCGTCGGCCTGGTGACCTACGGCCACAAGGTCATCGCCACCGTGGGCACCGGCATCACCGAGCTGACCCCCAGCCGCGGCTTCGCCGCCACCCTGGCCGCCGCCACCACGGTGGTGCTGGCCTCGGGGACCGGCCTGCCGATCTCCACGACCCACACCCTGGTCGGTGCGGTGCTGGGCGTGGGCCTGGCCCGCGGCATGGCGGCGCTCAACCTGCGCGTGCTGAGCACCATCGTGCTGTCGTGGCTGATCACGCTGCCGGCCGGCGCGCTGCTGTCGATCCTGTTCTTCTTCATGCTCAAGGGCATGTTCGGCGTCTGACGGGCTTCGCCCGGGGAGGCGTCAGGGGGGAGGGGAAAGGCGTTGTCGCCTCCCCGACGTCTGGCGCCGACTCTCCGCCTCACGCCTCACGCCTCACGCCTCACGCCTCACGCCTCGCACCAGTCCCGCCGTCTGCGTGCGTCTGATATAGTCGTGGGCCGGGCCCGTACCGCAACCCGCGGCCCGCACCTCCTGCCACTCATCTTCCGTCGGAGCTCCCCTGGCCGTGCAGACGCGCTTTCCCTTCGTCGACTGGTTCCGCAATTCCTCGCCCTACATCAACGCGCATCGCGGCCGAACCTTCGTCATCCTCATCGAGGGCGAGGCGGTGGCCAACGGGCGCGGCGAGCAACTGATCCAGGACCTGGCGCTGCTGCACACTCTGGGAGTGCGGCTGGTGGTGGTCTACGGCATCCGCCCCCAGGTCGGCGCGGCGCTGGCCGAGGCGGGGGTCGAGCCGGTACGCCATGACGGGCGCTGGGTCGCCGACGCCCCGATCATGCGCTGTGTCGAGCGCGTGGCCGCCGAGCAGCGGTTGTGGCTCGAGGCGCGGCTGTCGCTGGGGCTGCCCAACACGCCGATGCACGGCGTCGAGCTGACCGCGGTGTCCGGCAATCTGGTGATGGCCAAGCCGCTGGGCGTGCGCGAGGGCATCGACTTCGACCACAGCGGCGAGGTGCGTCGGGTACGTTCCGCCGCCGTCGAGGCGCTGCTCGAGCGCGGCTCGCTGGTCATCCTGCCGCCGCTGGGGTTTTCCAGCACCGGCGAGGTCTTCGATCTCGACGCCGCGGAGGTGGCCCAGCAGGCGGCCGTGGCGCTGAAGGCCGACAAGCTGATCCTGCTCGGCGAGGCCGAGGGTCTGCACGACGAGAGCGGGGCCCTGCTGCGGCAGCTGACGCCCGACGAGGCCACCTCGCTGCGGCGTGCCGCGGCGCCGGGCAGCGAGATGGCCCGCCATCTCGCCGCGGCCTGCGAGGCCGCCCGCCACGGGGTGGCGCGCACGCACCTGGTTTCCTGGCACGACCATGATGCCCTGATCGGCGAGCTGTTCACCCGCGACGGGGTGGGCACGATGATCACCCAGCACCGCTATGAACAGCTGCGCCCCGCCGAGCTCGGCGACGTCGCCGGGCTGCTCGAGCTGCTGCGCCCGCTGGAGGAACGCGGCATGCTGGTGGCGCGCTCCCGCGAACGCCTGGAGCATGAGATCGACGACTACCTGGTGATCGAGCGTGACGGCATGATCATCGGCTGCGCGGCGCTGCACCCGTTCGTCGACGCGGCCATGGCCGAGCTGGCCTGCGTCGCCGTGCACGGCGATTACCGGGGCGGCGCACGGGGCGCGCTGCTGCTCGCCGAGATCGAGCGGCGTGCCCGTCGGCGGGGCATCCGGGCGCTGTTCGCCCTGACCACCCATACCGCCCACTGGTTCTTCGAGCATGGCTTCCGCCTGGCCGACATCGACGCGCTGCCGCCGCTGCGCCGCGAGGCCTACAACCATGCGCGCAAGTCCAAGATCCTGCTCAAGCCGCTGGACTGACGGCTCCCGCCGCGGGACTCATGGCCGGGGCGATGGCCCCGGTGTCGCCCGAGAGTGACTGGCCCGCGTGTGATGTTTCCAGATAGCGACATCTCAAGTCATTGATTACCCTTTGTTTTTTCGAGAGTGCCGAAATCGCGTCGCCGAATGGCAACATTTTTTGGCGTCGATGACCCCGCCATCGGCCGACTTTTCGGTCGAGGCAAGCCGTGCCAGTTTTTTTGACGGTATAAGTTTTTGATTTTGTTTGTATTGTTAAAAAAGTGGCACGCCCTTCGCTATCTATAGGGTGAGCAACGGGAAGCGGTTCAAACGGCTCGATCCACTTCCCGGCTGAGCCAAGCGAGACACGGTCTTCGTCAGCTCAGCAGCGTCTGCTCCACGCGATGTGTGACTTAGGTTGCGATGAGACGGTACCGCCGATACGGCAAGGAAGGGTACCTAGAGGGCAAGGACGCCCTAGGCAAGGAAGCCACTCCCCCGGACAGGGGGACCCAATTACGGCGCGCCGCCACGGCGACGTGCCAACGGACGAAACCGGGCGGTCTGCCGCCCCAGTGGAGCCTCTGTCCCTGGCAGACGCAAGAAGCGGTTCCACGGTTTCGGGACTCTTCGGGAGTCCGATCGGAGTGTTCGCGAAGGCCCGGCCAGGCGGCCCTTGGTGAGGACTCACTTGACCCTTCAGTTCCCTGCGTACCTTGGGCCGGCTCTGCCGGCCCTCTTTTTTTGCAGGTCGAAGGCCCACGCCGACTTATCGAAGGTTAAGTCTGTTATGCTGTGCGGAGAGAATGAATGACTTTAGCCCTCTTTCTGCATAGAACGGTTTCCATGACCTCTCAGGTCTCTCGCCGCTGGCGCCCCAGATCCCTGCTGCAGCTGGTACTGCTGGCCTTCATGGTCGTGATGCTGCCGATCGCCGTGCTGATGTTCCAGGCGGGCGAGGGCATGTCGGAGCTGTCGCAGCTGGCCAATGTCAGTGCCCGCGAAGCGGTCGACCAGACGCGTCGGGCCCGCACCCTTTCCAACCTGGCCGTGGAGATGGAGCGCAGCGCCCGCCAGTACGCCGTGGTCGAACAGCCCGGCCTGATGGAGATCTTCGCCGACAAGGCCGACGAGTACGCCCGGCTGCTCGAGGCCCAGCGTCGGCTGCTGCCCGACAATCCCGACATCACCGCCCTGCAGGACCAGATTCAGACGCTGGCCGAGCTCCCCGGCAAGTCGCCGAAGGAAGTCCGCGACAGCCTCGACGAGTTCGCCAGCTTCGCCGACCGCACCGACGCGGTGCGCCAGGCCACCAACCTGCAGATCGACGCGCGCATCGACGCCATCAGCGACCAGGCCGGCGAGGTCCAGCGGCGCCTGTGGCTGCAGACGGCGGCGCTGGTCTCGGCGAGCCTGGCGCTGATGCTGCTGTTCACCTGGCTGATCATTCGCCCCATCCGCCAGCTGGAGCGGCGCATCCTCAGCCTCGGCAGCGGCCTCGAGCCGCCCTCGGCCCAGCTGATCCAGGGGCCGGCCGAGCTGGTGCGCCTGGGCGACCGCCTCGACTGGCTGTCCCAGCGGCTCAACGAACTGGAAGCCCAGAAGCAGCAGTTCCTGCGCCACATGTCCCACGAGCTCAAGACGCCGCTGGCCAGCGTCCGCGAGGGGACCGGGCTGCTCTGCGACGATGTCGCCGGCGAGCTGACGCCGCGCCAGCGGGAAATCGTCGAGCTGATCGACGCCAGCGGCGAGGAGCTGCAGACCCTGATCGAGCAGCTGCTCGACTACAACCTCCTGCAGCATAACCAGGGGGCGAGCAACGAGCGCTTCGACGTCGCCACGGTGATCAAGGAGGTGCTCGCCAAGCACCAGCTGGCGCTGGAGAAGAAGGGCATGCGGGTCAGCGCCTTCCAGGAGCCGCTGGACTGGTCCGCCGATCGCGAGCGGACCCTGCGCATTCTTGATAATCTGGTCTCCAACGCCATCGCCTATGGCGAGAATGGCGGCGAGCTGGAACTGCGCGCCTTTCGCCAGGGGCGATCGCTGATTCTCGAGGTGGCCAACAGTGGCGAGCCGATCGCCGACGACGATCGGGCGCGGCTGTTCGATGCCTTCTATCAGGGGCGGGCGCGGCGCAAGGGCGCGCTCAAGGGGTCCGGCATCGGTCTGTCGGTGGCTCAGGACTGCGCCCGGGCGCAGAACGGCCAGCTGATACTTGCCGACACTGACCCGCTGGCCGTGTGTTTTCGCCTGACCCTGCCCTGGAGCGCCGAGGCGCTCGCCGATAACGATAAAGAAGAGTTGCCGCCGCCCCTGCCGGCTGCGGCCGAATCTGCAAGGAACTGACTACATGAAGCATCCCGTTCTCGTGGCCGGCCTGCTGGCCTTCACGCTCGTTGCGTCGGGCTGTCAGTGGCTGCCGCAGCGCACCACGGCCTTCGCCAGCGATGACGCGCAGTGCCTGTCCGACATCCCCACGCTCGAGGAGCAGGCCTGCCTGCTGGACGCCTGGGTCGCCTTCGGCCTGGCCGCCCAGCGCGGCGGGCCCGAGTGGCGCCGCCAGACCCTCGAGAAGGTCGACGGCGACACGACCCGGGACCGACTGGCGCGTGCCGTGGTGTTCTCCTGGAGCGGCCGGGGCGACTGGAAGGCGGCCTCCGAGCTCTACAAGGCCGACCTGGCCATGGCGCCGAGTCGCCTGCAGCCACTGCTGCGCCAGTGGCTCAACGGGCTCGAGGCGCGTCGCTCGCTGGTCGAGGAGATCGACGACAGCGAGCATCAGCGTCAGGCCCTGGCCAGGGAACGGGACTCGCTGGCCAAGAAGCTCGATGCCCTGACCGAGATCGAGGAAAGTATCAATTCGCGCCAGCAGTGAACCGCGTCCCGACCACGAAAAGCGACGATAGCGGGGCGGGCTGGCGCCGCGAATGCCGAGGAGTGACGACGTGAAGCATGCGGCTCATGTTCTGCTGGTCGACGATGACGCCAGCCTGTTGAGGCTGCTGGGAATGCGCCTGGAAAGCCGGGGGTACCGGGTCACCACCGCGGAAAGCGGCCGCCAGGCGCTGGAGTGCCTGGAGCATGCCCGCCCCGACCTGGTGCTCTCGGACCTGCGCATGGACGAGATGGACGGCATGGCGCTCTTCCAGCAGCTGCAGAAGCGCATGCCGGGGCTGCCGGTGATCATCCTCACCGCCCACGGCTCGATTCCCGACGCGGTGAGCGCCACCCGCCAGGGCGTGTTCAGCTTCCTGACCAAGCCGGTGGACCGCGACGAGCTGTTCAAGGCGATCGACGACGCCCTGAGCCAGACCCCCGGCCCGGCGGCCGAGGGCGACAATGCCTGGCGCTCGGCGATCATCACCCGCAGCCCGCAGATGGAAACGGTGCTCGAGCAGGCGCGGATGGTTGCCGGCTCCGACGTCAGCGTGCTGGTCACCGGGCCCAGCGGCTCGGGCAAGGAGCTGCTGGCCAACGCCATTCACAAGGCCAGTAGCCGGGCCGACAAGCCCTTCGTCGCCATCAACTGTGGCGCGCTGCCCGAGCAGCTGCTGGAAAGCGAGCTGTTCGGCCATGCCAAGGGCGCCTTCACCGGCGCGGTCAGCCAGCACCAGGGGCTGTTCCAGTCGGCCGACGGCGGCACGCTGTTTCTCGACGAGATCGGCGACATGCCGCTGCCGCTGCAGGTCAAGCTGCTGCGCGCGCTGCAGGAGCGCCAGATCCGCCCGCTGGGCTCCACCACCTCGGTGCCCATCGACGTGCGCATCATCTCGGCGACCCACCGCGATCTGGACCGGGCGATGGCCGACGGCGACTTCCGCGAGGATCTCTACTATCGCCTCAACGTCGTCAACCTGCGCCTGCCGCCGCTCAAGGAGCGCGCCGAGGACGTGCCGCTGCTCGCCAAGCACCTGGTCACCCAGGCCGCCGAGCGCCACAAGCCGTTCGTCAAGGGCTTCTCCTCCGAGGCGCTCAACCTGCTCGCCTCCTGTGCCTGGCCGGGCAACGTCCGCCAGCTGGTCAACGTGGTCGAACAGTGCGTGGCGCTGACCAGCGCGCCGATCATCCCCGAAGCGCTGGTCGCCCAGGCGCTGGCCGCCGAGGAGAACGCGCTGCCCTCGTTCAACGAGGCGCGCGCCGGCTTCGAGCGCAGCTATCTGGTCAAGGTGCTCAAGATCACCGAGGGCAACGTCACCCAGGCCGCGCGCATCGCCGGGCGCAACCGCACCGACTTCTACAAGCTGCTCGGCCGCCACTCGCTGGAGCCCAGCGCCTTCAAGCCCGGCGCCGAGCCCGCCAGTCGCGCCTGAAGCCGGCGCGTCAGCGATAGCGCCGCTTGACCTCCACACTCAGCCGCCCCTCGCCGAGCCGTGCCTTGAGCCGCTCACCGGGGCGGGTGTCCTGTGAGCGCCGGATCACCTCGCCCTCGGCGTTCTCGAGAATCGCATAGCCGCGCCCCAGCACCGCCAGCGGGCTGACCGCCTGGAGCTCGCGCACCCGCGCGGCCAGCTGCTCGCGGCGGCGTTCCAGTTGCCGCGGCATCACGGCATGCAGACGCGCCTCCAGCGTGGCGAGCCGCTGCCGTGCCTGGGCCACGTCGCGTGATGGGTCGGCCGCGCCCAGCCGGCGGTGCAGCATTACCAGTCGTCGGCGCTCCTCGGCGAGGCGCCGGGCCAGGCCGCGTTGCAGGCGGGCGTCGAGGGCCTCGAGCCGCTGGCGCTGGCCGGCCAGCCGTTCGCCGGGGTGACGCAGCCGTGCCCGCAGGTGATCGAGGCGCTGATATTCGGCCTCGAGACGGCGCTGCTGGGCGTGAGCCAGGCGCCGGGCCAGGGCGGCCAGCCGCCGGCGCAGGTCGTGCTGGTCGGGCACCAGCTGCTCGGCCGCCGCCGACGGGGTGGGGGCGCGCATGTCGGCGGCGAAGTCCGCGAGGGTGACATCGACCTCGTGGCCCACCGCGGCCATCACCGGCAGCCGCGAATGAAAGATCGCCCGCGCCAGGTGCTCGTCGTTGAACGCCCACAGGTCCTCCAGGCTGCCGCCGCCGCGGGTTATCAGGATGGCGTCGAAGCGCGGGTCGGCATTGGCCAGGGCCAGGGCGCGGATGATCGCCGGCGCCGCCGCCTTGCCCTGCACCGGCACCGGCAGCACGCTGACCCGGGCCAGTGGCCAGCGTGCGGCCATCACCGCCAGCACGTCGCGGATCGCCGCGCCGGTGGGCGAGGTGATGACCACCAGATGCCGCGGCGGGCAGGGCAGCGGGCGCCGGTTGGCGAACACGCCCTCGGCGGCGAGCCGGTGCTTGAGGCGCTCGAAGGCGGCGAGCAGATCCCCCTGGCCGGCGGGCTGCACCGCCTCGACGATGAGCTGGTAGTCGCCGCGTGGCTCGAACAGCGACACCTTGCCGCGCAGGCGCACGCGGTCGCCGTTGTTCAGCGCTGGGGTGAAGCGGGCGCGGTTGCGGAACAGCGCGCACTTCACCTGGGCGCGGTCATCCTTCAGAGTGAAGTAGACATGCCCCGAGGCCGGCCGCGCCAGGCTCGAGACCTCGCCCTCCACCCAGCATTCGCCGAAGCCGCGCTCCAGCAGCATCCGCGCGCGGCGGTTGAGTTCGCTGACCGACAGGGTCTCGGGGGCGGTCTCCGGCATGGCGGCCTCGCTGACGATGAAACGGGAAGGGCAGTCTAGCATTCCGGGGGAGGGCAGCGTGCCGCGGGAGAATGCAGTGTCCGTCATGTCACCTTCGCCGCATCACAGCGCCCCCTTGCAGACTTGTCCCCGGATCGGCCCCTGGCGACAGCACTGTGCCAAGTCAAGGCTACATTGAGAGGAGAATGGGGCAGCGTTATAATGGTCGATTAACTTCTCTCCCCTCCCCACAATCTGCTCATTGGGTGATTCCGATATGCTACGTATGGCGCAAGAAGCTCTTACGTTCGACGACGTATTACTCGTACCCGGCTACTCGGATGTCCTGCCCAAGGACGTCAGCCTCAAATCCCGCCTGACCCGCAACCTCACGCTCAACATCCCGCTCGTCTCTTCCGCCATGGACACCGTCACCGAAGGCCGCCTGGCCATCGCCATGGCCCAGGAAGGCGGCATCGGCATCATCCACAAGAACATGACCATCACCGCGCAGGCCGCCGAGGTGCGCAAGGTCAAGAAGCACGAGAGCGTCATCGTCAAGGACCCGGTCACCGTCAGCCCCGAAGCCAAGCTCAAGGACCTGCTGGCGATGGCCGACGAGTACGGCTACTCCGGCTTCCCGGTGGTGGAAGGGGAGACCCTGGTGGGCATCGTCACCGGCCGCGACATGCGTTTCCAACCCGACCACAGCGATGACGTGGCGGCGATCATGACGTCGCGCGACAAGCTGGTCACCGTGCCCGAGGGCACCCCGCTCGATGCCATCAAGGTCAAGCTGCAGGAAAACCGCATCGAGAAGATCCTGATCGTCGATGACGCCTTCCGCCTGCGCGGCCTGGTCACCGTGCGCGACATCGAGAAGGCGCGCACCTATCCCAACGCCGCCAAGGACGCCGACGGCCGCCTGCTGGTCGGCGCCGCCGTGGGGACCGGCCCGGAGACTCCCGAGCGCGTCACGGCGCTGGTCGAGGCCGGCGTCGACGCCATCGTGGTGGATACCGCCCACGGCCACTCCCGCGGCGTGATCGAGCGGGTGCGCTGGGTGAAGGAGCATTACCCCGAGGTGCAGGTCATCGGCGGCAACATCGCCACTGCCGAAGCCGCCCGGGATCTCGCCGAGGCCGGCGCGGACGCCGTCAAGGTCGGCATCGGCCCCGGCTCGATCTGCACCACGCGCATCGTCGCCGGCGTCGGTGTGCCGCAGATCACCGCCGTCTCCAACGTCGCCGAGGCGCTCAAGCCCTTCAACATCCCGCTGATCGCCGATGGCGGCATCCGCTTCTCCGGCGACCTGGCCAAGGCGATCGCCGCCGGTGCCAGCACGGTGATGATCGGCGGCCTGCTGGCCGGTACCGAGGAAGCCCCGGGCGAGGTCGAGCTCTACCAGGGCCGTACCTACAAGGCCTACCGCGGCATGGGCTCGATGGGCGCGATGTCCCAGAGCCAGGGCAGTGCCGACCGCTACTTCCAGGACAAGTCCGAAGGCGCCGAGAAGCTGGTACCGGAAGGCATCGAAGGCCGCGTGCCCTACAAGGGCATGATGAGCGCCATCGTCCACCAGCTGATGGGCGGGCTGCGTGCCTCGATGGGCTATACCGGCTGCCACGACGTCGAGGAGATGCGCACCAAGCCGCAGTTCGTGCAGATCACCGGCGCCGGTTTCGCCGAGTCGCATGTCCACGACGTGCAGATTACCAAGGAAGCGCCGAACTATCGGGCCGGATAAGTCCCATCCGCGCTCGCTCGCAGGATTTTCGAACGGATCGAGCGAATCGGTCCGTTCGCAAGACACCGTTGTCCAGCGGCGCTGACCAGGCGCCGTTGCTTATTTAGAGAGCACCCGATGACCGACATTCACGCCCACAAGATCCTGATCCTCGACTTCGGCTCCCAGTACACTCAGCTGATCGCCCGTCGCGTGCGCGAGATCGGCGTCTACTCCGAGGTTCGCGCCTTCGACATCACCGAAGCCGAGATCCGCGAGTACAACCCCAACGGCATCATCCTCTCCGGGGGGCCGGAGTCGGTCTCCGAGCTGGGCTCGCCGCGCGCCCCCGAGTGCGTGTTCGAGCTGGGCCTGCCGGTGCTGGGCATCTGCTACGGCATGCAGACCATGGCCGAACAGTTGGGCGGCGCCACCGAGGGCTCCAACAAGCGCGAGTTCGGTTACGCGCAGATCAAGGTAGCGGGCGATGACGACCTGCTCGGCGGCATCATGGACCACGTCGACCACGACGGCAGCGCGCTGCTCGACGTGTGGATGAGCCACGGCGACAAGGTCGCCCGGGCGCCCGAGGCGTTCAACGTCACCGCCTCCACGCCGAGCTGCCCGATCGCCGCCATGACCTGGCCCGAGAAGCGCTTCTACGGCGTGCAGTTCCACCCCGAGGTGACCCACACCCTGCAGGGCCAGCGCATCCTCGAGCGCTTCGTGCTGGAGATCTGCCAGGCCGAGCGGCTGTGGACCCCGGCGCAGATCATCGAGGACCTCTCCGAGCGCGTGCGCGAGCAGGTCGGCGACCGCCACGTGCTGCTGGGGCTTTCCGGCGGAGTGGATTCCTCGGTGGTCGCGGCGCTGTTGCACAAGGCGATCGGCGACCAGCTGACCTGCGTGTTCGTCGACAACGGCCTGCTGCGCAAGGACGAGGGCGACCACGTGATGGAAACCTTCGCCCGCCACATGGGCGTGCGGGTGATCCGCGTCGACGCCGAGGACGAATTCCTCGGCAAGCTCAAGGACGTCCACGACCCCGAGGCCAAGCGCAAGATCATCGGCAACACTTTCATCGACGTGTTCGACCGCGAGGCGGCCAAGATCGACGGCGTGGACTTCCTCGCCCAGGGCACCATCTACCCGGACGTGATCGAGTCCGCCGCCAGCAAGACCGGCAAGGCCCACGTCATCAAGTCGCACCACAACGTCGGCGGCCTGCCCGAGACCATGAAGCTCAAGCTGGTCGAGCCGCTGCGCGAGCTGTTCAAGGACGAGGTGCGCAAGCTCGGCCTCGAACTCGGCCTGCCCTACGACATGGTCTACCGCCACCCCTTCCCGGGGCCGGGCCTGGGCGTGCGCATCCTCGGCGAGGTGAAGAAGGAATACGCCGACATCCTGCGCGAAGCCGACGCCATCTTCATCGAGGAACTGCACAACGCCGACTGGTACCACAAGACCAGCCAGGCGTTCGCCGTGTTCCTGCCGGTGAAATCCGTCGGCGTGGTCGGCGACGGCCGCCGCTACGAATGGGTCATCGCCCTGCGCGCCGTCGAGACCATCGACTTCATGACCGCCCGCTGGGCGCACCTGCCGTACGAGCTGCTCGAGAAGGTCTCGAACCGCATCATCAACGAGATCAGCGGCGTATCGCGGGTGACCTACGATGTGAGCAGCAAGCCGCCCGCGACGATCGAGTGGGAGTGATAGGGGTAAAGGAAAGCTGTGAAACGTTAATAAAAGCGCCCGCCAACAAGCGGGCGTTTTTCATCAAGCAGTGTAAGCCTATGTTGCCACTTGGTATGCTGGTAACGCTTTGTACAGCTTCCACCGATAAAGTAATCTGACTCGAGAAGAAAGAACATCCATGCCCACGCTCAACTGGATCGGTAAAGATGCCGTTGTCACTCATCATAAAAAGGTGCCGTATCGCCTTCTGGAACCTGTTCCTGAACTGGATGGTGGTGGCAAGGATAGCGGTAACCTGATTGTGCAGGGTGATAACCTTCATGCGCTTAAGGCACTGTTGCCGCGCTACGCGGGCAAGGTCAAGTGTATTTATATTGACCCTCCCTACAATACTGGGAATGAAGGCTGGGTGTACAATGATAATGTTAATAGCCCAGAAATTCGCCAGTGGTTGCATGAGGTAGTCGGAAAAGAAGGGGAGGATCTTTCACGTCATGATAAGTGGCTATGTATGATGTATCCTCGCTTGAAGCTGCTGAGAGAACTTCTGAGAGATGATGGCGTCATTTTGGCCTCTATCGATGATGTGGAAGTCGGTAATTTCAGGTTATTGATGGATGAAATTTTTGGGATTAATCATCGAATCGCAACTATAGCATGGAGGACTAGGAATACAGATAATAGGGTTAAGACAAAGCTATCTCCAGATCATGAGTACATACTTGTTTATGGAAAAACAAAATCTGGAGCTATCGAGGGTCGAGAGATAGACCGGTCTAGCTTTAAAAAAGATGACGGAGATGGACGTGGCCCTTACGTTACGGACCCTCTCAAGGGTAAGGCCACGAAAAAAGAAAGGCCTAACCTTCATGATTATAGTATGAAGCAGCCAGGGACTGATAATGTTTGGGATCCGGACCCTGCAAAAGGGTGGATTACAAACAAAGAAGGTTATGAGAAACTTCTTAAGGAAGATAAGATATGGTGGCCGCCTAATTCTAAAAGAGGTTGGCCTAGAAAGAAGAGGTTTTTGACGGAAGTTCAGGATCGGATGCCTGCTTCTTCTTTTTGGTCCGATTTTAATACTCATTCTGGCGCAAGAGAGTTAGATGAAATACTCGATGAAAGGGTTTTTGCTTTTCCGAAGCCTTTAGGAGTTGTTAGAAGGATAATAAGCTATTGCTGCCCTAAGGACGGCATAGTGTTGGACTCATTTTCAGGAACAGGAACAACTGCTCATGCAGTCATGGAGCAGAATGCTGAAGATGGAGGCGATCGGAAGTATATTCTTGTCGAGATGGATAAATCTATTGCCGAAAATGTTACGGCGGAGCGGGTTAAACGTGTGGCCGAAGGCTACAAAGATAATAACGGAAACGCTATTGAGGGGTTGGGCGGTGGTTTTCGGTATTACCGTCTGAGTGATGAGCCGATGTTCGATGCCTTCGGCCAGGTACGTGATGACGTCACGTTCGAGCAGCTGGCGGAATTCGTCTGGTTCAAGGAAACTGGCACCGGATTGCCACCCCAGAAAACGGGGGAGAAACGTTTCACCTCGCCCTTGCTCGGTATTCATGAAGGGCAGGCCATTTATCTACTGTTCAACGGTATTCTGGGCGACAAAAGCGTGAAAGGAGGTAATGTGCTGACGGGCCCGGTGCTGGATAGCCTGCCAGCCCATGATGGCCCCAAGACTCTCTATGCGGCGGCCTGTCGTCTGGGAGCCTCGCGCCTGCGCCGTGAACAGATCGTCTTCAAGCAAACGCCCTACGCCCTCGATCAATAAACAGGTGGACCATGGCCGGATTCGTTGCAAAATCCTATCAGCAGCAGGCACTCGATTCACTGCTGGCCTACTTGAAGGCTTGTCGGGAACTGGGGGATGCAGATACCGCGTTTTATCAGACAACGAGAGCGCTTTGGGGACAAGGAGTTCCCTATCGTCCTCTAGCGGGTTTTAACCCCGCGATGCCGTACTTTTGCCTACGTATTCCGACCGGTGGCGGCAAGACGTGGCTAGCGGCACGATCGATTGGCATGGTGAATGCGCATTTGCTTCATGTTTCCCACAGCGTGGTGCTGTGGTTAGTGCCTTCCAATGCCATTCGCGAGCAGACGCTCAAGGCGCTCAAAGACCCTCGGCATCCTTATCATGCTGCCCTGAGTGATGCCGGACCGGTCACGGTCATGGATATCGACGAAGCGAAGAGCGTGACACCCGGCACCCTTTCCAGCAATACAGTCATCATTGTCTGTACGCGGCAAGCCTTCCAAGTTGAAGAAACTGAAAGCCGCAAGGTCTATGAGTCGAGCGGCGCGTTGATGGGGCATTTCGACAATCTGGCGGCTGAGCAGAAGGAAAAGTTGCTCCGTAGCGAGGATGGCGCCACGGTGCCATATTCTCTAGCCAATGTGCTGCGCCTACACCGTCCATTCGTGATCGTTGATGAAGCACACAACAATCGCACCGCGTTGGGGTTCGAAACGCTTCGCCGCCTGAACCCTTCCGGTATTTTGGAACTCACCGCGACGCCGGATACCACGCATACGCCCAGTAATGTGCTGCATAGTGTGTGGGCCGCCGAGCTGAAAGCCGAGGAAATGATCAAGCTGCCAATCCGCCTGGAAACCCAGCCGGAGTGGCAAAAGTGCCTCAGTCAAGCCATTGCCTGGCGTGGTGAGTTGCAAGGGCGAGCCGATGCTGAATGCCGCCAAGGCGCGAACCCTCTTCGCCCGATTGTGTTGATCCAAGCTGAGCCGCGTCGTGCGGGGCACGAAACCCTGGATGTCGAAACACTGTGGCAAGAGTTACAGGATAACCATCAAATTCCGGTTGAGTGCATCGCACGGGCAACCAGTGAATACAAAGAACTGGAAGCGCTGGAACAGACCTATGCAAAAGGCATCCTGGACCCTGATTGCCCAGTGACATTCGTTATTACGCAACGGGCCTTGGCCGAAGGGTGGGATTGCCCATGGGCGTATATCTTGGTGAGTATGGCGGAACTGCATTCCTCAACGGCGGTGGAGCAGCTTCTAGGGCGTGTGCTGCGCCAGCCAGAAGCTAAGGCCAGGCCGGATAGTGTACTGAACCAATCCTACGCCTACGTTGTATCACGCAGCTTCCGAGATACGGCTGATAGCCTGCGTGATAGTTTGGTCAAAGGGGCCGGATTCGAACGCCGGGAAGCGCGGGAGTTTGTCGAAGCCACGCAACCGCAACAGACACCATTCGATTTCGAGCGTTTTGAGGCACGTGCCACGTTCAAACCGATCCCTGTGACACTGAAGACTAAGCCCGCCAAGCGTGATCTCAACAAGTTGGGCGATAAAGTGACATGGGAGCCCAAGACCAAGACGCTGACCATTCAAAAACCGTTGGACGATGCTGATTCTGAGGCGGTGACACAGGCGGTAAGCTCGGATGAAGATCGTGAAGTGGTAGTGCAGGCAGTCAAAGAGAGTCGAACACAAGCTAGTTTCGAGCATTTTCAGACACCTTCGGAATTGGGTAAGCCGTTAGCCGTACCGCAAATGGGGTTGCGCGTTCAGGGAGAATTGCAGCTCTTCGATGACCCGGAAGTGTTGAACTATCCGTGGGATATTTCACTGTATGATGCCGACCCGACGACGGCACAGCGGCAACGTCTCGAAGGCAACGGTGTGGCGGAGGTCGGTAAGATTGACACCGACGACAACGCTGGGCGCCTCAATGTCGATTTCATGCAAGGGGTAACGCACGATCTGGCGCTGAGCTATCAGCCGGAACACTTCAATGATGTCGATTTGGTGGCCTGGTTATGTCGCAACTTGCCCGATCAGACGCTAACGCATGAAAGCAAGCGTGCCTTTGTCACTCGATGGGTCCAAGGGCTTTTGAAACTTGATACCCTGAATCTTGCGTATCTTAATTCACATAAGTTCTTGCTGCGTGAGATGCTTGAGCAACGCGTTGATGAGTTGCGTCAACTTGCGGTGAAGCAAGCGTATCAAGACTCTCTGTTCAATAGCAATGACAAGGTAGATGTCGTAGTCGGTGAGGTGGGGATGGAATTTGAGTTTCCCCCCTATGGTTATGCACCTAATCGGGTATATGATAACCGATTTGGTCATATAATTTTTCGGCACCATTACTATGGTCAGGTTGGTGATTTTGACAGCAAAGAGGAATTCGAATGTGCCGTCTGGCTGGACGACCAAGCTAGCAAAGGAAATATCGAATTCTGGGTGCGTAACTTGGACCGCAAACCGGCTTGTGCCTTCTTTCTACAAAAATCCGATAGCAAGTTCTGGCCGGATTTTGTCTGTAAATTACCCGATGGAACGATTTTAGTTGTCGAATACAAGGGCGGTGATCGTTACTCGACGGACAAAGCTAAGGAAGATCGCATGATCGGTGAGCTGTGGGCTAAGGAAAGTCAAGGCCGAGCAAGATTTGTTATGGTCACCAATCGTGATTGGGATTCTATTGTTTCTCTTATGTAAGTGGGTATGGTTGGGGGAGTGAGCTATGTAATGCCCCCTAGTTTCTGCACCCTAAGCGGCTAATGCTGGGTGTTCTCGGCTTGACCGCTCGTACAGGCATCGTTGCTATCTTTCGAAGCGGGCGCCTCAAGGGCGCCCGATTTCGTCATAGCCTCACCTTCAGAAGCGGTCAACGCGGAACGGGGCCATATCCACCGCAGGCGCTTCGTCATCCATCATCTGGGCGAGCAGTTCGCCGGTGGCCGGGCCCAGGGTAAAGCCCTGATGGCCGTGACCGAAGGCGAGCCACAGCCCATCCTTGTCGGGGGCCGGGCCGATCACCGGTTTCATGTCGGGCATGCAGGGCCGCGCGCCCTTCCAGGGCTGGCTGTCGCGACGCTTGCCCAGCGGGAACAGCTTGCGTGCCACCTTCTCGGCGGCGGCCAGCTGCTTGTACTGGGGCGGCGAGTTCAGGTCGGCCAGCTCGGCGCCGGTGGTCAGGCGAATCCCGGCGCGCATCGGCTCGAGCAGGAATCCCTTCTCGGCATCCATCACCCAGTGGTTGAGCTTGGCCTCGTTTTCGGCGGAGTAGTGCATGTGGTAGCCGCGTTTCACGAACAGCGGCACTTTCATGCCCAGCCTCGCCAGCAGTTCACCGGTCCAGGGGCCCATGGCCACCACCACCTGCTCGGCTTCCAGATCCCCCTCGCTGGTCTTGACCTGCCAGCCACCCTCAACCTGGAGCACGTCCTCGACGCTGGCCTGCTTCACCTGGCCGCCCTGTTCGGCAAAACTGCGGGCGTAGGCCTGCACCAGGCCGCCGGGGTCCGAGACCATCCAGGGCTGCGTCCAATGGATCGCCCCGATCAGCCCCTTGCCCAAGTGCGGCTCCTTGGCGTAGAGCGTCTCGGCGTCCAGCACGTCATACTCGACCCCGAAGCGCTCGTGGTTTTCCTGGGCGACTTGCTGGCGTTCCTCGAATTCCTTGCGGGTGCGGTAAAGCTCCAGCCAGCCGCCCTTGCGCACCAGTGCCTCGGCACCGGCGGCCTCGATCATCGGCGCGTGGGCCTCCTGGCAGCGCATGATCAGCGATGCCCATTCGCGCACGATGCGCGCGTAGCGCTCACCGCTCGAGTTCAGCCAGTACTCCAACAGCGGGCCCGCCGCACTCATCATGCCGGTAGGACGGTAGCGGATGTCCACCTGGCGGTTGGGCAGCACCCGCAGCAAGGTACCGATATCGTGCGGGAAGGCGTAGGGGCGCACCGCCTCGCGCTGGATGATGCCGGCATTGCCGAAGGAGGTCTCGAGCCCCGGCTCGCGGCGGTCCACCAGCGTGACGTCATGGCTGCGACGCACCAGGTGCCAGGCCACGGATACGCCGACCATGCCGGCACCCAGAACGATGATATTGCGGGCCATGAAAGTCTCCTTGCCAGTGGATACGAAGTGCTCCGCTGGAGCAGAGCCGTCATGCGAGGGAGTTTATCAATACTTCCCAGAAAATCGGCTAGGTGCTGATAATTAAGATGTTAATCCTGTTTTATGGGGATAGTGCCGAGTATTTTTCCAGGATAATGGCGATGGAAAGGCGTTGTTTCCGTAACGGGTTCCTGGGCCTGCACGCGGCGGCATTACCGGGTCTGTGACGCCCTCCAGATGGCCTTGTTGCACCGGAAGTTGCCCCAAGGGGTAAACGTGCACACCGGCCGTGGCAGCCAGTACGGCTCGATCCTGATCTACGAGGATGCCGAGAAGGCGGTCGAGGTGCGTCTGGACGAAGGCCGCGAGACGGTATGGCTGATCCAGCGGCAGATGTCCGCACCTTTTGACAAGGGTATTCGGGCGATCAATGAGCACGTTCTGAACGTCTACGACGAAGGTGAGCTGGTGCGAGAACCAACTATCCGGAAATTCCGGGTCGTTCGTCAGGAGGGTTCACGTCAGGTCGATCGAGGCCTATACCCTCGGTCACGGCGCGATGGGCATCCTGCATATCTGCGGTCTTTCGCATTTCCCGAGCCCCTGGTAGCAACACGAATCGCTCGAATGTCATCGCGGGGTCAACCTCGGCGTCGCGATCAACAGGCTCGTCGCATTCGCCTTGAATACATCGGAAAACCGTGGCGAGTTTTCTTGGGCGCAAATTGGGCGCGAACACCCCAGTCGCTAGGGGTGTTCGCTCCCAATCGGGTCACTTCACGATCATGGTTCGTTTCCGGTCAGAAGTTGATACCCATGCCGATGGTGTAGGCCCAGGCGCCATCGTCGATGTTGTCCTGGGCGCTGTTGCTGCTGTCGAACAGGAACTGGTACTCGGCCCTGCCCTGGATGAAGGTACTCGGCAGCATGTAGTACTTGAGGCCGGTTTCCAGACCGGCGATGCCGGTGTCCTTGACGCCGTCGCCATAGATGCCGCCGAGCGAGGCACCCACGAAGGGCCGGGCCGCGCTGCTGCCGAAGTGGTAATCGGCAAAGCCCCGGGTGCTGCCATTCCAGGTGTTGTCACTCTCGCCTTGCACGTCAGCAAAGTTGACGCTCTGACGAAGCCCCACCAGCGTGCGATCGGACAGGTACCAGCCGTAGTCGCCGGAAACGCCAAAGCTGCCGTTGTCGAAGTCCTTGTTGCTGGTACCGGTCCCGGAGATGGAGAACTCCCTGTCACCCGTTGCCGGGCCTACCCCTTGGGCCATGGCAGAGGAGGCAAACAGAAGAGATGCCCCAACCAGCATGGGCAGAGAAGCATTTGCAAAAGTATTCATGATAACACCCCTTGGTAATGTCCGTATTTGATCCAGTCTGTTGTCCTCTGGTGGGATCGCGTATCCGAACTCCTTGGCGTCCACACCATGCTGCCGACAACGGCCACGATGTTTCTGCGATCGATTCCTTTTTGTTGAATGTTGCCGGAGAGCCTTGCGGTCACTCCCCAGTGTAGAAGGCGTCGGTATTTTGCAAATAACAATTTTAGCTCTTCGCGGGTCAGCGTGAGTCGTTCGGGATGGGGGCGAGGGCGGATGGAGGAACGACGGTCAAGCCGATCTGTCTCCCCCATTCCCTTAAGCTAAAGCTAAGATAGCGGTGGTATCACTACATTCGGCGAGTCGTGGATCGCCGGAGCGCGCCACGCCGGCAGGCCCGGAAACAGGGTCGTCGGCTCGATACGTAACGTGGGGGAAGGGCGAATGAACGTAGTGGGCACCACCATGGGGTATTTCCGGGAGCGCCAGACACCGCTCGTGCTGGCGTTTCACCTGACCGTGCTGTCGATGGTGATCGGCCAGATCATCCTCAGCAATTTCATGGGATTCACCCGGACGGGCGAGGTGGCTAGCCAGCTCCCCGAGCGCTATGGCACCTGGCTGCATATCGGCATGGGGCTGCTGCTGGTGCCGATCTCGCTGATCTTCCTGTTCGCGGTGATCCGGCATCGCGGCCTGCGTTACTACTTTCCCTGGCTGGTGGGCAATGTCGCGCCGTTGATGGCTGATCTGCGCACGCTGCTGCGGCTGCGCATGCCGGAGCCGGGCCCCGGCGGGCTGGCGGCCATCATGCACGGCCTGGGGCTGGGGGCGCTGCTGCTTGTGGTGTTCTCGGGCTTCACCTGGTTCATTTCCTGGAGCTATCACCTGCCCTGGGCGCCTCAGGCGGGATCGGTCCATGCCCTGCTGACCGGACTGATCGAGGCCTACATCATTGGCCACGGTGCCATGGGCATCCTGCATATCTTCTTCCGTTCACGTTTCCCCAGCCCGTAACAGGCGCTGCTGCCGGCGTCCCGTCCGACTATCCTCGCTGCCCTCCGCCTCTGGCCGGAGGGCTTTTTTGTGCCTGCCCGCATGACGAACCTGGTGTCACTCAGCCTGACCTCAATCGTCAGTATTTGCTGACTCATGTTGTGGACGCCCCGCCAGCCGGTGGGCTGTACTTGAACGGTGACCGGCCCGGAAGGCCGGTCGGCAGGCGCGGCCCGCCGGACCGGGATTGGCTCGGCGGGCGGTGGATGACACGGATGACCCACTGAATATCGGTAAGGGACGCATGACGAAAAACGATTCGTGGCGGCTGTGGCTGGTCGCTGCAGTGGCGCTGGTATTTTCCAGCCTGTGCATGGCGCAACCTCAGGACGAGGAGGACAAGTCGGAGCTCTGGTTCTCCGTCGATTCGCTGAATGCGGGCCTGGGCGAGGCGCCCAAGGTGGTCAAGCGGTCGACCCCGCGGGAAGCGATCCGGAGTTTTCTGGAGTTGACGAAACAGGAGAATTTCGGCGCGGCGGCGCATATTCTTAACCTTTCCGAGCTGGAACCGGCGGAGCAGCGCAAGCGCGGCGGCACGCTCGCCATGCAGCTGGCCGAGGTGCTCAGGCGAGGCGAATGGCTCGAGGTGTCCAGCCTGCCCGGTCGTCAGGATGCCGCGACCGAGCATGCGGCAGACAAGCGCCCCCATGCGGGCAAGCCGCGTCGCAACATCAAGCTGGCCTCGCTCACCGCCGAAGGGGAGGTCTATGACATCCGGCTGGGCCGCTATCGGGTGGGCGAGCAGGAGCCGGTGTGGCTGGTCATGCCGGACAGCGTCGCGTCGGTGCCGCTGCTCTACGAGAAGTACGGCCCCTCCTTCCTGGAGTCGTACCTTCCCAAGCCCCTGAAGACGGCGTTCGGGCCGCTCAAGCTCTGGGAGTGGATCGCCATTCCCCTGGTGCTGGTGGCGGTCGGTCTGACGGGCTGGTGGATCTACCGGCTCGTCGGCCTGATCAAGCGTTTTCTGCCCTCAGGCGCGGTCAGCATCTTCGCCAGCCAGATCCGCATGCCGATGGCGCTCATCGTCATGTCGCTGGTGACCCAGGCGCTGCTGGACTATGTGGTGTCCTTCTCGGCGGTGGTCACCACCACCTTCCGGGTGCTGTTGATCGCCATCATGGCCTGGGGCGCGGGGACCATCGCGATTCGTCTCGTCGATACCCTCATGCTGCGCATGACGCGGCGCTTGATGGGGACTATCGACGACACCAAGCACAAGGACGATCGCAAGCTGCTGACCACGCTCTATGCGCTGCGGCGGTTGATCATCCTGGTCACGGTCACCGCCGTGACGGTCTACGTGCTGAGCCAGATCCGGCTCTTCGAGACGCTGGGCATGTCGCTGCTGGCCTCGGCCAGTGTGCTGACGGTGCTGGTGGGTATCGCCGGCCAGGCCGTGCTGGGCAACATCCTGTCGTCGTTTCAGCTGTCGCTGGCCAAATCCATCCGCATCGGCGATCTGGTGATGTTCGAGGGCCAGTGGTG
This sequence comes from Modicisalibacter sp. 'Wilcox', assembly GCF_010993675.1. Classification (NCBI taxonomy): domain Bacteria; kingdom Pseudomonadati; phylum Pseudomonadota; class Gammaproteobacteria; order Oceanospirillales; family Halomonadaceae; genus Modicisalibacter; species Modicisalibacter sp. 'Wilcox'. The sequence continues at coordinate 92,366 of NZ_WNXF01000011.1, forward strand.
TCATGTGGAAGGCATCTTCTACACCTTCATCCGCCTGCGTTCGTGGAACGAGCGGCGGGTGATCGTGCCGGTCACGTACTTCGTCTCCAAGCCGTTCGAGAATCTCTCGGTCAAGAACGCCAAGGAGTACCGCAGCCTGGTGCTGACCGTGCACCTGAGTGCGGATATCCCGTGCCTGCGGGAGAGATTCATGGAATATGCCCAGGAAGAAGAGAGCGTCATCGAGCATCACAAGCTGTGCTGTTACGTGACGGGGCAGACCGGCATGGCACAGACGTTCAGCTGTTACCTGATGACCTCGGATCCCTTCGCCGGCTGGGTGGCGGAGATGAACATCCGCGAGCGGTTGATGAGCTTCATCCGTGAGCAGCATCCCGAGTGGTGGCCCCGCGAGGGGATGGTCGTCAGCCGCGAGGGCCTCGGGGAGGAAGGCTCCGGCCGGGAGCGTTGACGCTCAGGCAGTGTCCTGATGCGCTTGCCGCCGGGCTGCGCGCCGGGCACGCAGCACCAGCAGGCCGCCGATGGCGGCGGCGATCACCCCGGAAACGGCGCCCACGCCCAGCGCCCAGCGCGGTCCGGCATGATCGGCGATCCAGCCGACGATAGGGGCGCCCACCGGCGTGCCGCCCATGGTCACGGCGATGCGCAGGGCCATGATGCGCCCGCGCATGGTCGGCTCGGTGGCCAGTTGCAGCAGCGCGGTGGCGGTGGTGTTGAAGGTCAGCGCCGAGAAGCCGATCAGCACCAGTGCCTCGGCGAACGGCCAGGGGCCGGGGGCCAGGGCGGCGAGGGCGCAGCCGAGGCCGAAGGCCAGGGTGGCAAGGCCGAGCAGGCGTATGCGCGGGCGCTCGCGGCGGGCGGCAAGCAGGGCGCCGCTCACCGAGCCGAGGGCCAGGCAGGAGCTGAGCAGGCCGTACTGGCCGGAGTCGCCGCCGAACACGCGGACCGACATGGTGGAGATGTAGATCGGGAAGTTGAAGCCGAAGGTGCCGATCAGCGCCAGCATTACCAGCATCCACAGCAGGTCGCGGCGGCGGCCCACGTAGCGGAAGCCCTCGGTCACCCCGCCGGCGGCGCGCCGGGCGTTCGACCCGGTGCAGCTCGGCACGGCGCAGGCGGCTCAGTGCGACCAGCATCACCGCGAAGGAGGCGGCGTTGATCAGGAACACCCAGCCGGTGCCCACGGCGGCGATCAGCAGGCCGGCCACGGCAGGGCCGATCATCCGCGCGCTGTTGAAGGAGGTGGAGTTGAGTGCCACGGCGTTGGCCAGGTAGCGCTCGCCCACCAGGTCGTTGACGAAGGTCTGCCGAGCCGGTGCGTCGAAGGCGCTGACGCAGCCCAGTCCGAGCGCGAAGGCGTAGACCTGCCACAGCGTCACCACACCGGTCACGGTAAGCAGCCCCAGACCCAGCGCCAGCAGGCCCTGCAGGGTCTGGGTGAGACGGATCAGCCGGCGGCGGTCGAAACGGTCGGCGGCGTAGCCGGTCAGCGGCAGCAGCAGAAGCTGCGGGCCGAACTGCAGCGCCATGGTGATGCCCACCGCACTGGCGTTGTTGGCGGTCAGCACGCTGAGCACCAGCCAGTCCTGGGCGACCCGCTGCATCCAGGTGCCGATGTTGGAAACCAGCGCGCTGACGGCCCACAGCCGGTAGTTGTAGACGCGCAGCGAGCGGAACAGGCGGGTGTCGCTCATGCGTGGATTCGTCTCGGGCGGTCGGTGCGGGCGAGGGGAGAGCGGCGAGAGGCGACGGGGCAGGGCATGGCGGTGTTCCGGTAGCGGGCAGGAAAGGCGGCGAGGGGTCGCATGGTGTGCCGGTAGGCTACCAGATTGCGCGTCGGGCCGGCGGGTGCCATCCCTCGGGCGTGTGCGGCATACTCGGGGCTCTCTGATCCTCAACCGGAGTAGCTCGATGGAACCCGACTTCTGGCGGTCCCGCTGGCAGAACGCCCAGCTGGGCTTTCACCTGCCCTTCGTGCACCCGATTCTCGAGCGCCACCTGCCCGGCTTCGACCTGCCGGCCGGGGCGCGGATCTTCGTGCCGCTGTGCGGCAAGACGCGCGATATCGGCTGGCTGCTGGCTCAGGGGCACGAGGTGGTGGGGGCGGAACTGAGCGAGCTGGCGGTCGGCCAGCTGTTCGAAGAGCTCGATGTCGAACCGACGATCGATGACTGGAAAGGTGGACGACGCTGGCATCACGGCGGGCTGACCGTCTTCCAGGGCGACATCTTTGCGCTGCCGGCCGGGGCGCTGGGCCGGGTGGACCTGGTCTATGATCGCGCGGCGCTGGTGGCGCTGCCGGAGCCGATGCGCAAGACCTACGTGGCCAAGGTGCTGGCGCTGTCGGGCGAGGCACCGCAGCTGCTGATCACCTTCGAGTATGACCCGCGGGAGATGGACGGGCCGCCGTTCCCGGTGCTGCCGGACGAGCTTCACCGCCTCTACGATGGCGCTTACACACTGACCGAGCTGTCGCGCAAGGATGTCATCGCCCATCAGGCGCGCTTTCGCGAGGCGGGCGTGACGCGCTTCATGGAAGTCGCCTGGCGGCTGGAGCGTGTCGAAGCCGCTGTCTGATGGTGGGCCGATCTCCGGCATCGCGAGAGATAGCGAGGGCATGTGGGTTGGCGGGCAGTCATCCGGGGACTCTGCCAATCTTGTCGGAGGACTCCTGGAGAGCGGGGATCGTCATGCGCTGGCGAGGCATCAATCACGTCGAGTTCTCGGTGCTCGACTACGAAGCGTCCGTGGCCTTCTTCGACCGGATGTTCGGCTGGCTGGGTTACACCAGCTTCTGGACGCTGGATATCGGGTATCGCTCCACCTACTACATGGCGCGCTTTCCCGTCCCGCACAGCTATATCGGCATCCAGCCGGCACGCAGTGGGGCGAGGCTCGAGCACGCGGCGCGCGCCACCGGGATCCACCACGTCGCACTCTGGGCCAGAAGCCGACGCGAGGTGGATGCGTTCCACCGGCAGTTCCTGGTGCCCAACGACGTGCCGGTCAGCGACCCGCCCGCCGAGTACACGGTCTATGCGCCGGGCTACTACGCGGTGTTCTTCGACGATCCGGTCAACGGCATCCACTGGGAGCTGGCGCATATCCCGCGGATTCCCTCGCCACGGGCCTACCTGCGCTGGAAACGCGCGCTGCGCGACGCGGTCGCCGATCATCCAACCCGACGCCGCTCCCCGGCGCGGGCGGCCATGCGGCCGCTGCCGGGGCGGCAACGATGACGGCGATGCAGGAACGCGTCGCTCGCCTGGTCACCCTCGCCGGGCGATGATCGCCGTGATGATCAGGCCCAGGCCCAGCCCGCCGAGCAGGCAGCCGACAAAGGCCAGTGCCGATTCCCGCAGGAAGAACAGACCGGCACCGAGGCCGAGAAGCACGCCTCCGCCGATCGCCCAGGTGCTCTTGTCAGGACGGTTCCTGTCATCGCTCATGCCGGTCCCTCCATTAGCCCACATCCTGATGGCGATAGTCTCATTCAATCTGGGCGATGGCTCGCTACAGGATCTTTAACACGCTATCTTTTGCCGTGACCGCACTGGCCGGGGTGCTGTGATCGTCCCGGCCCGCACCAACGATTCATCCAGGAGAGCACCATGAGCCAGGATACCGAGTACACGCCGCCGAAGGTCTGGAAGTGGGAAAAGGCCAGCGGTGGCAAGTTCGCCAGCATCAACCGCCCCGTCGCGGGGCCGACCCACGACAAGGCGCTGCCGGTCGGCAAGCATCCGTTCCAGCTCTATTCGCTGGCCACGCCCAACGGGGTCAAGGCCGGGGTGATGTTCGAGGAGCTGCTGGCCCTCGGTCATGACGCCGAATACGACGCCTGGCTGATCGATATCGGCGAGGGCGAGCAGTTCGGCAGCGGCTTCGTGGCGGTCAATCCCAACTCGAAGATCCCGGCGCTGATGGATCATTCCACCCAGCCGCCGACCCGGGTGTTCGAGTCAGGGTCGATCCTGCTGTATCTGGCCGAGAAGTTCGGCGCCCTGCTGCCCACGGAACACGCCGCGCGCACCGAGACGCTCAACTGGCTGTTCTGGCAGATGGGCAGCGCGCCCTTCCTGGGCGGCGGTTTCGGGCATTTCTACGCCTACGCCCCGGAGAAGCTCGAGTACCCCATCGACCGCTATGCGATGGAGGTCAAGCGCCAGCTCGACGTGCTCGACCGGCGCCTGGCCGAGAGCCGCTACCTGGCCGGCGACGACTACACCATCGCCGACATCGCCAACTGGGCCTGGTATGGCCAGCTGGTGCTGGGCCGGATCTACGACGCGGCGGAATTCCTGCAGGTGCAGGAGTACACCAACGTGGTGCGCTGGGCGAAGGAAATTGCTGCCCGCCCGGCAGTGCAGCGCGGGCGCATGGTCAACCGTACCTTCGGCGAGCCGGAAACCCAGCTCCACGAGCGCCACGACGCCAGCGACTTCGAGACGCGCACGCAGGACAAGCTGCAGTCATCCTGAACGGGCCGCGTGCCCGTACGCGACGCCCGGCCCTGCAAGGGGTCGGGCGTCCGTGCTTTTCGTGCTTGGCGCTCAGGGCAGCAGGTCGGCCACCGAGTCGAGGATCTCCCGCGGCCGGTAGGGGTAGCGCTCCACGTCGTCGCGGGTGGCGATGCCGCTGAGCACCAGCACGGTGTGCAGCCCCGCCTCGATGCCCGCCACCACGTCGGTGTCCATGCGGTCGCCGATCATCCCGGTGCGCTCGGAATGGGCGCCGAGGCGATTGAGCGCCGAGCGGAACATCATCGGGTTGGGCTTGCCCACGTAGTAGGGCTGGCGCCGGGTGGCGGCGGTGATGAGGGCCGCCACCGCGCCGGTGGCCGGCATCGGCCCCTCGGGGCTGGGGCCGGTGACGTCCGGGTTGGTGGCGATGAAGCGCGCGCCGTCCTCGATCAGGCGGATCGCCCGGGTGATCGCCTCGAAGGAGTAGGTGCGCGTCTCGCCCAGTACCACGAAATCCGGGGCCACGTCGGTCATCACGAAGCCGGCCTCGTGGATGGCCGTGGTCAGGCCGGCTTCGCCGATCACGAACGCCGAGCCCCCGGGGCACTGGTCGCGCAGGAAGGCGGCGGTGGCCAGCGCCGAGGTCCAGATGCGTTCTTCCGGCACCTCGAGACCGATGCGCGCCAGCCGGGCGCTCAGATCCCGCGGGGTGTAGATGGAGTTGTTGGTGAGCACCAGGAAGGGCGTGCCCTGGCTGCGCCAGTGGTCGATCAGCTCGGCCGCGCCGGGCAGGGCGCGATCCTCGTGGATCAGCACGCCGTCCATGTCGGTCAGCCAGCAGTCCAGGGTGCGTTGGGTCATCGCCGAAGGTCCTCGTGCTCGTGGTGCTGCCAGCATACGAAGAATCGCGCCGGGACGCAGCCTTCGATCAATTGACGACACGCGACGGGTATCGGTCGCGACAGAGGAGACATCATCGTGAAAGCATTGTGGCGGACCTATCGGAACGCGTCGCTGATCCTGCGGGTAAGCATCGCGCTGGTACTGGGCGTGATCGTCGGCCTGGTCGGCGGGCCGACGGCCGCCGACTGGCTGGCGCCGTTCGGCGATCTGCTGCTGCGGCTGCTGAAGTTCCTGATCGTGCCGATCGTGCTGTTCACGCTGATGGTCGGCATCAACCAGGGCGAGCGCGGCAGCCTGGGCCGCACGGGCCGCAAGCTGCTGGCCTATTATGTGGCCACCTCGGCCCTGGCGATCACTGTCGGCCTGGCCGTGGCCACGCTGTTCGCGCCGGGCAGCGGCATGACGCTGGACGAAGGTGCGCAGATCGATGTGCCCGAGAACCCGGGTGTCGTGCACGTGCTGCTGAGCATCGTGCCCGACAACATCGTCTCGGCCTTCGCCGAGGTGAATCTGCTGGGCATCATCTTCACCGCCATCGTCTTTGGCATCGCGCTGCTGATGCTGCGCACCTCGGAGAGCCAGGGCGAGCTGGGCGAGCGTCTGTATCGGGTGATCGAGGCTCTGAACGAGGTGACGCTGCGGGTGATGGGCGGCGTGCTGCAGTACGTGCCCATCGGCGTGTTCGCCATCGTCGCCGAGACGGTGGGCCGGCAGGGCCTGAACACGATCCTCTCGCTGGGCGACATGGTGGCGGTGCTGTATATCGCCCTGGCGGTGCAGCTGGTCATCTATGCCGTGCTGATGGGGCTGTTCGGCGTGCGCCTGGGCGACTTCTTCCGCGAGGCGCGTACGCCGATGGCCACCGCCTTTGCCACCCAGAGCAGCTCGGGCACGCTGCCGCTGACCCTCGACGCCGCCCGGCGCCTGCAACTGCCGCGCAGCGTCTACGGCGTCAGCCTGCCGCTGGGAGCGACCATCAACATGGACGGCGCGGCGATCCGCATCGCCATCTCGGCGGTATTCGCCGCTAACGTGATCGGTGCGCCGCTCGATCTGACCAGCATGCTCGAGATCGTGGTGATCGGCACGCTGACCTCGATCGGCACCGCCGGGGTGCCGGGCGCCGGGATCGTGATGATCGCCACCGTCTTCACCCAGGTGGGGCTGCCGATCGAGACGGTCGCGCTGCTGACCTCCATCGACGCGCTGGTGGGCATGGGCTGCACGGCGCTCAACGTCACCGGCGACCTGGTCGGTACGGCGATCATTTCGCGCAGCGAGGGGCGGTCTGCCGGTCGTGCCGGGGAGGCGGCTGTCGATTCGGCGGCCTGACCCGGGCGGCGCCACGGGGACCGGAGCGGCCGAAGCGTTGCCCCGGTCCCGGCCTCAGATCACAGCTTCACCAGCATCTTGCCGGTATTGCTGCCGTCGAAGAGCTTGAGGAAGGCGTCGGGCGTGGCTTCCAGCCCTTCCTCGACGGTTTCGCGGTAGGTGATCTCGCCGCCGGCCACCAGCGGGCCGACCGTGGTGAGGAAGTGCGGGTAGTGGTCCCAGTGGTCCGTGACGATGAAGCCTTCCATGCGCGCCCGGTTGAACAGCAGCTTCGCGAGGTTGCTCGGGCCGGGCGCGGGGGCCGTGGCGTTGTAGCTGTCGATCAGCCCGCAGATGGCGATGCGCGCGCCGATGCGCAGGTTGTCGAGGGCGGCTTCCAGGCAGGCGCCGCCGACATTCTCGTAGACCACATCGAAGCCCTCGGGGCAGGCCTTGTGCAGGTCGGCGGCGAGCTCGCCGGCGTCCTTGCCACGGTAGCTCACCGGCTCGACGCCGAGCGAGGCCAGCCACTCGAGCTTTTCCGGGGCGCCGGCGATGCCGACCACCCTGCCCTTGCCGCCCCTGGCCCTGGCCAGTTGCACGGCGAGTGACCCCACCGCCCCGGCGGCGGCGCTGACCAGCACGTTGTCGCCCTCGCGCATGTCTGCGATGCGATTGAGCCCGGTCCAGGCGGTCATGCCGGGCATGCCCAGCACGCCGAGGAAGGCGGAGTCGGGCACGTCGAGCTCGGGCAGGGGGTGAACGGCGTCGCCGGGCAGCTGGGCCACGTCGCGCCAGCCAGCCATGTGGCTGACCCGGGTGCCCACCGGCAGGCGGGCGTTGCGGGACTCGATCACCTCACCCACGGCGGCGCCTTCCAGCGGCTCGCCGGCGATGAAGGGGTCGATGTAGGTCTTCCGGCCGCTCATGCGCCCGCGCATGTAGGGGTCGACCGACAGCCAGGTGTTGCGCACCCGGACCTCGCCGTCGCCGAGCTCGGGCAGCTCGCGGGTGCGCAGGTCGAACAGCTCGCGGGCCGGGGTGCCGTCAGGGTAGTCGATGAGCGTGAAGTAGCGTGACTGCATGGAGCCTCCTTGGCGATTTGGCGATGCGCGTTGCAGAAACGGGGCGTCAGGAGCGGCGCTCCCGGAGCTGGGTCTTCAGGGCGTCGGGCACCTGCTTGATGATCAACCGGTCGCGCTCGGCGTCGTACTCGATGCTGTTGCCCAGCAGGTGCGAGTCGAAGCTGATCGAGACGCCGCCGGCGCGGCCGGTGAAGCGCTTGAACTGCTGCAGGGTGCGCTTGTCCGGCGGGATCTCCGGCGCCAGCCCGTAATCCTGGTTGCGAATGTAATCATAGAAGGCCCGGGGCTGCTGGTCGTCGACGAGTTCGGAGAGGGCGTCGAGGGTCAGCGGTTCGCCGCGGCCGGCCTGGTCGCTGGCGTAGTCGAGCAGGGCGTCGGTCTTCTCGCGGGCGGCCGCGTCGGGCAGGGCCTCGCTTTCCACGTAGTCACTGAAGGCCTTGAGCAGGGTGCGGGTCTCCCCGGGGGCGTCCGCACCCTCCTCGCAGCCCAGCCAGTCGCGGAACGCCTCGACCAGGGCCTGGCCACCGCGGTCGCGGGTGAAGGCGACATACTGGCGCGACTGGCCGGCACGCATCTGGGTCAGGTCGATGCGCGCGGCCAGCGCGGGCTGACTGACGTTGAGCGGGGCAACCGGCACCACCGCGAGCCGTGAATCCACGCCGAAGCCGGCGCGGGCGTGCAGCAGGGCCAGGGTCAGGTGCTCGCTCTCGCCCTGGCGGACGTGGGCCATGATCAGGTAGCCACCGGTCGGCAGCTGCTGCTCGACCAGCTCGCGCAGGCTTTCCGCCGTCTGGCGGGACAGGGTGGCGAACGCCTCGGGCTCGGCGGTTTCGAGGTAGGCGGGCAGCAGGGCGGCCAGCGAGCGGGCGGTGGCGTCCTCGCGGAAGTAGCCCCAGCCCTTGCGCTTGGCGTTGAAGCGAGTGGTCAGCTCGGCGAGCAGGTCGTCCAGCGGCGACGAAGGGGCCTGCGGGGTGTCGGCGGTGGTCAGCGCGGCGGGCTGCTCGCCGTCGGCCTTGTCGATGCGGTGAACGATGCAGTGGAGAATCGGCATGGCGCGCGCTCGAAGGGGAATGGGCCGGTATGGTAACGCGTTGCCGGGAATCGCCGTAGGGGCCCGGAGCCGGGCGGCTCCGGGAACTGGGTCTCAGTCGTAGAGTTCCGCCTTGGCGTCGCGCATGACGTGTTCGCAGGCGGCCTGGTGGGCGAGTTGCGTGAGCAGACCCTGGGTGACTTCAAAGCCCTTGCCGAGGCAGGTGTCGATGTCCTCGCGGCTGACGTGGGGAGAAATGTTGTAATCGATCTTCAGGGTTCGGCCGCTGCTGTCGAGGCGGTCCGCGAAGGCTCGCAATCGCCAGGCAAGGCGTTCCTTCCAGGTGGATGATTCCTCGGCTCCGTCGCTGACACTGAACAGGCACCGCCACTCAGGTTTGTAGACTGCCATGAGAACCTCCCATATCGGCTGACGCAATGATCGATCGTGTGTCGTGACTCCTGCTGACGTTGTTGCGTCTTTCATCCTACCGATTTTTGCTCCCATGCACAGGGCGGTGGTATGAATCGGCCCCTTCCGATGGCACAAGGCGATGAATAATAACCATGGCCGGCATCGAACGCTGCTATGAAGCGCGCCGTTACCCGCGTGGTCGGTGGTGCTCCAGCCGCCGTGTGGTGCGGGCTGGCGACGAGGGCGGGCAATGGATCGGAACAGGACTTGTGGGCTACCGGACCGATTCTGCCGGTCCGGCGCCGCCGGCGGCGTTGGACAGGCACTCGCGTGACTAACTATAACTCCCTTCGTGCGTTCCGTTCGGTCGAGGCCGACGGGCTATCACCGTTTTTCGTCTCTCGGGGCGTGCAGCCGGTTCGTCACCGGCCGCGAGACGCCGGGCGGTTGCAGGGATCTGCAGGCACGGCCGCCGGCCGAGACACCACTGCGTGGCTGCCCAGGCCACGGTTATAGAAAGGGGAGTAATCATCGTGACGACCGACAATCGCAAGCCCACGACCACCGATGCCGGCATCCCGGTTGCCAGCGACGAACACTCACTGTCCGTCGGCCCGGATGGCCCGCTGGTGCTGCACGATCATTACCTGATCGAGCAGATGGCCCAATTCAATCGCGAGCGCATTCCCGAGCGTCAGCCCCACGCCAAGGGCAGCGGTGCCTTCGGGCATTTCGAGGTCACCGAGGATGTCAGCCAGTACACCCGGGCGGCGGTCTTCCAGCCCGGCACCCGGACCGAAGTACTGAGCCGCTTCTCCACGGTGGCCGGCGAGCGCGGCAGCCCGGACACCTGGCGCGACCCGCGCGGCTTCGCGCTGAAGTTCTATACCAGCGAAGGCAACTACGACATGGTCGGCAACAACACGCCGGTGTTCTTCGTGCGCGATCCGCTGAAGTTCCAGCACTTCATTCGTTCGCAGAAGCGCCGCGCCGACAACAACCTTCGCGACCACGACATGCAGTGGGACTTCTGGACCCTGTCGCCGGAGTCCGCGCATCAGGTCACCTGGCTGATGGGCGACCGCGGCATCCCGAAGACCTGGCGCCACATGAACGGTTATTCCAGCCACACCTACATGTGGGTGAATGCCCAAGGGGAGAAGTTCTGGGTCAAGTACCACTTCAAGACCGACCAGGGCATCGAGTGCCTGACCCAGGAAGAAGCCGATCGGCTGGCCGGCGAGGACAGCGACTACCATACCCGCGATCTGTTCGAGGCGATCGAGCGCGGCGAGCACCCGAGCTGGACGCTGTACGTGCAGGTCATGCCGTTCGCCGAGGCGGACACCTATCGCTTCAACCCCTTCGACCTGACCAAGGTCTGGCCGCACGAGGACTATCCGCCGATCAAGGTGGGCAAGCTGACGCTCGACCGCAACCCGACCGACAATCACGCCGAGATCGAGCAGGCGGCCTTCGAGCCCAACAACCTGGTCCCCGGCATCGGCATCAGCCCGGACAAGATGCTCGTCGCCCGGGTGTTCTCCTATGCCGACGCGCACCGCGCCCGGCTCGGCGTCAACTACAAGCACATTCCGGTCAATGCGCCGGTGGCGCCGGTCCACAGCTACAGCAAGGACGGGGCGATGCGCATCAACAAGGCGTCCGATCCGGTCTACGCGCCCAATTCCAAGGGCGGCCCGGCGGCGGACGGCGAGCGCTATCCCACCGATTCCACCTGGGAGGCCCATGGCCAGATGGTGCGCGCGCCCTACGCCCTGCGCCGCGACGATGACGACTACGGCCAGGCCAACGCCCTGATCAACCAGGTGATGGACGACGCGGCCCGCGAGCGGCTGGTCAACAACGTGGTCGGGCATGTCGCGGGCGGGGTCAAGGAGCCGGTGCTCTCGCGGGTCTTCGAGTACTGGAAGAGCATCGACGCCGAGATCGGCCGGCGCATCGAGGAAGGCGTGAAGTCGAAGACAGGCTGATCGGCACGCCGGCTCCCGCGGAGCCTGGGCCCTGAATCCCGGCCCGCCAACCTCACGGTTGGCGGGCCGGTGTCATTCAGCGGGCGGTTTTGACAGGGGCGTGCTGCTGGCCCCTGCTGCGGTAAGAAAGCGCGAGGAAGAAGGACGCCTTCCAGGTTGCCCACACCGGCGCGGCAGGCTGCTGGTGGCCGACGACGTCGGCAACGTGATCCGGCCGGTCGAAGCGAAGGCGCCCTGATCCGTGTTGTGCGGTCGCCTCCGGGGTCAGGGCTTGCAGCGATAGAAGTGCGCCGGCAGGAAGTTGATCGGCTCGAACTCGCGACTCACCTTGGAGAAGGTCCTGTGTAGCGTGGGCAGGAGTCTGGGCGAGAATTGATAGAGCAGGAAGGTCCCGGCGGGAGAGATGACCTTGCGCGTCGCATTGAGGATGCTTTCGCCGACGTAACTGGGCAACGTGCTGAAGGGAATCCCGGCGATGACGTAATCGACCTGGCCCAGGCCGCGTTCAGCGAGGATCTGCTCTATGTCGGCCGCCGAGCCATGGACGACCTGCATGCGAGGGTCGGGATAGACGCGCTGGATGTAGTCGACGAAGTCCGCGTTGGTCTCGATCACGATCAGTACCGCATCGGCAGGCATCTGCCTCAGGATCTCGCGGGTAAAGGTGCCGACTCCCGGTCCGTACTCGACCAGCACCCGGGTGCGCTGCCAGTCGACGTGATTCAGCATGCGCCGCACGAGGAAGCGAGAGCTCGGGATAATCGAGCCCAGCATCTTCGGGTGCTTGAAGAAGTTGCGGGCGAATAGTGCCATCTGGTGTTGGCGGGCGGAGGGGGGGCGGACGTTGTTCTGGCTCGGCAGGCTTCATGGGCGGTGGCTCGTTGGTTAACGAAAGCGTTTGGCAACGCTGTTCATCTCACGGTAGACCACCGCATCGCTTACTGAAAGGCGCGCTCGGGGCACGGCGACCCGGTAGGCCGCCGTGTCGTCCTTTTACTCCCTGGCCGAGTCGTCCAGCTGCTGGCGCCGGACCTCGCCCTGGCGTTCCAGCATCCAGCCCGGGTACTCGGGTGGCAGGGCGCTGACGCGGTCGAGGGTTTCCAGCTCGTCGTCGCTCAGGCGAATCTCGGTGGCGGCGATGTTGTCATCGAGCTGTTCGAGCCGCTTGGCGCCGACGATCACGCTGGTCACCGCCGGGCGATGCAGCAGCCAGGCCAGCGCGATACGCGCCACCGAGACGCCATGCGCGTCCGCAATGGTGCGCATGGCATCGATGCAGTCATAGGCCCGTTCGACATTGACCGGCGGGAAGTCAAAGTGGGTGCGTCGGCTGCCGGCCTCGCCGTCCTTGTCGCGGCCGTACTTGCCGCTGAGCAGGCCGCCGGCCAGCGGGCTCCAGACCATCAGGCCGAGTTTCTCGCTGTCGAGCAGCGGGATCAGCTCGCGTTCCAGGTCGCGACCGGCCAGTGTGTAGTAGGCCTGCAGCGACTCGAAGCGAGCCAGGCCGCGGCGCTCGGCGATGCCCAGGGCCTTCATGATCTGCCAGGCGGCCCAGTTGGAGACGCCGATGTAGCGCACATGGCCGTGGCTGACCAGGTTGTCCAGGGCGCGCAGGGTCTCCTCGATGGGGGTGGCCGGGTCGAAACCGTGCACCTGATAGAGATCGATGTGATCGACCTGCAGGCGCTTCAGGCTGGCCTTGACGCCTTCCATGATGTGGTAGCGGGTCAGCCCCCGGGCGTTGACGCCGGGACCGGTTTCGCCGAACACCTTGGTGGCCAGCACCACTTCGTCCCGCGGCACGCCCAGGTTCTTGAGGGCCTGGCCGGTGATGACCTCCGAACGGCCTTCGGAGTAGACGTCGGCGGTGTCGATGAAGTTGATGCCGGCCTCCAGCGCGCGGCCGACCAGCCGGTCGGCGTCGCTCTGCTGTACATCACCGATCTGGCTCCACAGTTCCCCCTGGCCGCCGAAGGTCATGGTGCCCAGGCACAGCTCGGAAACGAACAGACCGGTATTGCCCAACTGGCGATAACGCATGCAATGACTCCTGTCGTGGCGAAAGACACAACTTGCACCCGGCAGTATGGTCAGCGTTCGGCGTGGGGTGGTAATGCGATCCTGTCGGATTCTTGCTCGATCCTGCGGCCGATCGGCGTGACGACCGCAGGTGAACGCTCAGGACGAGTGGTTATCGTGCTTCGGCTTGTCCTTGCGCGAGGTGGCGGCCATCGCCTCGAGCTCGGATTCGTCCATCGAGTCGTACATCGAACGGGCGGCCCCGTCGAGGTCGCTGACCTTGTGCTCGCCACGCCTGGCGGCGAGCGCGGCTCCGGCGGCCTTCTGCTGGGCTTCGGAATGGGCGGGCATGACGCACCTCCTGTCGTCGAATGGCCGGGGCTTCGTGCCCCGGCCTTCAGCGTAGCCAAGATGCATCGGGCGTGCCGCCGGGCGGAACGGGTCGGCGCTCCGGCGGTGGGGAGGGGTCAGGCGTCGGCGACGTCGGCGTTGTGATAGACACGCTGCACGTCGTCCAGGTCATTGAGGGTGTCGAGCAGCTTCTCGAACATCGCCACGTCGTCGCCCTCGACCGGGGTAATGGTCTGCGGGATGAACTGGATCTCGTCGACCTCGAAGTCGAGCTCGCCGAAGGCGTCGGTCAGCGCCTGCTTGGCCTTGGCATACTCGGTATGCGGGGCGAAGACGGTGATGCGGCCGTCCTCGTTCTCGATGTCGGTGACATCGACGTCGGCTTCCATCAGCGCTTCCAGCGCGGCTTCCTCGTCGTCGCCGGCATAGGCGAGGATGGCGCAGTGGTCGAACATGTGGCTGACGCTGCCCGGGGTGCCGAGCTTGCTCTTGGCCTTGTTGAAGCAGGCGCGCACGTCGCCGAAGGTGCGGTTGGGATTGTCGGTCAGGCAGTCGACGATCACCATGCAGCTGCCGGGGCCGAAGCCCTCGTAGCGCGCCGCCGAGTAGTCCTCGCCACCGCCGCCCGAGGCCTTGTCGAGGGCCTTGTCGATCACGTGCGAGGGCACCTGATCCTTCTTGGCGCGCTCGATCAACCCGCGCAGCGCCAGGTTGCCGTTGGGATCGGTCCCGCCGGCCTTGGCACAGACGTAAATTTCGCGACCGTACTTGCTGTACACCTTGGTCTTGGCGGCGGCCGTCTTGGCCATGGATTCCTTGCGGTTCTGGAAGGCCCTGCCCATGTCGTTCGTCTCGTCACAGTCATCAGCGAAGACAGGCATCTTACTCAACAAGTGCCGGACGGAACAGGGGCGTGTCGTCTGTTGACCCAGCGCATGGAAACCCCGCTCCGAACGCCTATACCCAGAAGAGGCGACACGGCCGTCACCGTGAACGCCCATCAACCTGCAGACGGGAGGTGCATCATGAATACGGCACAACTGCATTCCCGCTGGCGCGATCGGATCATGCTGCTGTTCGGTGCCTGGCTGGCGGTGTCCCCCTATGTGCTCGGCTTTGCCACGACGGCCTCGCTGGCGATGTGGAGTACCCTGGTGGTCGGCCTGGTGCTGATCGCCATGTCCGCGCTGGCGATCTGGAAACAGAAGGCCTGGGAAGAATGGCTACTGCTGGCGCTGGGCGTCTGGCTGCTGGTGGCGCCCTTTGCCCTGGGTTTCCTGGGACTGACCAACGCGGCCATCAACAGCTTCATCATGGGCGTGCTGGTCGGCGGCGATGCCATCTGGTCGCTGATCGAGATGAAGGGCAGCGGCCGGGGCCACGGCGGCAGGCCCGCCTGATGGTGAAGGCGGCAGGCGTGACGCCGCCTTTTCCCCGAGGATGGCTTTTCCCCGGCGTATCGCGGCTGGCCATGCCGGCGGGCTGAAGGTGCGCCTTGCCCCATCAACGCGAGGGTGATCGTCATGTCCATGGAGCGCGTGACACGATATCTGGACGAGCAGGGCGTCAAGTACGTCATCATGCACCACTCCCCGGCCTATACCGCCCAGGAGATTGCCGAGGCGGTACATGTTTCCGGCCGCCACTTCGCGAAATGCGTGGTGGTGACGATCGATGGCCGCCTGGCGCTGGCGGTGCTGCCGGCCAGCGACCAGGTCGACCTGCAGCGCATGGCGCGATCGGTGGGTGCCGGGTCCGTCGAGCTGGCCGGCGAGGCGGACTTTCGGGACAGCCTGCCGGATTGCGAGGTCGGCGCGATGCCGCCGTTCGGCAACCTCTTCGGGATGGAGGTCTTCGTCTCGCCGCACCTGACCCAGGCCGACCTGATCGCCTTCAATGCCTGCAGCCACACCGAGGTCATGCAGCTGCCCTACGAGGCCTTCGCGCGGTTGGTGAATCCGGTCGAAATCGCCCTGTGAGCATGGCCGAATCCGGGGCCTTGGCGAGTCGCGGGCGGCGTGCCGGTGGCGCCCGGGCGTTGCTTGTCCTCACGGCCACCAGGCGATCGCCAGCCCCGCCGCCAGCGACAGCAGCATGGGGCCGGCGACGCGGAGTGCCAGCTTTCCGGAGCCGATCAGCGCCGCCATCAGTGCCTTGACCAGGTTGTTGACGGACGCCGCTACGACGATACCGATCACGGCGGCCGAGGGGTCGAGGGCGACACGCGACATGCGGGCCAGCGACAGGGTGATGGCATCCACGTCGGCGATCCCGGAGGCGGCCGCCAGCAGGTAGATGCCGGCATCGCCCAGCCACTCGCGACACCACTCCCCGAGCAGCATGATGCCGGTCAGCAGGCCGCCGAAGTAGACGGCGGACTTGAGGTCGAGCGGGTTCTGGTCGAGCGCCGGCCCCGCCACGGCCGACTGGCGGCGGCTGGACCGCCAGATGAGCAGGGCGGGGACGTAGAGCAGCAGTGCCATGATCCCGATCGGCAGCAGCAGGCGCACGGCCAGCGCCGGATTCAGCATCGTGCCCAGCAGCAGCATGCGCGGAAACATGGTACCGCAGGCGAGCAGGATGCCGGCGGCCAGCAGCGGATCGAGCGCCGGCGAGCGGCGCGACAGGCGCGAGAAATGCAGCGTCAGGGCGGTCGACGAGCTCAATCCGGCGAACAGGCTGGTGAACAGCAGGCCCTTGCGCGTTCCGCCGACCCGCACCGCAAAGTAGCCGATGAAGGAGATCGAGGCGATCAGTACCACCATCCACCAGATCGCGTAGGGATTGATCGCCCCGCCGGGCCCCAGGTTGCGGTTGGGCAACAGCGGCAGCACCACCACCGAGATCAGCAGCAGCTTGAGACCGGCGTCGAGCTCGTGGGCCTGAAGGCGGTTGAGCAGGCCGTGGATCGCCGCCTTGTTGTCGAGGATGATCGCGGTGATCACCGCGGCCGCCGTGGCGATGGCCGGCTCCACGGCCACGGCGATCGCCCCGTAGCTGAAGGTCAGCATCAGCCCCACCAGACTGGTGATGCTGTAGTTCGATACCTGGGCGAGCCGCGCCCGGTAGGCGGTCAGGCCGGTGGCGATGACGCCCAGGAACAGGGTGGGGAAGGCCCAGACGGTCAGGCGCTCGGCGAGCAGCGCGGCGACGCCGCCCAGCAGCCCGACCAGGGCAAAGGTCCGGATGCCGGCGATGCGCTGGCCGGCCTGCTGGTGGCGGGCTTCCCAGCCGCGCTCCAGGCCGATCAGGGTGCCCAGCAGCAGGGCGACCGTCAGGCGCAGCAGTACCTGGTGGCCGGCGATGAACTGGTGGGTGACTTCATCCACGGATCGGACTCCTCGCGCGCGATGGACGACGCCTTCGCCATCAGCATAGGTGCGTCCATCGTGGAAGTGCCCGGGCGCAGGAGGTGCGCGATGTCGTGGAAAGACTAGTCGCCGGTCGGATCGATGTCGTGGCGCGGCGGCTCGGCATGGCGTTCGGCCAGGAAGTGGCCGAGTGGTTCCAGCCGGTCGATATGCTCGCTGAGCGCCTTGACCGCGACCAGCAGCGGCACGGCGACGATCATGCCCACCACCGACCATAGCCAGGCCCAGAAGGAGATGGTCAGGAACACCACCACGGTGTTCAGCCGCAGGCTGCGGCCGACGAAGTAGGGCGTGATGATCTGGCCTTCCAGGGTGGTGAGGAAGAAATAGGTCCCCGCGACGATCAGCGGCCAGCCCAGCCAGTCGAACGACACCAGCGCCACGACCGAGGCGATGATGATGCCGGCCAGGGCGCCGAGATAGGGAACGAAGTTGAACAGGAAGGCGATGATGCCGAAGCTCAGCGGGCTGGGCATGCCCAGCAGCCACATGGCCACGCCGACCGCGGTGCCCAGGCCGGCGTTGATCAGCGTGATGGTGAACAGGTAGCGGGAGAGCTTGCGCTCGATGTCCTGGGTGATGCGCACCGCGCGTTTCTTGTCGCGCAGGGTCGGCAACACGTGCACGATCTTTTCGTAGAACATGTCGCCCGAGGCGAGCAGAAACAGCAGCAGCACCAGCGTGAACAGGCACTGGGTGATGAAGGTGGGGACCAGGCTGGCGAGCCTCCGGGTGAGGGTGTTGTCCTGCGTCTCGACCTTCTGGACATCGCTGTCGTCGGACTCGGTCATCGACTCGAGCTTCTCCTTGGCCCTGAAGAAGCCGCTGAACGGCCCCGAGACTTCGTTGAGGCGCGTCTCGATCTTGCGCTCGATGGTCGTGGCATTGTTCAGCCAGCCGCTGACCGGCACGGCCAGGGCGGTGGCGAGCGTGGCCAGCCCCACCAGCAGGGCGATCATGATGAGGATCGCCGCCAGGCCCTGCGAGAGGCCGCGCCGGTGCAGGGTGCGACGCACCGGGCTGAAGACCATCGACAGCAGAAACGCCAGCACGATGGGCACGAGAAACAGCTGGGCGAAGCCCAGCGCGAACACGGATAGGTACAGAAAGATGCCGATGGCGGCCCACCGTGGCACCGCCTGCGGCCAGCCGTCGCGCTGTCTGTACGGGGTCATGGGCGCTCCTTCCCTGACTGCCTTCCCTGGAATTGCCGGGGACGCCGTTGATGGCCTGTCTGGCCCGCGCGCCTGCCCGGTGCGATGCATGGTGCCGTGCCGGACGGGCCGACGTGGGCCTTCGGGCCCGGGGCGGCTCCAGCCTAGAGCCTTCTCGTCAGTTTAGCCAACCCGGCACGACACGCTCCCTTGAAGTTCACGGCGGACGATGCCATCAATGGTTTGAAGGCTATTCAACGCTGGGAAGGAGACGGTATGAAGGTCGTGACACTGAAGGCCCCGGGCGGGCTGGATCATCTGGAAGTGCACGAGCAGCCGGCACCGGGAGAGCCCGGGCCGGGCGAGATTCGCGTGCGGATTCACGCCAGTTCCCTCAACTACCACGACTACGGTGTGGTGTCGGGGGCGATGCCGACCGAAGACGGCCGGATCCCGATGTCCGACGGGGCCGGCGTGGTCGAGGCGGTCGGCGAGGGCGTCGAGGGCGTCGAGGCGTTCGCCGTGGGGGATCGCGTGGTGTCGGGGTTCTTCCCCACCTGGCAGACCGGACCGGCGCCGGTCGGGGACTTCACCACGGTGCCCGGCGACGGCGTCGACGGCTATGCGCGCGAGCAGGTCGTGCGTCCAGCCGGCTGGTTCACCCACGCGCCGGCCGGCTACAGCCATGCCGAAGCGGCAACGCTGACTACCGCCGGTCTCACCGCCTGGCGGGCGCTGGTGGTGGACGGCCACATCAAGCCGGGTGACAGCGTGCTGGTGCTGGGCACCGGCGGGGTGTCGATCTTCGCCCTGCAGTTCGCCAAGCAGCTCGGTGCCACCGTGATCGCCACCTCGTCATCGGACGAGAAGATTGCACGCCTGCAGGAATTGGGCGCCGACCACACCATCAACTACAAGACCGAGCCCGAGTGGGGCAAGCGCGTCAAGGAACTCACCGGCGGGCGTGGCGTGGATCACGTCATCGAGGTCGGTGGGCCGGGTACCCTGCCGCAGTCGATCGAGGCGGTGCGGATCGGCGGGCATATCGCGCTGATCGGCGTGCTCACCGGCCGCGGCGGCGAAGTGCCCACGGCCAAGCTGATGGCCAAGCAGGCCACGCTCAAGGGGCTGATCGTCGGCAGCCACCGGGACCAGGTCGAGATGATCCGGGCCATCGAAGCCTGCGGCCTGCGCCCGGTGATCGATCGCTCCTTCGCGCTCGACGAGATCGCCGACGCCTTCCGCCATCAGGAATCCCAGAAGCACTTCGGCAAGATCTGTCTGGAATACTGAGCCTGACCATCCATCGAACCGGGAGTGTCACATGAAGGCAAGTTTCATCGGACTGGGGATCATGGGCCGGCGCATGGCCCGCAACCTGCTGGCGCACGAGGGGCTGGAGCTGACCGTGGCCAACCGCTCGCCGGAGCCGCTCGCGGCCCTGAAGGAGGCTGGCGCCGCCACGGCCGATAATTGGCGCGAGGCGGTGGCGGAGGCCGAGGTGGTCTTCACCATGCTGGCCTCGCCGGAGGTGGTCGAGAGTGTCGCCTTCGGCGAGGACGGCTTCGTGCCGGCGATGCGTGACGATGCCCTGTGGGTGGACTGTTCCACCGTCAATCCGTCGTTCAGCCGCGCCATGGCCGAACGTGCCCGGGAGCACGGGGTACGCTTCGTCGATGCGCCGGTGGCGGGTACCCGTCAGCCGGCCGAGGACGGGACGCTGACCTTCCTGGTCGGCGGTGAGCGGACCGACTTCGAGGCCATCGAGCCGCTGCTGTCGCACATGGGCGGGAAGATCCTGCACGTCGGCGACACCGGGCAGGGCACCAGCTTCAAGATGCTGGTCAACGCCCAGCTCGCCCAGTCGATGGCGGTGTTCTCGGAAACCGCTTTGCTGGGCGAGAAGCTCGGCTTCTCGCGGGAGTTCCTCATGGACACCCTGCCGGGGCTGCCGGTATCGGCACCATTTCTGACCGGCAAGGCGGAACTGATCCGGCGTGGCGACTATGAGCCCCAGTTCCCGCTGGAATGGATGCACAAGGACCTGCACCTGCTGGCACTGACCGCCTACGAGCACGAGCAGCCGATGACCCTGGCCAACCTCGCCAAGGAACTTTATGCCGGCGCCAGGCAGGCCGGACGCGGCCGCGAGGACTTCGCGGCGATCTTCGAGCACCTTGACAACGGGTGAGGGGCTGTTTCCCTTGTTACCGCCGGGCCCTGGCCCGGCGGTTTTCGTTCATGGACGGGAAGCGGGTGGCGGCACGGGCAGGCGCATGAAGGCTCAGGTTGCCGGTGCATGCCGCTGACGCAGGCGGTGGCGGATGGCCAGGGCGACGGACACCACGGCCAGTACCAGCAGGATCAGCGAGATCGGTCGCGTGAAGAACAGCGTCCAGTCCTCGTCGGTCATCAGCGCCCGGCGCAGGTTGGTCTCGGCTATGGGGCCGAGGATGACCCCGAGCACCAGCGGCGCCAGCGGGTACTCGAGCTTGCTCAGCACGTAGCCGATGACGCCGACACCCAGCAGCAGGTAGATGTCCGTCACGCGGTTGTTCAGGGCGAAGGCGCCGATCACGCAGCACACCAGTACCACCGGCACGATGATCGAGCGTGGAATGTCGGTCACGCGCAGGAAGAAGCGCATGCTGAACAGGCACACCACCAGCACCATCGCCGCCGCCACCAGCATGGCGGTGAACATGCCATAGACCAGGTCGCCGTGGTCGAGGATAAGACGCGGCCCGACGCCGATTCCGTGCACCATCAGCGAGGCCATGAGCACCGCGTCGACGGCGCTGCCGGGAATGCCCAGCGCGATCATGGGAATCAGCCCGCCGCCCGAGGTGGCCGAGTTGCCGGATTCCGAGGCGATCACGCCCTCCGGGGTACCGGTGCCGAAGCGCTCCGGTGTGGGCGAGGCCCGCCTGGCCTGGTCGTAGGCGAGCAGGTTGGCGATGCTGCCGCCGGCCCCGGGCACCGCGCCGATGAACACCCCGACCAGCGAGGAACGCAACAGGTTGACCGGGTAGGCCAGCGTCTCGCGCATCGCCGTCAGCGGATTGAAGGACACGTCGGCGTTGATCAGGCGCTTGCCCTGCTTGATCTGTTCGGCGTCCTCCACTTCCTGGAGCAGCTGGCTGACTGCGAACATGCCGATCAGTACCACCAGGAACGGAAAGCCGTCGGCCAGCAGGTCGCTGCCGAAGGTGAAGCGGGCCACGCCCATCATCGGGTCGGCGCCGACGGTGGCGATGAACAGCCCCAGCAGCCCGGTCATCAGCCCCTTGAGCATCGACTTGCCGACCAGGCTGGCGACCACGGTCATGGCGAAGATGATCAGCGAGAAGTATTCCCAGGCGCCGAGCTTGACCGCCACCATGGCCAGCGGTGGCGCGGCGATGATCAGGATGACCGCACTCACCAGGGCGCCGAAGAAGGACGACCAGATGCCCAGTGCCAGGGCGCGCCCGGGCTGGCCGCTGCGTGCCATGGGAAAGGCGTCGAAGGTGGTGGCGACCGCGGAAGGCGTGCCGGGGATGCCCAGCAGCGCCGCGCTGATCAGGCCACCCGAGTAGCCGCCCACGTACACCGCCAGCATGGTCGCCACGCCCTGCAGCGGCGCCATGGTGAAGGTCAGCGGCAGGGTCAGCACGATGGCCATGGTAATGGTGAAACCGGGAATGGCCGCGGCGATGACGCCGGCGATCACGCCGAGCAGCATGCTGACCATCGTCCCCAGGGTGAAAAGCTGTTCCACGCCGGAAAGCAGCGTTTCCATCATGGCGAGTCTCCTTTCAAGGATCGCAGGCCTGCGCTCAGCCCAGCGGGCCGCGCGGCAGGCTGATCACGAATACGTCGCGGAAGAGCCAGTCGAGGCCGAACGAAAAGACCCCGGCGATGACCAGCGCGATAATCAGGCTGCGTGGCCGCCGTGCGCCCAGCAGGATCTGCACCAGCAGCAGGAAGGCGAGCGCGGACAGCGGGAAGCCGAGCACCGGGACCGCCAGGCTGAACAGCGCGAACAGGCCCAGGACGCCCATTGCCAGCCGGTGACGCCACAGCCAGTCGCGGACCAGGCCGTGCGGTGGAGCGGCGAGCCGCGGATAGCGTTTCGCCTCCTGCACGATGATGGCCAGGTTGATGACGATCAGCGCACCCAGGACCAGCCGCGGGAAGCTGCCGGCCCCCAGGGGCTCCCACATCGAGGACGGCAGGGAGGCCGACTGGGCGAACAGCCCGACGAACAGCATCGCCAGGGCGGCATTGAGCACGATATGCGCGCGCGCGTTGGCCCGGCCGCTCTTGCCGGCTCCCTCCCGGCCTGCCGGCCGGGGGGAGTGGGTCGTGCTGGCCCGACTCATTTGGCGAGCTTCCCGGCCAGCCGCTCGACGGTGGCATCGGTGGTCTCGAGGTAGTCCGCGTAGGCCTCAGGGCCCATGTAATGCACCTTGGCGCCGGCGTTGGCGACACCGGAGACGAAGTCGGGATCCTCGGACAGGGCCTTGAGGTCCTCGGCCAGGGTATCGATGCGGGCCTGCGGCGTGCCCTTGGGCGCGATGATGCCGCGGATGATGTTCAGCGACAGCTGGTCATAGCCCAGCTCGGCGAAGGTCGGGACGTCCGGCGTCTCGTCCTGGCGCTCCTGGCTGCCGACCGCGAGGAAACGCAGGTCCCCGTTCTTGACGAACTCGCCGCTGGAGGCGATGTCGCCGATCGCCGCGTCGATGTGGCCGCCGACCAGTGCCCGGATGCGGGCACCGGTGCCCTCGAAGCCGACGTAGCGGAACGAAAGATCCTCGGTATCCTCGATCATTGCCGCATGCAGGTGGGGAATGCCGCCGAGCGTGACGCCGACCCGGATTTCCCCGGGATGCTGCTTGGCGTAGTCGACGAATTCGCCGAAGGTCTGCCAGGGGCTGTCGGCATTGACGGTGAGGTACTGGGGCGAGGCGGTCAGCGCCGCGACCGGGGCGAAGTCGTCCCAGTTCAGCGGTGTCAGGCCGGTATGGTTGGCCACCAGCAGGCCCTCGTGCAGCTGGCCCACGCTGTAGCCGTCGGCATCGCGCTGGGACAGCTCCTTGAGGCCGATGGTACCGCTGACCCCGGGCATGTTGATGACCGGCATCGGCTGGCCGAGGTAGGGTTCGGCATGGTTCGAGACCACGCGCATCAGGGTGTCGCTGCCACCACCCGGTGACCAGGGAACGATCAGCTCGACCGGCTTGGCGGGATAATCGCCTTCGGCGGCCAGCGCGCTGCCGGCGGCCAATGCGAGGCTGCCGGCGAGCAGCCCGCCGACGGCCGCTTTCCACGGTTGTTGGGTCATGTGGCGCAGGGTTCGAGACAGGGTAGCCATGCTGTTTGTCCTTGTTGGCTGTGGAATGTTGGCCCCAGCGGGCCGGTCCGGACGGCGCCGGACGCCGCCCGGATGCTCGTCGGCGCGCTAGCCCAGCAGCAGCGCGCCATAACCGAGTCCGAAGCACACCGCGACGGCGGGATGAATCCGTGTCGCGCCCAGCAGCAGCGCCGCCACGCCGCCGATGATCGCCGTGTGCAGGAGGCCGGCACCGGCCAGCCCCTCGTCGAGAAAGCGCCAGGTCAGAAAGGCCATCAGCACCATCACCACCGGGCGCACCCACTGGCTCATCGACTTGACCTTGATCGAGTCGCGGTAGCGATACAGCGTGCCCAGCGCCAGCAGCATCAGCAGCAGCGAGGGCGCCACGGTGGCGAACAGGGCGACGAGGGCGCCGGGAATGCCGCCGACGTCGTAGCCGATGTAGCCGGCCATCTTGGTGGCGATGGGGCTGGGCAGGGCGTTGCCCAGCGCCAGGGTCTCGGCGAAGGTCTGGGCGGTCATCCAGCCGTAGCGGCCCACCACCTCGTTCTCGATCAGCGGGATGATCGCCGGGCCGCCGCCATAGCCGACGATGTTGGGAATGAAGAAGGCGATGAAGAGCTGCCAGTAGAGCATCAGCTGGCCTCCTTGGTGGATTCGCGGCGCTCGGGGCGCAGCAGGGCGGCGACGAGCAGGGCCCCGATCACCAGTCCCGGGTGGATGCCGAGTCCATAGATCAGCACGCCCGCCGCGCCGCCCAGGGCCAGGGTGAGCGCCCAGCCGAGGCCGGCCCGGGACTTGTTGAAGAAGTCCAGCGTCAGCTTGGCCATCATCACCATCACCACGGGTACCACGCCCTGGCCCATGCCCTGGACCCAGCGCTGGTCGCCGTGCCGGGCATAGAGCCCGAGCAGCGCGATCATGGCGACCACGACCGGGGCGACCACGGCGATCACGGCATTGACGGCGCCCAGGGCGCCGCCGACCCGGTAGCCGATGTAGCCGGCCATCTTGGTGGCGATGGGACCGGGCAGGGTGTTGCCGATCGCCAGCACGTCGGCGAAGGCCTCGTCGTCCATCCAGGCGTGGCGCTTGACCACCTCCTGATGCACCAGCGGGATCATCGACGGACCGCCGCC
This sequence comes from Modicisalibacter sp. 'Wilcox', assembly GCF_010993675.1. Taxonomy (NCBI): domain Bacteria; kingdom Pseudomonadati; phylum Pseudomonadota; class Gammaproteobacteria; order Oceanospirillales; family Halomonadaceae; genus Modicisalibacter; species Modicisalibacter sp. 'Wilcox'. The sequence continues at coordinate 116,941 of NZ_WNXF01000011.1, forward strand.
GAAGCCGAACAGGCCGACACGCAGGAAGGCGAGAAACAGCTGTCGTTGCGACGCCATGGTCACTGCACCGCGATGCTGGCGTCGGTGCGCGGTTCGGTCCCGCCGCAGTAGATCCCGGTGTCGGGGTCGCGAATGATCATCTGTCCCCGTCCGAAGCCGCGACTGTCATGCTCGACACGCATGTCATGGCCGCGCTCGGCCATGGCGCGTACCAGGTGCGCGGGGAAATGATGCTCGACGCCGATGCGCCTGCCGCCCATCCATTGCCAGCGGGGCGCGTCGAGCGCGGCCTGCGGATTCAGGCCGAAATCGACCAGGTTGGTCACCACCTGGACGTGGCCCTGGGGCTGCATGAAGCCGCCCATCACCCCGAACGGGCCGAGCGGCATGCCGTCGTCACGGGTCAGAAAGCCGGGGATGATGGTGTGGAAGGTCTTCTTGCCCGGGGCCAGCACGTTGTCGTGCCCGGGGTCGAGGCTGAAGTTGTGGCCGCGGTTCTGCATGGCGATCCCGGTGCCCGGAATCACGACGCCGGAGCCGAAGCCGTGATAGTTGCTCTGGATGAACGACACCATGTTGCCGGCATCGTCGGCGGTGGCCAGGTAGACGGTACCGCCGGCCTGCGGCCGTCCGGGTCGCGGGTCGAGGGCGTGTTCGCCGATCAGGGCGCGCCGCTCCCGGGTGTAGGCGTCGCTCAGCAGCTCGGCGACGTCGTGCGTCATGTGGGCGGGTTCGGTGATATGGGTCTGGCCGTCGACGAAGGCCAGCTTCATCGCCTCGAGCTGGCGGTGCAGCGTCGCCGGGTCGTCGCGCCCGACCGGATCGAAGCCTTCGAGGATGCGCAGGGCCATCAGGGCCACCAGCCCCTGGCCATTGGGGGGAATTTCCCAGACATCTACGCCCCGGTAACGCGCGGCAATCGGCGTGACCCATTCGGGCGCGTAGGCCGCGAGATCCTCGTCCCGCAGGTAGCCGCCGGTGTCGCGGGAGAAGGCGTCGATGCGCTCGGCGAGCTCGCCGCGATAGAAGCTCTCGGCGCGGGTGGCGGCGATCGCCTCCAGGGTGCGGGCCTGGTCCTCGCAGCGGTGCCACTCGCCGGCCCGCGGTGCGCGTCCCGCCGGCGTGAAGGTGTCGAACCAGGCGGCCGTGGCGGGGTCGGTCAGGTGCGAGCGGAAGGTGGACTCGGCACGCTGCCACAGGCTGGCGATGACCGGCGACACGGGAAAGCCGTCGCGGGCCAGGCGGATCGCCGGTTCCAGCAGGGTGGCGAAATCCAGCTTGCCGAAACGGCGTGACAGTTCGGCCCAGGCGGCGGGGGTGCCCGGCACCGTGACCGGGGTCCAGCCGTGGAGCGGCATTTCGGCATGGCCTGCCGCCATCACCGCCTCGCGGGTCAGCGCCTGCGGGGCCTGGCCGCTGGCATTGAGGCCGTGGAGCCGGCCCTTTCCCTGATCGTCATCGGCGATCCAGACCAGCGCGAAGGCATCGCCGCCGATGCCGCAGCCGGTCGGCTCGACCACCGTCAACGCCGCGGCGGTGGCGATGGCGGCATCCACGGCATTGCCGCCGCGGGCGAGCATGTCGCGGCCGATCTGGCTGGCCTGGGGCTGGGAGGCGGCGACCATGCCATGACGGGCGTAGGTGGCACTGCGTTGCGAAGGATACGGGGTGGCGGGGGAAAAGGGCGTCAGCATGCCGTCTCCGATCGATTGTTGTGGTATAAATCGTTATTGATGAAAAAATCGATTTTTAGGGAAATGACTATGGCCCGTGACTGGGATAACGTCAACAGCCTGTTTCTTCGTCACCGCGATCGATCAACGAGAGGGGCCCCATGACCACATCGCCCTCCGCCGGCACCACGGCGTCCAGCCAGGTCTTCGAGGCGCTCAAGCAGGACCTGATACGCGGGCGCTTCGCGGCCGGCGAGAAGCTCGCCATCAGCGCGCTGAAGACGCACTACGGGGTGGGGTTGAGCCCCCTGCGCGAGGCGCTCAACCGGCTGGCGGCCTATGGCCTGCTCGAGCAGGAGAACCAGCGGGGCTTCCGGGTGCCGGCGATGCGTCTCGAGGAACTCGACGATATCGCCGGACTGCGCACGCAGCTGGAATGCATGGCGTTGACCCAGGCGTTCCAGAACGGGGATTCCGAGTGGGAGTCACAGCTGCTGGCGGCGTCGCATCGGCTGCGGCGCTCGGATGAGCAGCCGGATCGGATCGAGGAGTGGGAGCAGGCGCACCTGCGCTTTCACCGGGCGCTGCTGGGGGCCTGCGGGTCACCCTGGCTGCTGCGCTTCATCGGCCAGCTGCATGACCAGTTCGATCGCTATCGGCGCATGGCGCCGCCCAATCCGGGGATTCGCGCCACGCTGGACGGGCAGCACGGCGCGCTGGTGGAGCTGGCGATGGCCCGCGATATCCAGGCCGCCCGTGCCCTGCTGGACACGCATATCCGGCTGTCCCACGAGGTCGCGCGGGGGTGTTGCTCGCCGTCGCCTTGAACGAGGCCCATCGGCACGACGGCGGGCCCATGGCCCGCCGTCGTGCCTTCGGCGTCAGCTGGGGTTACGGCCTATTCGCCGGCCGTGGCCCCATTGCCGCGCCGCCGGTTGCGACCGCCGCGGCGCCGCCGGCGCGGCCGCTGGCGGTTGTCCTCCTCGGGGCGTGAGGCAGTGCCGGGGCCGGGCCGGGGCGGGCTCCGGCGTGTGGCGGGCTTGCGGTCGGCGTCGGGGGTGTCGACGGCCTGGCCCGGCTCGAAGCCGCTGACCGGGTGGCGCGGCAGGTTGCGCTTGATCAGCCGCTCGATGCCGGCGAGTTCCTTGCATTCTTCCTTGCATACCAGCGATACCGCCTGCCCGCTGGCGCCGGCCCGCCCGGTGCGGCCGATGCGGTGGACGTAGTCCTCGGCGACGTTGGGCAGCTCGAAGTTGACCACCTGCGGCAGCTGGTCGATATCCAGCCCGCGGGCGGCGATGTCGGTGGCCACCAGCACGCGGATCTCGCCGGACTTGAAGCCGCCGAGCGCCTTGGTGCGGGCACTCTGGCTCTTGTTGCCGTGAATCGCCGCGGCCTCGATGCCGTCGGCCTCGAGCTGGCGAGTCAGCTTGTTGGCGCCGTGCTTGGTGCGGGTGAACACCAGCACCTGCTCCCAGCCCTCGCTGTGGATCAGGTGGCTGAGCAGCGCCGGCTTGCGCGGCTTGTCCACCGGGCAGACCCACTGGTTCACCGTGGCCGCGGTGGTGTTGCGCGGCGCGACGTCGACCTCCACCGGCTCGTCGACCAGGCCCTTGGCGAGGCGGCGGATCTCGTCGGAGAAGGTGGCCGAGAACATCAGCGTCTGGCGCCGGGCCGGCAGCACCTTGAGGATCCGGCGGATGTCGTGGATGAAGCCCATGTCGAGCATGCGGTCGGCTTCATCGAGGATCAGTACCTCGAGGGCGTCGAAGTTCACGGCCTGCTGGCCGTGCAGGTCGAGCAGGCGGCCGGGTGTGGCGACCAGCACGTCGACACCGCGCTTGAGCGCGGCGATCTGCGGATTGATCTTGACCCCGCCGAAGACCACGGTGCTGGTCAGCGGCAGGTGCTTGCCGTAGGTGGCCACGCTCTCGCCGACCTGGGCGGCCAGCTCGCGGGTCGGTGTGAGCACCAGGGCACGGACCTGGCGTGGACGGGCGCGCTGGCCCTCCTTGAGCCGCTCGAGCAGCGGCAGGGTAAAGCCGGCGGTCTTGCCGGTGCCGGTCTGGGCGGCGGCCATCACGTCGCGGCCTTCCAGTACGGCGGGAATCGCCTTGGCCTGAATCGGCGAGGGGGTGTCGTAGCCCTGTTCGGCCACGGCCTTCAGCAGCGGGGCGGACAGCCCCAGGGAAGCAAAGCTCATGGAATCTCTCGGTGGCTGCAGGATGGGGCCGGCGCGAAGGTGCCGGCGGGGCAGCGGGCCTGCAGCTTAACGGATAAGTCGCGCCGCGGCCAGCGAGGGCGTCGTGTGCGGCGGGGTCGTGGCATACTCGGGCCTCGTCTCGAACCGGAGGGAGCGGCACGCGTCATGGATATCCTTGCCACCATCGTCACCATCGCCTGGCTGTCCGGGCTGTGCGCCTTCGCCGGCGGGCTGGGCGCACGATTCAGCGGCCGGGCCCGGACGGCGACCCAGCAGGAGCTGATGCACGGCATCGTGGCCTTCGGGGGCGGCATCCTGGTGGCGGCGGTGGCCTTCGCGCTGATTCCCGAGGGCATGGAGGTGCTGCCGCCGGCCGGCCTGGCGGTGGCCTTTCTGGTCGGGGGCGGGCTGTTCTGCGTGATCGATGCCTACCTCGAGCGACGCGGCGGCAACTGGGCGCAGTTCATGGCGCTGCTGATGGACTTCGTGCCCGAGGCGATCTCGCTGGGCGCGGTGTTCGGGCACGATCGGCGCCTGGGAACGCTGCTGGCGGCCTTCATCGGTCTGCAGAACCTGCCGGAAGGCTTCAACGCCTTTCGCGACATGCGCCACCTGGGGATGTCCTCCCGCCGGATCCTGCTGGTGCTGCTGGCGGTGAGCGTGCTGGGGCCGCTGGCGGCGGTGCTGGGCTATCTGTTCCTAGAGGATCGGCCGGCGCTGACCGCCGCGATCATGGCCTTCGCCGGGGGCGGGATCCTCTATCTGGTCTTTCAGGACATCGCACCGCAGTCGCGGATGCGCAATCACTGGACCCCGCCGCTGGGCGCGGTGATGGGCTTCATGATCGGTATGCTGGGCAACGTGCTGGTGGTGTGATGCCCGGGTTCGGCCAGGCCAGGCCCGGCCAGGCCGCACCGCGCGCCGTCATCGCTTCGTCATTCTCCTCTTAAGCCATCGTTCAGCTTGGGGCTCTAGCGTGGGCACGGTCACCGCGCGTGACACCAATAACACCCTGAGAGGAGATTTCCATGAAGACGACCGTGCTGACGGCAACCGCCCTCGCCGCCCTGACCCTGGCCGGCAGCGCCCTGGCCGGCGATCGCTGCCAGGTGCCCAAGGACCAGTGGCAGCCCCAGAGCGCTCTGGAACAGCAGCTCTCGGCGAAGGGCTGGGACATCAAGCGAGTCAAGCAGGAAGAGGGCTGCTACGAGGTCTACGCGCTGGATGCCGACGGCCATCGCCGTGAAGTCTACTTCAATCCCAGGACGCTGGCCCCGGTCGGGGGCGAGGACGACTGATCCATGACCCACGAGACTGCCACCATCAAGGTCTGGGACCTGTGGACGCGCCTCTTTCACTGGAGTCTGGTGACCGCCTTCGCCACCGCCTGGCTGACGTCGGGCGTCTGGCAGACGGTCCACGAGTGGGCGGGCTACAGCGTCGCCGCCCTGATCGCCTGGCGGTTGCTGTGGGGTCTGGTGGGGCCGCACCACGTGCGGTTCCGCCACTTCATCGCCTCGCCGGGTGCGGCGCTGGGTCATCTGAAGGCGATGGCACGCCGCCGGGAACCGCGCTACCTCGGTCACAATCCGGCCGGGGGGCTGATGATCGCCGTGCTGCTGGCGGGGCTGGCCGCGCAGGCGCTCACCGGCTGGCTGCAGACCACCGACGCCTTCTGGGGCGTGGCCTGGGTGCAGGAGACTCACCAGTTCCTGGGCAACGCCCTGCTGGCACTGGTCGGCCTGCACGTGGCCGGGGTGATCGCCTCGAGCTGGCAGCATCGCGAGAACCTGGCGCGCTCGATGGTGACCGGCCACAAGCGGGCGCCGGGGCCGGATGATATCGCCTGACGCTGCCCGGTGAACGAATCGCGAGTTGTGCCTGACGACAGGGCCCGGCGGATGCCGGGCCCTTTCGTGTTCGGGGGCGGAGGGGGTGGCTCAGCGGTCGAGCAGGCCGTAGCGGGCGGTGGGCATCAGCACCAGGACGCTGCCGCGGTAGGGCTGGGTGAACAGCGCCGCGTCACGCTGGGCGGGCGAGACCTCGTCGAGCACCTCGATCAGCGCGCCCTGCGGGTGGTCGGCACTCCAGGCGGCGACCTCGTCGGAGTCGATCACGGCCATGTCGTGGGTGAGGCGGCCGAGGAAGCGGAACTGGTCGGCATAGTCGCCGATATAGGCGACCGGCACGCCCTGCTGTTGCTGATGGCCGATCTCGCGGGCGATCGGCGTGACGTCGTAGTAGCGGGTCAGCGCCGGCGACAACCCCACCAGCAGGGCCAGCAGGCTCAGCGGCCAGGCCAGCGTCATGACCACGCGCCGGGGGTGCAGGCTCAGCCAGGCGATGAACGCCAGCGGCACCAGCGCCAGAAGACGCGTGGCATTGGACAGGGGGGCTAGCGGATAGAAGCGCTGGGCGATCTCGGGCAGGGCGAGCATCAGGCCGGCGAGCACCAGCAGCAGGATACGGTAGAGCCAGGTGCGACGGGGCGGATGGCGCTCGATCTGACCGGCCACCCAGATCGCCAGGAAGGGCAGGGCCGGCATCAGGTAGTGGATCTGCTTGCCGCTGACCAGGCTCAGGATCGCCAGCGGCGGCAGGCAGCCCCACAGGGCGAAACGCTCGAGCGAACCACCGGCTAGCGGACGCCGCCACAGCCAGACGGTCGGCCAGGGCAGGGTCAGCAGCGGCAGCAGCGGCAGGTACCAGTACCAGGGGCGGGCATGGTCGAAGGCGTTGGCCACGCGCCCCGCAGACTGGCCCCAGAAGATCGCCTCGGCATAGGCGGGGCCGCCATCGATCGCGGCGGGAATGGCCCAGGCGAGCACCACGGCGGCACCGAGCAGGGTGGCCGGCAGGATCGCCCAGTAGTGGCGGGCGCCGATGGTCACACCCTCGGCGCGCCAGAAGCGCATGCTCAGGGTCAGCGGCAGCCAGTAGATGAGGATCACCGGCCCCTTGGCGAGCAGGGCCAGTCCCAGGCCGAAGCCGGCCAGCCAGACCCAGCGACGATCGTCGCGGTGCACGTAGCGCACCCAGCCCAGCACCGCGACCAGGAAGCAGGTGGTCAGCAGGATGTCGAACATGCTCAGGGCCATGTAGACGAACCACATGGTCATGGCCAGCAGCACCGGCGGCGCCCAGCGCATGCCCGGCGCCTGTGACTCGGGCCACTCGCGCTGGATGGCCACCAGCAGCGGGAAGGCCAGCAGGCCGACGGCCGGCACCGCCAGGCGGGCCACGACATCGCTGGTGCCGAACAGCGCCCAGCCGGCCTGAATCACCCAGAACAGCAGCGGCGGCTTGTGGGCGTAGGTCTCGCCGTTGAGCAGCGGGACCAGGAAGCTGTGGTGCTGCCACATCTCCCAGGCCACCGAGAGATAGCGCGTCTCGTCGATGGGCATCAACGGCAGGTGGGTGACCCGGATCACGGCGACCGCGATGGCGGTGACCAGGGTCAGCAGCAGGCCCGATTGCCAGGTACGGATCTGGGGCCAGGACGACAGGCGAGTGGATAGGGATCGAAGCATCGAAGTTCCCGCGATGGCAAGATGAGGTGGCGACAGGGTGGGCACGAATTCTTAACGACAGCTTAGCGATTGTCCGCGGCCGACCTGCAGGGGCCATTATCGTGCCGCGGCGCGCGCGAGAAGGCGAGCTCAGCCCCCGCAAACGGCGTGTTTTCGTGCGATTCTTCCGCGCCCTGCCGGCGTGCGGCGGATTGTACCCCGGGGCGACGAGACGCGCGCCAGCGTCCGCTCGGTCGCGAGCGAGGCGCTGCGGGGCCCGGTGCCCGATGCCCGGTGGTAGCATGGCCAGTCTAGCCCATGCCGATGGTGCGTCGCCGTTGCCATCGGCCCGCCGAGGAGCCCCGACGTCGTGACGCTTCCCCTGACCGCCGCCTTCTTCGCTGTCGTCTTCCTGACCTCGACGCTGTCGGGCATCTTCGGCATGGCCGGCGGCCTGATCCTGCTGGGGTGCCTGCTGCTGGCGCTGCCGGCCAGCGTGGCAATCGTCGTGCATGGCGTCATCCAGCTGGCCTCCAACGGCTCACGGGCCTGGCTGTCGCGCCGCTACATCGCGCCGCGCATCGTCGCCCTGATCGCCTCCGGAGGCGCCGTCTCGGCCGTGGTGCTGGCCTGGCTGGGCTATCACCCGGATGTCACCATCGTGTCGCTGCTGATCGGCGTGATGCCGGTGCTGGTGTGGATCCCCCGGCGCTGGTTCCACTTCGATGCCTCGCGACCCGGGCACGCCCTGGCCTGCGGGGTGATCGCCGGGGGCCTGACCATCGCCGCCGGGGTGTCCGGGCCGACCATCGATTTGTTCTTCATTCGCACCGGCATGGATCGTCGCCAGATCGTCGCCACCAAGGCAGCTGTCCAGGTGATCGCCCATGCCATCAAGATCATCTTCTACGCCGGCTCGGCCCTGGCGCTGAGCGCCGACCAGTGGGGGGCCATCGCGCTGGCCGTGCCGGTGGCCTTCCTCGGTACGCGCGCGGGCAACGGCGTCCTGCGGCGGCTCAGCAATGCCCACTTTCGCTACTGGACGCGCTGGATCGTCACCGTGGTGGGGGCGGTCTACCTGATCCAGGGGCTCATGGCCCTGTGATGCCGGCGGCGTCGAGCGGGCGGCGGCGCTCCGTGCCGGGGCTGACGCCGAAGTAGCGCTTGTAGTCGCGGCTGAACTGCGAGGGGCTCTGGTAGCCCACCGCGGTCGCGGTACGCCCGACCTGCCAGCCCTGCTGGTCGAGCAGCGAGCGCGCCTTGAGCAGGCGCAGGCGCTTGAGGTACTGCATCGGCGCCAGGTGCGTGGTGCGCTTGAAATGATGGTGAAAGTGCGAGGCGCTCATGCTGACCTGCTCGGCGAGGTGATCCACCGTCAGCGGCCGGGCGTAGTGGCGGTGCAGGAAATCCAGCGCCTCGCCGATGCGCGCGTACTGGCCGGAGGTGGCCAGCAGCTGCAGCAGCGACTCGCCCTGAGGGCCGCGCAGGGCCTCGAAGACCACTTCGCGCAGGCGGGCCTCGCCGAGCGTCTCGGCGAGCAGCGGGTCGTACAGGCAGTCGAGCAGGCGGGTGACGTTTTCCGCCATGCGCCCCTCCAGGGGCACGGCCGCCATCGGCGTCGGCGGACCGGCGGGGCGTTCCTGCCCGGCCCTGAGCCAGGGGCGGGCCAGCTCGCCGAGCATCAGCCGATCCAGGCGGATCGACACGCCCAGCAGCGGCTCCCGGTCGCTGGCCTGGGTCTCGCACTCGAAGGGCAGCGGCAGGGCCTGGACCAGGTAGTGGCCGGCGCCGTAGTGAATCACGCGCTCGTTCAGGTAGCCGATCTTGCCGCCCTGAACGATGATGATCAGGCTGGGCTCGTAGATCAGCGGCGTGCGCGCGTGGCCGCAGTGCGAGGCGATCAGCTGCACGCCCGGCAGGGCGGTGGGCAAAAAGCCGTCGCCGTCGACGAGCGGGGCGATCAGTGCGGCCATGTGCTGGAGCCGGGCCGGGGTCGCGGTGGCCGGCGACGCGTCGGGGGAGGCGGTGAGCGTGGTCATCGACGAGCCTGTGGGTTGGCGATCAAGGGCCTCAGGATAGCGTACTCGTGAGCAGAAAATCTGCCGTTTTCCGGCATATGACCGGGAGGCTGCGGAGTATCGGGCATGAATCGTACAGAATTCGGCATGGCCGGAGGCGGAGTCATGAACCACACTGTGCGGCGTTGTTCGTCCCGTTTGCCGGCTGCCGTGGCCGGCGGGCTCCATGATCCAACAGGGAGTGACTTCATGGCCAATGCCAAGGGTTATGCCGCCCATTCCGCCGAATCGGCGCTCGAGCCGTATGCCTTCGACCGTCGCGAGCCGCGTCCCGATGACGTCTCGATCGATATTCTCTACTGCGGCGTCTGCCACAGCGACCTGCACTTCGCCCGCGACGACTGGGGCATGGCGGCCTACCCGGTGGTGCCGGGCCACGAGATCGTCGGCCGCGTGACCGCCGTGGGCAGCGACGTCAAGCACTACAAGGAGGGCGACCTGGTCGGCGTGGGCTGCATGGTCGACTCCTGCCGCCATTGCCAGGCCTGCGACGACGGCCTGGAGCAGTACTGCGCCGAAGGCTTCACCATGACCTACGGCAGCGAGGACCGTCACGACGGCACGCTGACCCAGGGCGGCTATTCCGACAAGGTCGTGGTCAGCGAGCGTTTCGTGCTGCGCATGCCGGAAGGCATCGACCTGAAGTCCGCCGCGCCGCTGCTGTGCGCCGGCATCACCACCTACTCGCCGCTCAAGCACTACGGCGTCAAGCCGGGCGACAAGGTCGGGGTGATCGGCATGGGCGGCCTGGGCCACATGGGGGTCAAGCTGGCCAAGGCGCTGGGGGCCGAGGTGACGATCTTCACCCGCTCCGAGAGCAAGGTGGCCGAGGCGAAATCCAACGGCGCCGATCATGTGGTGGTCTCCACCGACGAGGAGCAGATGGCGGCGGTCGCCGAGACCTTCGACTTCATGCTCGATACCGTGCCCAACGAGCACGACCTGAACCCCTACCTGCAGGCGCTGACCTACGATGGCACGCACATCCTGGTCGGCCAGATGCAGCCGCTGGAGCCCGGTGTGGCGGGTGCCAACCTGATCTTCCGGCGCCGCGTGCTGGCCGGCTCGCTGATCGGCGGCATCCCCGAGACTCAGGAAGTGCTCGACTTCTGTGCCGAGAAGGGCATCACCTGCGACGTCGAGATGATCGACATCCAGGACATCAACGAGGCCTGGGAGCGCATGAAGGCGGGTGACGTGCGCTATCGCTTCGTCATCGACATGGCCTCGCTGAAGAAGGACGCGGCCTGAACCGCGACCGTCTCACCGGCGATGACACGCAGCGGCCGGCCCTTCGGGGCCGGCCGCTGGCGTTTCGGCGGAGGTCGCGGGGACATCAGGCGTCCTTGAGCCGTACCAGCCCCTCCTGCGCCGACGAGGCGACCAGCCGGCCGGCCCGGTCGAAGAGGCTGCCGCGGGCGAAACCGAGCGCGCCGCCGGCCCGGGGGCTTGCCATGTCGTAGAGCAGCCAGTCGTTGATCGGCGCGTCGCGGTGGAACCACAGGGCGTGGTCGAGACTGGCGATGCGCAGCCGCGGGTCGCCGAAGCGGGTGCCGTGGCCGATCAGGCTGGTGGTCAGCAGGTTGAAGTCCGAGCTGTAGGCCAGCAGGTAGCGGTGCAGGATGGCGTCGTCGGGCAGCTCGCCGGCCAGGCGGAACCACAGCCGCTGGGTGGGCATGCCGTCGCGTTCGCCGTCCGGCAGGTGCAGGAACTCCACGGGATGGCCGTCGAAGCGCTGCGGTTCGGCGCCCTCGGCGATCAGGGTGTCGGGATCGGCGACGTCGGGCCGGCGCGCCTGGTGGGCGAAGCCGGGCTCGTCGACATGGAACGAGGCGCTGCAGAAGAAGATCGTGCGGCCGTGCTGGGTGGCGCTGATCCGGCGCGTGGAGAAGCTGCCGCCGTCGCGCACCCGGTCCACCTGATAGATCACCGGATGGTGGGCGTCGCCGGCGAGCAGGAAGTAGCCGTGCAGGGAATGCACGCGGCGTGCCGGGTCGACGGTCTGGCTGGCGGCGGAGAGCGCCTGACCGAGGACCTGGCCGCCGAACAGCTGGGGAAAGCCGAGATCCTGGCTGCGCCCCCGGAACAGGTTCTCCTCGAGCATCTCCAGGCCCAGCAGCGAGACCAGGCCGTCGAGTGCGTGTGTCATGGGTGTTCTCCCGGCGTGTAAGCTATGTCCATCGACAGGATACCCGAGACCCCGTTCATGCGCAGCGACACCTACTACATGCACCGTGCCCTGGACCAGGCCCGCGAGGCGCTGTCACGCGACGAGGTGCCGGTGGGGGCGGTGGTGGTGGATGCCGTCGGCGAGCTGATCGGCGCCGGCTACAACGCCCCGGTCGGCGCTCACGATCCCAGTGCCCATGCCGAGATTCGCGCGCTGCGCGCCGCCGCCGAGCGAGCCGCCAACTATCGCCTGGAGGGCTGCACCCTGTACGTGACGCTCGAGCCCTGCCTGATGTGCACCGGGGCGATCATCAACGCGCGGCTGGCGCGCGTGGTGTACGGTGCCGCGGAGCCCCGGACCGGCATGGTGGAGTCCCGCGCCAACCTGTTCGCCCAGCCGTGGTTCAATCACCGGGTGGTGGTGGAGGGCGGCGTGCTGGCGACCCGGGCGCGGCGGCTGATGCAGGACTTCTTCGCCGTGCGGCGTGAGCCGGAAGGCGGCGCGGGATGAGTGCTACAGGACCGGCGGCACCACGTCGAACAGCTGCTGGGTGTCCGCGTCGCCGGGCGCGCGCTGGTTGAGCTGGAAGAACTGCTGCTCGCTGCGCTCCATGTAGTTGAGAATCTCGTAGTAGCGGCGGATGTTGCGCACGTAGATCACCGGCTCGCCGCCCCGCGCGTAGCCGTGGCGGACCTGGCTGTACCACTCGCGCTTCTGCAGCAGGGGCAGGGCCTTGCGCACGTCGGGCCAGGCGTAGGGGTCGTCGCCGCGCATGTCGGCGATCTTCTGGGCATCGTAGAGATGCCCCAGGCCGACGTTGTAGGCGGCCAGCGCCATCCACAGGCGGTCCTGGCCCTGGATCTCGGGCTGCAGGCGCTGTTCCATCTCGCGCAGGTAGCGGGCGCCGCCCTCGATGCTCTGGGCGGGGTCGAGGCGGTTGTCGATGCCCACCTCCTGGGCGGTACGTTCGGTGAGCATCATCAGGCCGCGCACGCCGGTCGGCGAGGTGGCCCGGGGCTTCCAGTGGGACTCCTGGTAGCCCAGGGCGGCGAGCAGCTTCCAGTCGAAGCCGGTGTCCTTGGCGGCGGCGACGAAGTCGTCCTTGTAGTCGTCGAGGCGCTGGTTGGCCTGCTGGATGAAGGTACGGGCGCCGACGTATTCCAGGTAGTCATCGTGGCCGAAGTAGCGATTGATCAGGGTGTCCAGCGTGCCGCTGCCCTGCATGGCGTCGAGGAAGGCATTGACCCGGCGCAGCAGGGCCAGGCCGCCGCTGGCGGGCAGGGCCCAGGCCAGGCTCAGCGGGTCGCCGATCAAAAAGCCGTTTTCCACCCCGGGGAAGAACAGGCGATTGAGCTTGAACTGGTGCGCGTAGATCACCGCGGCGTCCAGTTCGCCGTTTTCCACCATGCTCAGCAGGTCGGCCACCTCCAGGTCCGCGGATTCCTTCCAGCTCAGCTTTGTCAGCCGGGATTGCAGCTCGCGCAGCACCAGGCTGGCGCCCGAGCCCTTGATCACGCCGATGGAGTGCCCGATCAGATCCTCGGGCGCGTCGATCGGCGGCAGGCCACGCCGATAAACCACCAGTGGCTGCAGCGTCATGATCGCGCGGCTGAAGTTCACGCCGGGCAGGCTCGGATCCAGGGGCAGGGCGGCCGCGCCCAGGTCGGCGTCGCCGTCGCGCACCGCCGCGATCACATCGCCGATGTTGCCGTCGCTGTCCAGTGCCAGGCTGACGCCGAGCCGATCCGCGAAGCGCCGTGCCAGCTCGAACTCGAAGCCGGTCGGCCCCTGGCGCCCCTGGTAGTAAGTGGTCGGGGTGTTGCGGGTGGCCACCTGCAGGAAGTCGCGGTCTCGAATCGACGCGAGCAGGGTATCATCGGGCGGCGCCTGCCGGATGGGCCAGCCCAGCAGCATGGCACCCAGCCCGGCCAGCGCGGTACGGCGCGGGTGGCGAGCGAAAGCCTTGAGCATGTTTTCAATTGGTTACAGTGGACGGCTTACCATACCCGGCGGCCGGGAAACTGTCATCTCGGGCGTTTCCACGCCGCCGCGGATTTCTCGATATCCCGCCTTTCCAGTATCATGGGTGTTCATTGCCGCCGCCGCGGCGACCATCTTTCGGCTTTCTTCAGAGGCTTCTTTCGACATGCTCGAACTGCGAGGAGCGCCCGCCCTTTCCGCTTTCCGTCATGCCAAGCTGCTCAGCACCCTGCGCGAGCGGGTCACCGAGGTCGACTCGCTGCACGCCGAGTACGTCCACTTCGTGGACCTCGACGGAGAGCTGGACGACCGCGAACGCGAGGTGCTCGACAGCCTGCTGACCTATGGTGTCCGGGACGAGGCCGAAACGCCGCGTGCCGGCCACCTGTTCCTGGTCGTGCCCCGCCTGGGCACCATCTCGCCGTGGTCGTCCAAGGCGACCGACATCGCCCGCAACTGCGGCCTGGACAAGGTCCGCCGCATCGAGCGCGGCATTGCCTATCGCGTCCGGCTGGAGGGCGTGCTCAGCGAGACGGCCTTCTCGGCGATCGTCGCCACGCTCCACGACCGCATGACCGAAACGGTCCTGGCCAACGCCTCGGACGCGGTCAAGCTGTTCGCGCATCACGAGCCCGCGCCGCTGGGGCAGGTGGATGTGCTCGGCGGCGGCCGTGCGGCACTGGTCGAGGCCAACGGTGCGCTGGGCCTGGCGCTGGCCGACGACGAGATCGACTACCTGCTGGAGGCGTTCCGCGGCCTGGAGCGCAACCCCAGCGATGTCGAGCTGATGATGTTCGCCCAGGCCAACTCCGAGCACTGCCGGCACAAGATCTTCAACGCCGAGTGGACCATCGACGGCGAGGTGCAGCCGCACTCGCTGTTCCAGATGATCCGCAATACGCACAAGCACGCGCCGGAGGGCATTCTCTCCGCCTACAGCGACAACGCGGCGGTGATCGAAGGTTCCGAAGCAGGCCGCTTCTTCGCCGCGCCGCGGCTGGGCGACGACGAGGCACGCTACGCGGCGACGCGCGAGCCGATCCACATCCTGATGAAGGTGGAAACCCACAACCACCCCACGGCGATCGCCCCGCATCCCGGCGCGGCCACCGGCTCGGGCGGCGAGATCCGCGACGAGGGCGCCACCGGCCGCGGCGGCAAGCCCAAGGCGGGGCTGACCGGCTTCGCGGTCTCCAACCTGCGCATCCCCGAGTTCGTTCAGCCCTGGGAAGCCTTCGACTACGGCAAGCCCGAGCGCATCCAGTCGGCGCTCGACATCATGCTCGAGGCGCCGATCGGCGGCGCGGCGTTCAACAACGAGTTCGGCCGCCCCAACCTCAACGGCTACTTCCGCACCTACGAGCAGGACGCGGTGGGCCCCGACGGCATCGAGCGGCGCGGCTACCACAAGCCGATCATGCTCGCCGGCGGCTACGGCAACATCCGCGCGCAGCACGTCGAGAAGGGCGAGATCCCCGTCGGCGCCCGGCTGATCGTGATGGGCGGGCCGGCGATGCTGATCGGCCTGGGTGGCGGCGCGGCATCGAGCATGGCCTCCGGCAGCTCCAGCGAGGATCTCGACTTCGCCTCGGTGCAGCGCGACAACCCCGAGATCGAGCGCCGTGCCCAGGAGGTCATCGACCGTTGCTGGGCACTGGGCGAGGGCAATCCGATCGCCTTCATCCACGACGTCGGCGCCGGCGGGCTGTCCAACGCCCTGCCCGAGCTGGTCAAGGACGGCGGCCGCGGCGGGCGCTTCGAGCTGCGCGACGTGCCCAACGCCGAGCCGGGCATGAGCCCGCTGGAGATCTGGTGCAACGAGGCCCAGGAACGCTATGTGCTGGCGGTGGCGGCCGAGGACCTCGAGACCTTCGACGCGCTGTGCCAGCGCGAGCGCTGCCCCTATGCGGTGGTCGGCGAGGCCACCGAGGCCCACCACCTGCAGGTTCACGATGGCCATTTCGACAGCCTGCCGGTGGACCTGCCGATGAGCGTGCTGTTCGGCAAGCCGCCCAAGATGCAGCGCGACTTCACGCGCGAGGCGCGGCCGATGCCCGGCGCCGACTTCGACAACCTCGACCTGCGCGAGGCGCTCGATCGCGTGCTGCGCCTGCCGGCGGTGGCCTCCAAGAGCTTTTTGATCACCATCGGCGACCGTTCGATCACCGGCATGGTGGCCCGTGACCAGATGGTCGGCCCCTGGCAGGTGCCGGTGGCCGACTGCGCGGTGACCACGGCCGCGTTCGACACCCACGCCGGCGAGGCGATGGCGATGGGCGAGCGCCCGCCGGTGGCGCTGATCGACCCGGCGGCCAGCGCGCGGCTGGCGGTGGCCGAGGCGATCACCAACCTGGCGGCGGCGCCGATCGCGGCGCTGGGCAACGTCCGGCTCTCCGCCAACTGGATGAGCGCCGCCGACCACCCGGGCGAGAACCAGGCGCTGTATGACGCCGTGCACGCGGTGGGCATGGAACTCTGCCCGGCGCTGGGCGTCGCCGTGCCGGTGGGCAAGGACTCGATGTCCATGCGCACCGCCTGGCAGGCCGGCGAGGGTGACGCCACCGAGGACAAGAAGGTCACCGCGCCGCTGACGCTGAACATCACCGGCTTCGCCCCCGTCACCGATGCGCTGAAGACGCTGACGCCGCAGCTGCGCCTCGACCAGGACGAGAGCGACCTGATCCTCGTCGATCTGGGCGGCGGGCGTAATCGCCTGGGCGGCTCGGCGCTGGCCCAGGTCTACGGCCAGGTGGGCGATGCCTGCCCGGACCTCGACGACGCCGAGGACCTCAAGGCGTTCTTCGCGGTCATCCAGGGGCTCAATGCCGACGGCAAGCTGCTGGCCTATCACGACCGCAGCGACGGCGGCCTGCTGGTGACCCTGCTGGAGATGGCCTTCGCCGGGCGCGGCGGGCTGGAGATCAAGCTCGACTGGCTGATCGACGACGCCTATGCGGCACCGGGGGCGCTGTTTGCCGAGGAGCTCGGCGCGGTCATTCAGGTCAACCGCCAGGAGACCGAGACGGTGCTGGCCCAGTTCGCTGCCGCCGGCATCGAGACCTGCGGGGTGATCGCCCGGCCGCGCTACGACGACCAAGTGCGCGTCACGCTGTTCGAGGAGCCGCTGCTCGAGACCACCCGCGCGCTGGCGCAGCGGACCTGGGCCGAGACCAGCTACCGCCTGCAGGCGCTGCGCGACAATCCCGACTGTGCCAAGGCCGAGTTCGACAACCTGCTCGACCTGCGCGATCCGGGCCTGTGCGCGGAGCCGACCTTCGCCGTCGACGAGGACGTGGCCGCGCCGTTCGTCAACACCGCCCGCCCGCGCATGGCGATCCTGCGCGAGCAGGGCGTCAACGGCCATGTCGAGATGGCCGCGGCCTTCGATCAGGCCGGCTTCGAGACGCTCGACGTGCACATGAGCGACATCCTGGCCGGGCGCGTCGACCTGGCCACCATGAAGGGGCTGGTCGCCTGCGGCGGCTTCTCCTACGGCGACGTGCTGGGCGCCGGCGGCGGCTGGGCCAAGTCGGTGCTGTTCAACGCGCGGGCGCGGGCGCAGTTCGCGGACTTCTTCGCCCGCGACGACAGCTTCGCGCTGGGGGTGTGCAACGGCTGCCAGATGCTCTCCCAGCTCAAGGAGCTGATCCCCGGCGCCGAGAGCTGGCCGCGCTTCGTGCGCAACGAGTCCGAGCAGTTCGAGGCCCGCGTCTCGATGGTGCGGGTCGAGGAAAGTCCGTCGATCCTGCTTGCCGGGATGGAAGGCTCAAGGCTGCCGATCGCCGTGGCCCACGGCGAAGGGCGTGCCGAGTTCCGCGACAGCGGCCACCTGCGGGCCATGCAGGGCGGCGGCCAGATCGCCCTGCGCTACGTCGACAACTACGGCCAGGTGACCACCCACTACCCGGCCAACCCCAATGGCTCGCCGTCCGGCATCACCGGCCTGACCACGCCCGACGGCCGGGTGACCATCATGATGCCGCACCCCGAGCGCGTCGCGCGGGCGGTCACCAATTCCTGGCGACCGAGCGAATGGACCCGCGACGGCGCCTGGATGCGGCTGTTCCGCAACGCCCGGGTGTGGGTCGGCTGATCGGCGGACCGCGATACCCGCGAAAAGGCCGCAGCCTCCGGGCTGCGGCCTTGACGTTGTGATTCCCGGCAGCGCCGTGGTCGTCAGCGCGGCGGCGTGTCGGACGCCTCGGGGGTCGAACGGGGCGAGGCGTCGTCGATGCCCAGCTGGTGTTCGAGATCGTCGAGGATGTGGCGGAACTGGCCGATCAACTGGTCGTAGCGACCGAAGTCATGGTCGCAGTTGTCGCAGAACACGTGGTACTGCCCCTCGCGACCCGGCGGGAAGCGCTTCTCGCGACTGCCGCAGACGGGGCATTCGGGACCGGTGGGTGCTTTCATGGTGGGCCATCTCCTCTTGCGATGTGGGCAAAGACAGGGCCGGCGACGTCCCTGTCTGCCGCCAAGGTGTATATGAGTATGTCGGGTCGTTGTCCGTTTCTTCAACTCTCGTGTCCAGGGAGGCCTGTCCGGAAGGCCGGGTTTGCATGGTCGGTGGCGGGGCCTTGGCATGAGTGAGCGCCATGACGTGCCCACCCTGCGCCCCTACCAGCGCCAGGCGGTGGCGCGCGTGGTCGAGCACTTTCGCGCCGGCGACGACCCGGCGGTGGTGGTGCTGCCCACCGGCAGCGGCAAGTCGCTGGTGATCGCCGAGCTGGCGCGCCTGGCCCGCGGCCGGGTGCTGGTGCTGGCGCATGTGCGCGAGCTGGTCGAGCAGAATCACGCCAAGTACCGGGCCTACGGGCTCGAGGCCGACATCTTCAGCGCCGGGCTGGGCCGCAAGGAGGCCGCACGCCAGGTGGTGTTCGGTTCGGTGCAGTCGGTGGTGCGCAACCTCGAGGCCTTCGCGGCGGGCGATTTCACGCTGCTGGTGATCGACGAGTGCCACCGGGTCTCGCCGGACAAGGACGCCGGCTACCGGCGAGTGATCACGCATTTCCGGGCCGCCAATCCGCGTCTCAAGGTACTGGGGCTGACCGCCACGCCGTATCGCCTGGGCCAGGGCTTCATCTATCACCGTCACCATCACGGCATGGTGCGCGGCGAGGCGGACTGCTTCTTCCGCGACTGCGTGTTCGAGCAGCCGCTGCGGCTGATGGTCAAGCAGGGCTATCTGGCCGAGCCAAGGCGCATCGATGCCGCCGTCGAGCGCTACGACTTCTCGCGACTGATGCCCACGTCGCGCGGGGTCTTCGCCGAGGCGGAACTCAATCGCGTGGTCAGCGGCCACCGGGCGACACCCACGATCATCGCCGAGATCATCGAGCGCGCCCGCGAGCGGCGCGGGGTGATGATCTTCGCCGCCACGGTGGCCCATGCCGAGGAGATCCTGGGCTATCTGCCCACCGACGAGGCGGCACTGATCACCGGCGCCACGCCCTCGCGCGAGCGCACGCAGACCATCGAGACCTTCAAGGCCGGGCGGCTCAAGTACCTGGTCAACGTCGCGGTGCTGACCACCGGCTTCGACGCGCCCCACGTCGACCTGATCGCGATCCTGCGGCCCACCGAGTCGGTGAGCCTGTACCAGCAGATCGTCGGCCGCGGCCTGCGCCTGGCGCCGGGCAAGACGGATTGCCTGATCCTCGACTACGCCGGCAACCCCTGGGATCTCTACGCGCCGGAGGTCGGTGCGCCGCGGCCCGATTCCGACGCCGAGCCGGTCCAGGTCGAGTGTCCCGAGTGCGGCCACGCCAACCTGTTCTGGGGCAAGCGCGACGGCGACCTGGTGATCGAGCACTACGGCCGGCGCTGCCAGGGGCTTGTTGATAGCGCCCATCCCCGCGCGAACGACACAACGTCACAACCGGCAAGGCCGGCGATGGAGCAGTGCGCGTTCCGTTTTCGCTTCAAGACCTGCGAGCAGTGCGGCGCCGAGAACGACATCGCCGCGCGGACCTGCCACGGCTGCGGGGCGCGGCTGGTCGACCCCGACGACAAGCTGCGCGACGCGCTCAAGCTCAAGGATGCCCGGGTGCTGCGGGTCTCGGGCATGCAGCTGGCCGCGGTCACCAACGGCCGTGGGCTGCCGCGCCTGAAGGTGACCTATCACGACGAGGACGGCGCGACGCTGGACGAGTGGTTTGCGCTCGAGACGCCGGCCCAGCGGCGGGCCTTCGCCGCCGCCTTCCTGCGCGAGCACCTGCGTGCCCCGGGCAGCGACTGGCGGCCGGAGACGCCCGAGGCGGTGATCGACGGCGAGCGCCGGCTCAAGGCGCCGGACTTCGTGGTGGGGCGGCGCGTCGGCCGCTACTGGCAGGTGCGCGAGAAGCTGTTCGACTATACCGGGCGCTACCGCACGGCGGCCCCCGCCGGCACCGAGGTGTGACGGGCCGGGGAGCGAAGCTAGGGCGATCGCAGTTAGGCATGACGAGGGGCGCCGGGGACAGGTCGCAGAGGGGGTCCGACGCCAGGGATGGCGTCGGTAGCGCCCAGGGAGGGGGTCACAGCGCCCCCTCGCAGGCCTGTCGACGGATCAGTCCCGAGCCGACAACGCCAACTGCGATAGCCCTGGGCGCGAAGCCGGCAAGGATGTTTCCGTGGCTCGGCCTTGGTAGACTGCCCGGTTCGGCGAACGAGGACCCCCATGACGGCCAGTGATTCTCTCCAGGACGCCTCCCAGGCTCCTTCCGACTCCCTTCAGGACGTCGCGCCCCAAGCCGCGGGCGGCACCGGGGCCGAGGGCGTCGAGACGGTGCTGGCGCGGGTCGCCGGCGAGCCGCTGCGCGAGCTGCCGGAGGATCTCTACATCCCGCCGGAGGCGCTGCGGGTGTTTCTCGAGACCTTCGAGGGGCCGCTCGACCTGCTGCTCTACCTGATCCGTCGCCAGAACCTGGATATCCTCGCCATCGACGTGGCAGCGATCACGCGCCAGTACATCGAGTACGTGGAGCTGATGAAGGCGCTGGAGATCGACCTGGCCGGCGAGTACCTGCTGATGGCGGCGATGCTCGCCGAGATCAAGTCGCGCACGCTGCTGCCGCGCCCGCCCAGGGGCGATGCCGAGGATGACGAGGCGGACCCGCGCGCCGAGCTGATCCGCCGCCTGCAGGAATACGAGCGCCTCAAGAATGCCGCCGAATCGCTCGACGAGCTGCCGCGTCAGGGGCGCGACTGGTTCCCCGCCCGGGCGGCGCTGCCGCCGCTCGAGACCCGGGTGGTGCATCCCGAAGTGGGGCTCGACGAGCTGCTCGGGGCGCTGGCCGGCATCCTCCGGCGGGCCGAGCTGACCCAGGCGCACACCGTCAGCCGCGAGGTGCTGTCGACCCGCGAGCGCATGCTGCGCATCATGGCGGCCCTGGACCATGAGCGTTTCGTGGCCTTCGAGTCGCTGTTCACGCTCGAGGAGGGGCGCGCCGGGGTGGTGGTGACCTTCATGGCGATTCTCGAGCTGGCCAAGGAGGCGCTGATCGAGATCGTCCAGAATGCGCCCCTGTCGCCGATCCACGTGCGCGCCCGGCAGGGCGGGGAGACCGGTGACACGGCGAACGACGAATGGGACGACGAGCACGGCGAGAGGGCCTTTGAAGAGAGCGCCTTCGAGGAGAGCCCCGATGAGTGAAACCCGGCTGGACGAGATTCTCGAGGCGACACTGCTGGCGGCCGGCGAGCCGCTGTCGCTGGAGCGGCTCGCCGAGGTGTTCGACGATCACGAACGCCCGCCGCGTCGCGAACTGCGCGAGGCCCTGGCGCGCCTCGAGACACGCCTGACCGAGGGCGCGCTGGAACTGCTCGAGTCAGCCTCGGGCTACCAGCTGCGCATCCGGCGGCGCCTGTCGCCCTGGGTGGCGCGGCTGTGGGACGAGCGGCCCCAGCGCTACTCGCGGGCGCTGCTCGAGACCCTGGCGCTGATCGCCTACCGTCAGCCGGTGACCCGGGGCGACATCGAGGAAGTGCGCGGGGTCTCGGTGAGCGGTTCGATCATGCGTACCCTGAGCGAGCGCGGCTGGATCCGCGTGGTCGGCCATCGCGACGTGCCGGGGCGACCGGCGGTCTATGCCACCACCCGGCAGTTTCTCGACGACTTCGGCCTCAAGACCCTGGATGCGCTGCCGCCGATGCATGCGCTGCAGGACGTCGAGCTCGGCGAGGAATCCGGCTATGCTGGATCGAACGGGGCTGAATCAAGCGAGGCCGGGGACACGCCGCCGAGCGGCGCCCCGGCGACAGAGGCCGGGGAAACCGGCACAATGCACGACCCGACGGCCGGGACGGCCGACGATACCCGACACGCCGGGACGGCGTCCGCGCGGACGGGCCTGAGCTTCGCCGATCTCGAGGCACGCCTGGCCGCACGCGCCCGCCCAGCAGACAGCGACGTCGATGATGGCGCCGCGGGCGGCGCGGATCACCCATCAGACGAGATGTCATCCGATTCATGAACAGCAACACCGAGAAACTCCAGAAGGTCCTGGCGCGCGCCGGGCTGGGCTCGCGCCGCGAGATGGAAACGGCGATCAGCGACGGCCGCGTCAAGGTCAACGGCCAGGTCGCCAAGCTCGGCGACCGGATCGAGGTCCGCGACCGCGTGAGCCTCGACGACAACCCGGTCAACCTGCGCGCCGATGCCGAAGTGCCGCGCCGGGTGATCATGTACAACAAGCCCGAGGGCGAACTGTGTACGCGCAAGGACCCGGAAGGGCGGCGTACCGTCTTCGAGCGGCTGCCGCGGCTCAAGGGCGAGCGCTGGATCGCCATCGGCCGTCTGGACATCAACACCAGCGGTCTGCTGCTGTTCACCACCGACGGTGAGCTGGCCAATCGCCTGATGCACCCCTCGACGCAGATCGAGCGCGAGTATGCGGTGCGGGTCATGGGGCACGTGCAGCGCGAGCACGTGGTGGCGATGGTCGAGGGCGTGATGCTCGAGGACGGTCCGGCCCGCTTCACCGACGTGCAGGAGTTCGGCGGCGAGGGCATCAACACCTGGTTCCACGTGGTGATCATGGAAGGCCGCAACCGCGAGGTGCGTCGGCTGTGGGAGTCCCAGGGACTGACCGTCAGCCGTCTCAAGCGCGTGCGCTACGGCAACATCTTCCTCGACAAGCGGGCCAAGGCCGGCGAGTGGGTCGAGCTGACCCAGGAGGAAATCGATGATCTGTCGGCCATGGCGGGGCTCGAGCCGCGCAAGGTGCCGAGCCTGACGCCTGAGGAGCAGAACCGCTGGAGCCGCGACAAGAACAAGCGCCGCCCGGTGCGGGCGATGCGCAAGCCGCGCGGCGCGCCGCATTCGCGTTAAGCGCTGAAACGGATAAAGAAAAAGCTTGCCAGTTCGGCGCACGGAAAGTACTATGTGCGCCCTGTCGGACGGGTCGTTAGCTCAGTTGGTAGAGCAGTTGGCTTTTAACCAATTGGTCGTAGGTTCGAATCCTACACGACCCACCATCCGCTCCCGACGCGGGGTGGCGGTTCCGACGATCCGGCGGCGGGTCGTTAGCTCAGTTGGTAGAGCAGTTGGCTTTTAACCAATTGGTCGTAGGTTCGAATCCTACACGACCCACCACTCCCGCCGATTCTGGCGTCCATGGCGCTCCGGGTCGTTAGCTCAGTTGGTAGAGCAGTTGGCTTTTAACCAATTGGTCGTAGGTTCGAATCCTACACGACCCACCAG
>NZ_WNXF01000011.1:140333-141839 GCF_010993675.1 Modicisalibacter sp. 'Wilcox'
CCGGGTCGTTAGCTCAGTTGGTAGAGCAGTTGGCTTTTAACCAATTGGTCGTAGGTTCGAATCCTACACGACCCACCAGGATTTCCCGAAAACGCCCCGTCAGCCTTCTGCCGGGGCGTTTTCGTGTGCGTGTTCCGGGAGCGTTCGCCGCCGATTGGTGTCTCACGGGAAGCGAGAAGGACTGGGCAGCGCGATTGGCGCGCAGTACCATGATCGCTTCAGGTGCGTGACGGACGAGCAGGATCGTCCGTGGCGCTTCCGGTGAACGCAGGGGGAGCCCCTGCCTGTCGCAGTGGTAGACACGATGACAACCATGACTTCCCGTGCTCTCGTCCGAGAGCACCTGACGCGCACCTATTGCCCGACGCGGATCGCCGCCGAGGACGAGGCGCGCATCGACGAGATCAAGCAGCTGCTCGAACAGCGCGATGCCGTGCTGGTTGCCCATTACTACACCGATGACGCCATCCAGCAGCTCGCCGAGGAGACCGGCGGCTGTGTCGCCGACTCGCTGGAGATGGCGCGTTTCGGTGCCCGGCATCCGGCGTCGACGCTGGTGGTCGCCGGGGTGCGCTTCATGGGCGAGACGGCCAAGATCCTCTCGCCCGAGAAGCGGGTGCTGATGCCCACCCTGGAGGCGACCTGCTCGCTGGACATCGGCTGCCCGGCGGATGAATTCAGCGCCTTCTGCGATCAGCACCCCGACCGTACCGTGGTGGTCTACGCCAACACCTCGGCGGCGGTGAAGGCGCGGGCCGACTGGGTGGTGACCTCCTCCATCGCGGTGGACGTGATCGAGCATCTGCACGCCCGTGGCGAGAAGATCCTCTGGGCTCCCGACAAGCACCTGGGCGGCTATATCCGCGACAAGACCGGGGCCGACATGCTGCTGTGGGACGGTGCCTGCATCGTCCACGACGAGTTCAAGGCCAAGGGCATCACCGACCTCAAGGCGCTGCATCCGGACGCCGCGGTGCTGGTGCATCCCGAGTCGCCGGCCCCGGTGGTCGAGATCGCCGACGTGGTGGGCTCTACCTCGCAGCTGATCAACGCCGCCCGCGAGCTGCCCCAGCAGCGCCTGATCGTCGCCACCGACCGCGGCATCTTCTTCAAGATGCAGCAGGCGGTACCCGACAAGACGCTGTTCGAGGCGCCCACCGCCGGCAAGGGCGCCACCTGCAAGAGCTGCGCGCACTGCCCGTGGATGGCGATGAACGCGCTGGACAACCTGGCCGGCTCGCTGCGCGAGCTGAGCGGAGAGGTGTTCGTCGACGCTGCGCTGCGCGAGCGCGCCCTCAAGCCGCTGGAGCGCATGCTCAACTTCCAGCGCTAGGCCGAGCCACGCGCCGGTATTGTTACGATGCCGGCTCGTGACGGCTTCCCGTGCCCGCCGCTAGATTGGTCTCTCGGTAGGTTGTTCATCCGCAGTCTGGCCGTGGGAGATTCTATGTTGCCCGTCAAGCCTTGATGGGGCTTGGAGGGCGATATCCCGTCTCATGCTTCATC